>NZ_CP022957.1:3945974-4292965 GCF_002269385.1 Maribacter cobaltidurans
TAACGCCCAAGGCACCGAAGAGATGCATGGGGCGTTTGCCAAAACGGGAAACGAACCAAATGGTGATCAAATCCAAAAACCCATTGATAAAGCGTTCCATACCAAATTTGGTCTTTCCATATTTTCTGGCCTGGTGTTTTACTACTTTTTCGCCGATTTTATTGAACCCTGCATTTTTGGCCAACACCGGAATATATCGGTGCATTTCACCCGATACTTCAATGTTTTTTATGACTGATTTATTATAGGCCTTCAATCCGCAATTGAAATCATGTAGTTTAACGCCTGAAGTCCTTTTTGCGGCCCAGTTAAAAAGTTTGGAAGGCAGGTTTTTGAATATAAGCGAGTCGTAGCGTTTCTTTTTCCATCCAGAAATTAAGTCATATTCCTTGGATTGAATAAGTTGGTATAATTCTGGGATTTCCTCTGGATTGTCCTGCAAATCTGCGTCCATGGTGATGACGACATCTCCTTTAGCAGCCTTAAATCCGGCATGTAAAGCTTGTGATTTTCCGAAATTCTTAAGGAAACGAATTCCTTTTACATGAGGGTTGAGTTCTGAAAGCTTCGAAATGGTTTTCCAGGAATCGTCCGTACTACCATCGTCAACAAATAAAATTTCATAAGAAAAATGATTGGATTGCATCACGGATGCAATCCAATCATGAAGTTCTTTGAGGGATTCTTCCTCGTTCAGTAAGGGAATAACTATGGATAGTTGCATTGATTACTTCAGGAATTCCCTTCAAAAATACAAATAACTAAAATATCAATAAGCAGCCTCTTGTTTTTTCGCAACCAATCCTGTTATTAACCCAACAATCAAACCAATAATTACGTTGATTACTAATATTACCGGATAAGAAATCCATGCAAATTTTTTCTGCATTTCAATACCTTGGTCTATTTGTTCCGATGTAAGTTTAGGATTTTGCTCCATGGCCTTAACTTTTCCTATTTCGTACATTTTATCCATATAATCTGGTTCCACCACGTTGGATAAAACAAAAAACCAAATCAAACCAATAATACCTGCAATTAAAGCAACACCGGCACCAACTTTAAGAGATTCTGAAATCGACAGAAATCCGTTATTGGATTTTTTAAATTGTAATATTCCAAGAACAATTCCTACGGCCAAAATTACAGTTTGTGTTATTTGAACTGCAGCACCTTGTTCATAGTGCATGTCCATCGTAAACAGCATTATTGCAAATACAACTCCGACTACTCCGGTTATGACACCAAAGTTCAGAGCATATTTTCCTGTTTTAGGTTTATTTTCTTCCATTGTTTTTAGGTTTTAAAAGTTGATTACTCTATAAGTATGTTGGCATATAAAAATGTTACACAAAAGCTACAATTTATTTTCTGATTTTTCTAATTAATAAATTGGCAATTCTAATAAATTGACTAAATTTGCAGCCTTAAAATAAGTGCCCGTTGGAATGGGTACGGTAAAGATTTTAAAAATGAGAAAAGGAATACACCCAGAAAATTATAGATTGGTAGCCTTTAAGGACATGTCCAATGACGATGTGTTCATTACCAAGTCTACAGCGGATACAAAAGAAACTTTAGAGGTTGATGGCGTTGAATATCCATTGATAAAATTGGAGATTTCAAGGACATCACACCCGTTTTACACTGGTAAAGCCAAATTTTTGGATACTGCCGGTCGTATCGACAAATTCAAGAACAAGTACAAGAAATTCTCCAAACCCGAAAACAAAGAGGAGGAATAAGAATTTTTTATACCTTATAAAATCAGCGCCTCCAAGTTTTTGGGGGCGTTTCTTTTTAGATAATGTCTAGTTTTTAAGTATTTAGGCAGGTTTAGCGCCATAGATTTTTGCCTATTGCTTAATTTTGAAAAAAAAATCTTCATGAACTTTATCCTTTTTGACGGCCCTGTTAGGGAACACCTATTACCTTTTACTTTTACTCGACCTGTAGCTGATGTAAGAATAGGGATCATGACCATTAGGGAAAAATGGGAAGCATATTTAAATACATCCGTTAGTTACAAAACAGAAGATTATCTAAGTGTAAAGTTTCCGATGGTCTTGAAGTCTGATAACGTGTTCCTCAATGGAAGTATCTTGCCTGATGCTTTTCTCCTTGATCAAGTTAAAGCACTTAAGGAATCGGAAGTATTGACAAAGGAGGATATTATAATTGCTTACAGGTCCAACAAAGTGAATGAAAATAACGACTGGGGCGCCTTTAATGTGGTGGAATATGAAAAGGAACTCTTTCAAATTAAGAATACTTGGGATATATTTTCCCAAAATGAAAGGACACTTCAGGAGGATTTTGACTTTTTGACCAAGGGAAGGACAAGTCAACCCATTTCCAAAACCAATAGTTTAATTTGTCCGGAGCGGATATTTTTGGAAGAAGGGGCCAAGGTGGAGTATAGCATTTTAAACGCCACCGATGGGCCGATTTATATTGGGAAAAATGCTGAAATCTGGGAAGGTAGCCTTATTCGTGGCGGATTGGCACTTTGTGACCATGCCATTGTTAAAATGGGAGGAAAGCTCTATGGCGCGACGACAATAGGGCCCCATTCCAAGGTTTGTGGCGAGGTGAGCAATTCAGTTATTTTTGGTTACTCGAGCAAAGGCCACGAAGGGTATCTAGGAAATGCCGTACTTGGGGAATGGTGCAATATTGGGGCAGACTCAAACAACTCCAACCTTAAGAACAACTACGCCAAAGTGCGTTTGTGGAACTACGCTACGGAAAAATTTGAACAAACCGGACTGCAATTTTGTGGATTGATGATGGGAGACCACAGTAAAACGGCCATCAACACCATGTTTAACACAGGTACGGTAATCGGTGTGAATTCCAATATTTACGTTCCTGGTTTTCCAAGAAATTTTGTGCCCAGTTTTAGCTGGGGAGGTGCTTCCGGTTTTTCCTCCTATTTGCCTGCAAAGGCATTTGAAGCTGCCAAGGTTATGATGGCCAGAAGAGGGGTGGAGTTCACCGATGCGGATGCGGACATCCTGAACCATGTTTTTGAGATGACTAAAAAGTGGCGTAATTATTAATTTTGAACATTCAGGAAATTCAATTCCTAAATCATGAAAAAGAAGGTTGCATTTTATACGTTGGGCTGTAAGCTTAATTTTTCCGAAACTTCTACCATTGCTAGAAGCTTGGTAAAAGAGGGCTTTGACAGGGTCGGTTTTGACGAAAATGCGGATATGTATGTCATTAATACCTGTTCCGTCACTGAAAATGCCGATAAAAAATTTAAAACCATTGTCAAGCAAGCGCAAAAGTCCAATCCAAAGGCCTTCATTGCGGCTATTGGCTGTTACGCCCAGTTAAAACCGGAAGAACTTATTGAAGTGGATGGTGTTGACTTGGTGTTGGGAGCCACAGAAAAATTCAATATTTCGGATTATGTTAATGACCTGTCCAAAAATGACATGGGGGAAGTACATTCCTGTGAAATCCAAGAAGCCGACTTTTATGTGGGAAGTTATGCGATAGGGGATAGGACTAGAGCATTTTTAAAGGTACAGGATGGATGTGATTATAAATGTACCTATTGCACCATTCCCTTGGCCAGGGGGATATCTAGAAGTGATTCACTGGAAAATGTTTTGAGGAATGCCAAGGAAATTGCGGCACAGGATATTAAGGAAATCGTTCTGACGGGAGTTAATATTGGCGACTACGGTAAAGGGGAGTTCGGTAATAAAAAGCACGAACATACTTTCCTGGATTTGGTAAAGGCCTTGGATACCGTAGATGGTATTCACAGGTTACGGATTTCATCCATCGAACCCAACCTTTTGAAAAATGAAACTATTGATTTTGTTGCCCAAAGTGATAGCTTTGTTCCCCATTTTCATATTCCCTTGCAGAGTGGTAGTGATGAACTGCTAAAATTAATGAAGCGAAGGTATCTCACCAACCTGTATGTAGATCGTGTTAAAAAAATAAGAGAGGTTATTCCCAATTGCTGTATTGGGGTAGACGTCATCGTGGGGTTTCCAGGGGAAACCGACGACCATTTTCTGGAGACCTATCATTTTTTGAATGAATTGGATATTTCCTATTTACATGTCTTTACCTATTCGGAGAGGGATAATACGGAAGCTGTAACTATGGATGGGGTAGTACCCAAAAAAGTTAGGAATAAACGGAGTAAAATGCTCAGGGCCTTATCCGTAAAAAAGAGACGTGCCTTTTATGAAAGTCAATTGGGATCAGAATTAGAGGTATTGTTCGAAGGAGAGAACAAGGAAGGCTATATCCATGGATTTACAGAAAACTATGTAAAAGTAAAAACCCCTTGGAATCCAACTTTGGTAAATACGTTACATAAAATAAGACTTAAGGAAATAGCAGAGGACGGACTTGTAACCATGGAATTTGTAAATACTCCCGTAATAGTATAAAAAAAGCTCCCGAAAGGAGCTTTTTAATTAGATTCTGATGCCTACTGGCAACATATCCTTGTACTGTCTGTTCTTTCTCAAAAATCCTGCAATCTGAGGACTTGTTGGAACCACCCTTAAATTTTGTTCCTGAATATGGTGGAGAACGGATTTAATGAAATTTTCCTTAAAACCATCTTGGTCTATCTCTTCTGGGACAACCAGCTTGGTTAAAAAGACTTTTCTTTCTTGGGAGGAGTACTCTATTTTGGCAAGTTGGCCATTGATAGTTGTTTCAAATTGTCGCAAGAAAGCATTGTCCTTAATGATAACATTATTCATATAGTTGATTTTAGCGTTTGGTTTAGACAAAAAAATTACGATGTTCCCCAATCGTAATTCAATCCTTAGTACTTATAAAATCTGTTGAAGTGTTAAGTTATCAACAATCAGTGTTCAAAACTAACAAAAATTTACCTAAATTCCTAGTTTTAATGACATTTGCATTTTATGCAAGATTCTAGAATCCATATCTATTTTATGCCGGGTATGGCGGCAAGCAGTTCCATTTTTGAATTTATCAAGCTTCCCGAAGATGAATTCTGTGTGCATTTTTTGGATTGGTTTATTCCCAAAGGGGGACAATCCCTACAATCCTATGCCAAAGAAATGTCCCAAAGAATTACACATGAAAACCCAGTACTTTTAGGAGTGTCCTTAGGAGGAATATTGGTGCAGGAAATCGCAAAGTACATGCCTGTAAAGAAGGTAATAATTGTGTCCAGTGTAAAACTGAAAAAGGAATTGCCTAAAAAGATGTTGTTCGCACGTTATACAAAAATCCACAAGCTATTGCCTACTGGTCTTGTGAACAATGTTGAACTCTTGGCCAAATATGCCTTTGGTGAAACCGTAGTGAAAAGATTGGAACTTTATGAAAAATACCTTTCTATAAGGGACAAACGATATATTGATTGGTGTATTGATCAAATGGTAAACTGGAGGCAAACGGAATACCCCAAAGGCCTTATACATATTCATGGGGATAAAGATGCTGTTTTTCCAATAGCCAATATTAGTGATTGTAAAATAGTAAAAAATGGCACACATACTATGATTATCCATCGGGCAAAATGGTTTAATGAGCACCTGCCCACAATTATTTTGGATTAACCTAGTTCTATTAATACCTTTGATTACACATAAACGGTTTTTACATATGAAACTCTTAAAGAATATTTTGATGTTTTGCGGTGTCCTTTTTATTGTGGGCACCTTGATTTTTGCAACTACATCTACGGAATTGGTTGGCACAAACAGTAAAAATGCCATTGCCAATGATACTATTGAAAAGAACGTTGCTGCAGAGTATCGTATCTCATCCATTGATATTCCTTCTGATTTAAATTTTGCCGGCGAAGTGGTCCCACAAGAGGACCCTGAAATAATGGAGCGTGTAGACCGTGAGTTTTTAGTAAATACATACTGGCAGTCCAATGCGTTGTTGTTAATGAAAAGGGCCCATAAATACTTTCCCATTATAGAACCGATTTTGGCAAAAAATGGTATTCCAGATGATTTTAAATATTTGGCGGTTGCCGAAAGCGGATTGACAAACGTGGTTTCGCCTGCTGGGGCTACAGGATTTTGGCAAATTATGAGGGAAACCGGACGCGAATATGGTTTGGAAGTCAACTCCAATGTAGATGAAAGATACCATTTGGAAAAATCAACCGAAGTTGCCTGTAAATATCTTAACAAGTGGAAGGAAAAATATGGAAGTTGGTCCTTAACTGCTGCAGCATACAATGCAGGTCCTGGATCCATCAATAAATACATGGGCATTCAACAGGTTGACAATTATTGGGATTTGCTTCTAGGTGATGAAACTGGGAGATATGTCTTCAGAATTTTGGCCATTAAAGAAATTTTATCAAATCCGGAGAAATATGGATTCCACTTAGACAAGGAGGATTATTACACCGCTGTACCGACCTTTACCGTTGAAATCGATGAACCGGTTTCTAGCTTTGCCGATTTTGCTCAAGAGTATGAAATCAACTATAAGATTTTAAAGCGACATAATCCGTGGCTACGTGAGCCGCACTTGAATAATAGCTCGCGCAAGAAGTATGCTATAGAAATACCGAATAAAGGATATTATAAAGAAACATCGAAATAGGAGAGATAGATTAAAATTAGATTTTCTTCATTTGCTGCTGCATCATTCTTATCTGCTCCGTCAGCATATTGTTTTTGTCTAATTTTTTTGCTTCGTTCAACAACATAGTAGCTTCTCTCTTTCTTCGTTTCTGCATGGATATTCCGGCCAAACTCAACTTGGCCATGGCCACATCATAATCCATCGTCAATCCCAGCTTAAGAGCTTTTCGAAAGTACTTTTCGGCCTGTGTAAGGTTGGTCTGTGAATATATGATACCATGTAGATAATTGTAGTACCCCTGTTGTTTGGTAATCAAGGCACTTTTTGGATTCTTTATTTTGGAGAGCCATTTTTCGGTTCCGGCTAAATCCTGTTTTCTCATCCTAAGAAAGGCCAGCAGGATAATTTCATTTCTAAAATATAGAAAGACGAAGATTAGGGACAAAAGGATTAGAAATATACCGTTGCCAATATTGCCCTCAATAAATTGATATACGGCATATGCTATAATTAAACCTGCAATGACTAGTTTTATGTTTTTGTTGAACATGGTTGAAAATTGATTTGTATAAGACCGGTTTTAATTATAAAAGCTTATTTTCCAAAAGATAGAAACCGGTAGAAATTGATTCGGGCAAAATTAGCGAAAACCTAGCTTTTGGAAAGAATGTAATTTGTAAAATATTTTTTTGTTACTACTTGCCAAAGAAAAAACTCTTTGTATATTTGCACCCGGTTTTACCGATGCATTAAACGGTACTTCAAAAAAGACATTCATTTAGATTTAAAATATAGGCGATGAGCAAGAGAACATTTCAACCATCTAAGAGAAAGAGAAAAAACAAACACGGTTTCCGTGAGCGTATGGCTTCCGTTAATGGAAGAAAAGTTCTTGCTAGAAGAAGGGCAAAAGGTAGAAAAAAACTAACTGTTTCCTCTGAGCCACGTCATAAAAAGTAATGACTTGTAGATAACTTTTAAAAAAAGGTGCTGCTTCTTTAAGTTCAGCACCTTTTTTTTGACCTAATTTTGAAATTTTAGATAACGAGAAACTATTATTGGAATGCCTAAAAGAAAAGATTTAAATTCAATTTTGATTATTGGTTCCGGACCTATTATTATAGGTCAGGCTTGTGAATTCGATTATGCAGGAAGTCAGTCCCTAAGATCTCTGAGGGAGGATGGAATAGAAACTATTTTGATCAATAGTAACCCGGCAACTATTATGACGGATCCTTCCATGGCCGATCATGTGTATTTGAAGCCACTAACCACAAAATCGATTGTTGAAATCTTAAAGGCGCATCCGCAAATAGATGCCGTGCTTCCAACCATGGGAGGGCAAACGGCGTTGAACCTTTGTATAGAAGCGGACAAAAAAGGTATCTGGGAAGATTTTGGTGTAGAATTGATTGGTGTGGACATCGATGCTATCAATATTACGGAAGACCGGGAAAAATTCCGAGAGCTGATGTTGAAAATAGGTATCGGCATGGCTCCCCAGGCAACTGCAACTTCCTTTTTAAAAGGAAAGGAAATTGCTCAGGAATTTGGATTTCCATTGGTCATTAGGGCTTCCTATACTTTAGGAGGTGCAGGGGCTTCCATAGTTTATAAACCTGAGGATTTTGACGCCTTATTAAGTCATGGTCTGGAAATTTCACCAATCCATGAGGTGATGATCGATAAGGCGTTGATGGGCTGGAAGGAATACGAATTGGAGCTTTTACGCGACAAGAACGACAACGTAGTAATTATCTGTACCATTGAAAACATGGATCCCATGGGTATCCATACCGGGGATTCCATTACCGTTGCACCTGCAATGACACTTTCGGACAGGACCTTCCAAAGAATGCGGGATATGGCCATTAAGATGATGCGAAGTATCGGTGATTTTGAAGGAGGATGTAATGTCCAGTTCGCGGTAAGTCCGGATGAGAAGGAAGATATTATTGCCATCGAAATAAACCCTAGGGTTTCAAGATCTTCGGCCTTGGCTTCCAAGGCAACAGGATACCCCATCGCAAAGGTAGCTACCAAACTGGCTATTGGCTATAGTTTGAACGAATTGGAAAATCAAATAACAAAATCCACTTCGGCATTGTTCGAACCTACCTTGGATTATGTTATCGTAAAAATTCCAAGATGGAACTTTGATAAGTTTGAAGGGTCTGACCGCACGTTAGGGCTTCAGATGAAATCGGTTGGTGAGGTCATGGGCATAGGCCGTTCCTTTCAAGAAGCCCTACATAAAGCCACTCAGTCTTTGGAGATCAAACGAAATGGTTTGGGTGCCGATGGTAAAGGATATAAAAATTACGATCAGATCATAAGTAAATTAACCATTCCAAGCTGGGACAGGGTCTTTGTTATCTATGATGCCATACAAATGGGGATTCCTTTGAGCAGGATTCACGAGATTACCAAAATAGACATGTGGTTCCTGAAACAATATGAGGAATTGTACCAGTTAGAAAAGGAAATTTCCAAATATACCATTGCAACCTTATCCAAGGAATTGTTATTGGAAGCCAAGCAAAAAGGCTTTGCCGATAGGCAAATTGCGCACATGCTGGATTGTTATGAAAGTGAGGTGTACAATAAGCGGACGGAACTGAATGTAAACCGGGTATATAAGTTAGTGGATACCTGTGCAGCAGAGTTTAAGGCCATGACACCCTATTACTATTCTACCTTTGAGGAAGAGATTGAAAAGCCGGACGGAACCCGATACGTGGAGAACGATAGCGTGGTAACCGATAGAAAGAAGATTGTAGTATTGGGCTCTGGCCCCAACCGTATTGGGCAGGGAATTGAGTTCGATTACTGCTGTGTTCATGGGGTATTAGCCGCTGCCGAATGTGGCTATGAAACCATTATGATCAACTGTAACCCGGAAACGGTTTCTACAGATTTTGATACAGCGGACAAACTTTATTTTGAGCCGGTATTTTGGGAACATATCTATGATATCATCAGACATGAGAATCCAGAAGGTGTTATAGTTCAATTAGGAGGACAGACCGCTTTGAAATTGGCCGAAAAATTATCCAAATACGGAATCAAGATTTTGGGAACAAGTTTCGAATCCTTGGATTTGGCCGAGGATAGGGGAAGTTTCTCAGATCTTTTAAAGGCAAATGATATTCCTTATCCAAAGTTTGGTGTGGCAGAGACTGCTGATGAGGCCTTAGCACTTGCGGACGAATTGGATTTTCCCTTATTGGTAAGACCTTCTTATGTGTTGGGCGGACAGGGGATGAAAATCGTTATCAACAAAGAGGAATTGGAAGAACACGTAGTAGACCTGTTAAGAAAAATCCCTAACAACAAACTGTTATTGGACCACTATTTGGATGGAGCTATTGAAGCAGAGGCCGATGCCATTTGTGATGGGAAGGATGTGTATATCATCGGTATCATGGAGCATATTGAACCTTGCGGAATTCACTCTGGGGATTCCAATGCTACCTTACCGCCATTCAACCTTGGCGAGTTTGTAATGCAGCAGATCAAGGACCATACCAAGAAGATTGCTTTGGCCCTGAATACAGTTGGTCTTATAAACATACAATTTGCTATCAAGGACGATATCGTCTATATTATCGAGGCCAATCCACGTGCTTCTAGAACGGTACCATTTATAGCAAAAGCGTATAAGGAACCCTATGTGAATTATGCGACCAAAGTGATGTTGGGGGAGAAGAAAATCAAGGATTTTGACTTTAAGCCACACTTGGAAGGTTACGCCATTAAGCAACCTGTGTTCTCCTTCAATAAATTCCCGAATGTAAACAAGAACTTGGGACCTGAAATGAAAAGTACCGGGGAAAGTATCCTATTTATTGATAGCTTAAAGGATGACGAGTTCTACAATCTTTACGCACGTAGAAAAATGTATTTAAGTAAATAGAAAAACCTTTCTATAAAAAGTAAAAAGCACCCGAATAGGGTGCTTTTTTGTTTGATATTAATTAAACCAAACCGCATACTTTTTACGCCTAAGTTCCAAGGCCAAAGCACGTTCCATTTTCAAGGCTTCCTCCCTTGTGGCCAAAGGTTGTATATGATTATATAAGCTACCCCGAAGATATAGTCCGTACTTTTTAACAATACTCGAGGAAAGATTATGTCCTTTTTTACTCAACGTACCATTTTTATGTTGCTCAAAACGTTCTTTTGGCGTTTTGCTTGTCATACCCACGTAAAGGCATTCCAGCACTCCGTTAAACTGAGGGTTGGCTTCTCGGAACTTTCTGTTTTCCGTAAATACCTTTTTATGGAGTTCAATTACGTAAATGCTATAAGGCATATTTGATATGGCGAATTACTCCTTCTCCCATTCCGTATGGAAAATACCTTCCCTGTCCAATCGCTCGTAGGTGTGCGACCCAAAATAATCCCGCTGCGCCTGTATAAGGTTCAAAGGCAACCTACTAGAAGTATAAGCATCAAAATATGTTAAAGAATTGGAAAGTCCTGGCAATGGAATCCCGTTTTTGGCTCCAAAAGCCACTAATTCACGAGCTGAATCCACCGTGCCCTGTACCTTTTTTACAAAAGTGGGGGACAACAATAGGTTGGGTAATGAATCATCGGCTCTAAAAGCTTCGGTAATATCGGCCAAAAGACCGGCCCTAATGATACATCCTGCCCGCCAAATTTTCGCGATTTCGGCAATATCCAATTCATAGCCATATTCCCTTGAGGCATCGGCGAGCTGATGTAGACCTTGTGCATAGGTCATAATAAAGGAAAAATACAGGGCCTCTTCCGTCATTTTCTCCAATGGGCCCTTGTTCATATGTTTTACTGTAGGGCGGTCATAAAGTTCATCGGCCTTTATACGCTCTTCCTTCAATGCAGATATTTCCCGCATACTTACCGCTACATCAATTGTTGGGACAGGAATACCCAAATCCATGGCGTTCTGGCTGGTCCATTTTCCCGTTCCTTTTTGCTTGGCCTTATCCAAGATTTTATCCACCAATCGACCATCACCCAAGTCATCCTCCTGTTCAAAAATTTCTGAGGTTATTTCCACCAAGAAAGACTGTAATCTTCCCGCGTTCCATTTGTGAAACGTAGCATGTAGCTCATCATTGGTATAGTCTCCGCCTTTTTTTAAGACGTCATATATTTCGGAGGTCAATTGCATCAACCCATATTCAATACCGTTGTGCACCATTTTTACGTAGTTTCCTGCCGATTTTGGCCCTAAATAGGTCACACAGGGTTCTCCTTGATATTTGGCGGCAACGGCCTCAAAAATAGGTTTTACATGCTGATAAGCCTCCTTGTTTCCACCGGGCATGATACTTGGTCCCCTTCGGGCTCCTTTGGCACCTCCGGAAACGCCGGCTCCAAAAAAGTTAATCCCTTTTTTGGACAAATAGGACTCCCTACGATCGGTATCGGTATAAAAGGAGTTTCCCCCGTCAATAATCAGGTCGCCTTCATCCAAGTTGGGCAAAAGGCTTTCTATTACGATGTCCACCACTTTACCGGCGGGTACCAATAACATTATTTTTCTAGGCTTGGATAAAGCTTCCAAAAACACTTTGTTATCCGTGGATGCATTTACTTTGGAGGTATCACCACCTTCCTTGATCAGGGCGTCCACCTTTTCCTTATCCAAATCATTACCAAAAGCGGTAAATCCGTTATCGGCAACATTCAGGATAAAATTGCGTCCCATTACACCCAGTCCCACTAGTCCAAAGTCATATTTCTTATCCATATAAAAGCGATTTTCTAATTATTGTATCGGTGAGCCCCAAAAATAAATGAAAATATCCACAATACTTCTTAAGTTATTGCAAACTCATTGGTAGTGGACTTACTTTTCGATACTTTTAAACTATCAAATTTGAAACATGAAGAATACAGAAAATCAAATGCTGGTTATTTTTGGAGCTTCCGGTGACTTGACAGCACGAAAACTAGTGCCCGCATTATATAACCTATATGAATCTGGTCATTTACCCAAAAACTTTGTGGTATTGGGAGCGAGTAGAAGTGATTTATCTGATGAGGATTTTCGTAAAAAGGTTGTTCTTGAAAGCAAGTATTTGACGGATAAGATAAAGGATAAAAATAGGGATGGAATCCAAAAGTTTGCCGAAATGTTTTTCTATGAAGATTTGGGCAAGGATTACGATGTGGATTATACCCCATTGAGAAAAAGGGTTGGCGACCTTAACGATGAAAAGGGGACCGAAGGGAATATTATGTATTACCTGTCCACACCACCAACTTTGTATGAAACCATAGCCAAAAACTTGGCAGATGCCGGTCTCAGTACCCAAAACAATGGTTGGAAGCGCCTGATTGTTGAGAAACCGTTTGGGTATAGCCTTGAAACAGCAAAAGCTCTTAACAAAGGCCTACAACAGCACTTTTCAGAATCCCAGATTTATAGAATAGACCATTATTTGGGCAAGGAGACCGTTCAAAACTTGTTGGTTACCCGTTTTGCCAACAGTATTTTCGAGCCTTTATGGAACAGGAATTATATAGATCATATAGAGATTACCAATGCCGAAAGCGTAGGTGTGGAAAAACGAGGCGGATATTATGATAAGTCCGGAGCTTTGCGGGATATGTTCCAAAACCATTTATTACAAATCGTATCCCTTATTGTAATGGAACCACCCATTGGTGATGGGGCAGAGGAGATACGAAATGAAAAGGTCAAGGCACTAAAATCGCTGCGTGTCATGAAAGATGAAAAGACCCTGCATGATCATACTATTAGGGCCCAGTATATGGCCTCTGAAATAAATGGGGAAAAAGTAAAGGGTTACCGGGAGGAAGAAGGGGTAGACCCAGAGTCTACAACGGAAACCTATGCGGCCATCAAATTTTTTGTGGACAATTGGAGATGGAAAGATGTTCCCTTTTATGTTAGAACGGCGAAAAGAATGCCTACTAAAGTGACAGAAGTGGTCATTCACTTCAAAACCCCACACCACCAAATATTTAAAGAATCAGGTATTCATAGTAAGGATAATAAATTGATTATCAGGATTCAACCTGATGAAGGAATCCTTATCAAATTCGGTGTAAAAGTACCTGGTCAAGGGTTTAAAGTAGAACGGGCCAATTTGGATTTTTACTATTCCAGCTTAGTGGAAACCCGTGTTATGGAAGCTTATGAAAGGCTCTTGTTGGATGCTATGCAAGGTGATGCCACATTATATGCCAGGGCTGATGAGGTAGAAGCTGCATGGGAATTCGTAGATCCAATTTTGGACTATTGGCAGAAGGGAAAGGACGTTCGTATGTACGGCTACCCTTCTGGAACCTGGGGGCCGACGAATGCTGATGATTTAATAGAGGGTATTGGGTTTTGGAGAAATCCGGGTGAAAACCTTACGGACGACGAGAATTATTGTGTGCTTTGCTAAGCAATTCATTTTGAATATTTATGATGGAATTAAGGATATACAAAGATAAAAAGGAAGTCGCGGTTCAATTCTCCAAATACTTGGTTGCGTTTATTGAAAAAAGAGAAGAGGTGCATATTGCATTATCCGGGGGAAGTACACCTAAAATAGTTTTTGATGAATTGGCCGATGATTACGCAGAAGATATTGATTGGAAAAAAGTACATCTTTATTGGGGCGATGAACGATGCGTGCCACCAGAGGATGACGAAAGCAATTATAAGATGACCGTGGAACATCTACTATCCAAAATAAATATTCCGGAAGGTAATGTACATCGGGTAAGGGGAGAGGATGAACCTTCAAAAGAAGCGGCACGATATGCTGAAGTTTTGGAAAAACGGCTACCCCAGGCCAATGACATTCCCCAATTTGATTTGGTATTATTGGGTATGGGGGATGATGGGCATACCGCTTCCATTTTTCCACATGAAATCCATTTATGGGATTCCGATAAACTTTGTGAAGTTGCCATTCACCCTGAGTCCGGTCAACATAGGGTTACTATTACGGGAGAAGTAATTAACAATGCGCAAGAAGTAGCTTTTTTGGTTACGGGAGCAAGTAAATCCGAGAAGGTGAGGATAATTACCCAAAATGAAAAAGACAGTGAAGTGTATCCAGCATCCTTGGTACATCCAGAATCAGGAAAATTAGTATGGTTTTTAGACCAAGAGGCGGCATCGGAGATTTCCTAGAATTTTAGGTCAACCATACAGTTTTCATTCTCCAGTTCGTGTATGTACTGCTCTGGGTCAAATTTATACGATTCAAATTTGGTGTCCCGTTGCCGTGCTTCCAATTTTCGATATTTGCTTCGGGCAAAACGGCGAATACCTTGTTTGTCCGTCACCAATAAACCTGGTACAGGAACACTTTTGCCGTTTTCATCTTTGGCTACCATGGTAAAATAGGAGGAATTGCAGTGCTTTTTTTCTCCTGTGGTAATATTTTCTGAATCAACACGGACTCCAACTACCATGGAGGTTTTCCCTGTATAATTTATAGAGGCTCTCAGGGTTACCAATTCGCCAACATCTATGGGATTTAAAAAATCGACACGATTTACGGAAGCGGTAACGCAATAGCGCTGTGAATGTTTGGAGGCACATGCAAATGCAATCTGGTCCATTAAGTTTAAAATATGGCCTCCATGGACCTTTCCTCCAAAATTGGAGTGGGAGGGTAGCATAAGTTCCGTTATGGAAACTTGGGAGTCCTTTACACCTTTGTATTGTTTCATCAGTTTCTAAAATGTGGGGATTGTTCTTGCTCTACCTGCGTAATAAAATATTTGGTGTCTCCCAACCAGAAAAATGTGGCATAGCGTTCCGTATAATTTACCTTGACATACTGTCCTTGGTAATCTTTAAGTTTCTGTATGACGTCCTCATCCTTGTCCAATACGGAAAATGAGAAGATTTGGGCTCCGGAAATCCCTTGGCTGATTTCGCCTTCCCAGGTTTTTACCAAAACGCCTTTTTTACTTATTTTGATCAACTCTCCCGATCTAACCCCTTCGCTATAGGGTACGTAGTAGATAAAAGCATAGACCAGGGCAAACACAACCAAGCAACCGCCTAGAAATAAGAACAATATTCGCTTCATTTTTCTTTAATTATAGTTTTATTTTAGGTTCTTCCTCTTCCTCAAAATCATCTTCCTTGGCACGTTTAAGAATGGGCTCTGGAAGGGATTTTTTGGCCTTGGCTCCCATTTTTTTTAATTTTTCGATACTGGTAATAATATTTCCGCGACCCTCGAACAATTTGTTCATTGCGCCTTTGTATTCCGTTTTGGCATCGTCCATTTTTTTGCCCACTTTGGTCAAATCAGATACAAATCCTTCAAACTTGTCATAAAGTGCACCTGCTTGCTTCGCAATCTCTATGGCGTTACGTTGCTGTTTTTCATTGTTCCACATACTGTCTATAGTCCGTAAAGTAGCCAAGAGGGTGGAGGGTGTAACGATTACAATATTTTGTTCAAATGCCTTGTTGTACAAGGTATTATCGTTGTTTATCGCAATGGCAAAAGCAGGTTCTATGGGTACGAACATGAGTACAAAATCAGGACTTTCCATTTCGTACAGATCCTCATATTTCTTGGCCGATAACTGGTCTACATGCCTACGGAGCGAGTTGATATGGTCTTTTAAGAATTTTTCTCGAAACTCCTCTTCTGCATTCACATAGCGTTCATAATCCGTAAGTGACACCTTGGAATCCACGATCATTTTCTTGCCGTCGGGCAGGTTTATGATGACATCGGGCAAGACACGTGATCCGTCTTCTCGGGTAAAGCTTTGTTGTACCGTGTATTCCCGATCTTTTTCCAGGCCGGATTTTTCCAATACGCGCTCCAAGACCAATTCCCCCCAATTCCCCTGCATTTTGCTGTCGCCTTTTAGGGCTTTGGTAAGGTTTTCCGCTTCTTGAGTTATTTTTAAATTTTGGGTCTGTAGATTCAGTAATTGCTCTTTTAAAGCCGAATGTATGCTAATGTTCTCTTTTTGACTTTCCTCCACCTTCTTTTCGAACAACTGTATCTTTTCGTTTAACGGGGTTAGGATGTTTTTTATATTCCTTTCGTTGCGCTCCGTGAACTTCAAACTTTTCTCTTCCAGAATTTTATTCGCCAGATTTTCGAATTCCTTGGTAAATTTTTCCTGAAGTTTTTCCACCTCCTCCTTTTGTTCCCTGTTTTTGGCTTGTAGGTTTTCCAAATCCGCTTGATATCGAACAATTTGATGGCCCAACTGTTCCTTTTCGGAACGGAGTTCCTCCCGCTCGTTTTCCAGAGTAAGGTTCCTGTTTTCCAGTTGATTTTTCAAGAGATCCAACTGTCTATTTTCCTCTTCGAGCGTACTCTGGCTGGATTTCGTTTTTAGGTTCTGGATGTAATTTCCTAAAACAAAGCCTATGGCCAATCCAAGTATGGAGATAATGATATAAAGTAGTGTCTCGTTCATGTTATTTAATACTCAAGTAAAGATACACGTTACTTCTGAATACAGAAAGTACCCGTAGTGGCATCAAAGCGGATTGTATCTAATGGAAACAAGCGTTCAAAAGCTTTGTTTTCAATAAGTTTGCAAGGTTCGTCAAAGGGATTTTTATCACCCTCTAAAATTAAGATTTTATCACATAATTGAATAGCTATCTCTATTTCATGGCTAGTGAATAGCACGGTTTTTTTTGTTTGATGCGCAATCGATTTTAGAAGTTTGAGTATCTGTACCTTATGAAAAAGATCTAGATGCGTGGTAGGCTCATCCAATAATATAATGTCCGTATCTTGGGCCAACGCCCTGGCAATCATGACCCGTTGCAATTGTCCATCACTTAACTCATAACATTTCGTGTCGGCCAAGTGGTTCAATTCTAGCATACTAATAGCTTCGGATATTTTTTTGATGTCCATTTCCCCAAGACTGCCCATCCAATTGGTATAGGGCTGCCTACCCAAGGCAATGAGTTCCTTTACCGTCATGTTTTTGGAGGCTATGGGTTCGGTAAGTACAAGGCTCAGCCGTTTGGCCAAATTGTTCATGCTCATTTGCGAAATCAATGTGCCATCAATTCTAATGGTTCCGCCCAATGCCGGCTGTAAATGGCCGATAGTTCTTAACAATGTAGATTTACCGATACCGTTGACACCCACAATTGCGGCACATTCCCCTCTTTTTACCGCAAATGAAATAGCACTGCATACCTTTTTATTTTCATACCCTATGGTAAGATTATCGATTTCAAGAATGGTATGTTCCTTTTCGGGGTTTGTAATATCCATAGGTTAAAAAATCATCTTTCTTTTTCGCATTAAAAGCCATATAACTACGGGAGCCCCAATAAGGCTAGTTATGGCGTTGATAGGCAGGACTTCTGCTTGCCCTGGTAATTGGGCCACAATATCGCACAACAAAAGGGTGATGCTTCCATACATCAATACCGCAGGAACCAAAATTTTATGGTCGGTGGTATTGAATATTTGTCGGGTTAGGTGGGGCACGGCCAAACCAATAAACGCTATAGGTCCGGCAAAAGCCGTTATGCTTCCGGCTAAAATCCCGGTCGCTATAATTATTAAAAAACGTGATTTTTTAAGGTGAATACCCAAACTTTGAGCATAGTGCTCTCCCAACAGATATCCATTCAGGGGCTTAATGGAAAAAATACTTATCCCAATTCCAACCAGAATCGCTATGCCCAAAATCCCCAGTTGATTCCATGACAAATCTCCAAGACTTCCAAAAGTCCAATAAACATACTGTTGTAGTTTTTCGGCGTTGGTAAAATACGACAGAACACTTACCACTGCAGCCGTAATACTTCCAAACATCAAACCGATAATAAGCAGGGCCATGGTATCCTTAATTTTGGTCGCCACGCCAATGACAAGGAACAAAACAAGAAAACTTCCCATGCTGGATGCTAATGCCAAGGAAACGTCGGTCACCATGCTTGCCGATAAAATTCCGGAGAACAATGAAAGCCCCATAATCAAAATCGCAGCTCCCAAACTCGCCCCGGAACTTATGCCCAGTACGAATGGACCCGCTAAAGGGTTTCTGAATAGGGTCTGCATCAACAGCCCGCTTAGGGCTAAACCAGCACCAGACATAATAGCTGTAAAGGCTTTGGGAATCCGATAATTCCAAATAATGTAGGTCAAGGATTTGTTTTGGATTTCAGCTCCAAAAATGGCTTTTAAGGTATCTGTAAATGAAATGGAAACCGACCCTAGACTAATATTGAGTAATAGGCAGCCACAAAGAGCAACCATTAGGATTCCAAATCGTAAAGTGTATGTTCCTTTAGGTCTCAATTATTCCAGGGGCTTAAAGAAGTGAGGGTCGTAATCCAGTAGTAAGTTAGGGTGAAAAATATGGATTAGGTCTTGCAGCACCCAATCTGGACGTTGTGGTGCCAATTCATAATATAAGAGACCGCCAGATTCACCTTTTTTGCTCGCATAGGTAAATATATTCCGATTTTTAAAGGCATCAAATTGTTTGTAATGTTCACTAGCATTGCCCAGACCTTTATAGGAGGTAAACTGGGAAGGAGCAATCCAATATTCTGCATTTTTGCCCTTTTGAAGTACGCTTTCCCAGCTTAACGAAAGGCTTCCGGATTCCTGGGTTTCTGCCCACATATAATGGGCATTGGCATCTTTAATAAATTGTGCGGCCCAGCTTTTGCCCCCGGGAAGGTACCAAACATCCTTGTACATGGCCCCACTAATTACAGTAGGGGATGTGGGGGCTTGGGCAGCAATTTCCTTGGCATTATTGTAATTAAGGACAATTTCGGAAAATAGGTTTTCCGCCTCTTTTTCTTTATTGAAAAAAGGAGCAAAGAACTTGATCCATTCAGCCTTGCCCAAGGGGGTTTCCTCGGTCCAATCACCATTGTATACAACAGGGATACGGGAGCGTTCTAGGGTGTTATATGCTTTGTTCTGGGCATTTATGCTGAAACCAACTACTAGTTCTGGCTGCAATGCTATGACCATTTCCGTATTAAGGGTTTCATTGCTTCCCAATTCTTTTATTTGTCCTTCTTCAATTCGGTTTCTGGCAGCTTTGGAGGATATGTATTTTGTTTCTGGAAAACCCACAAGCTTATCCAGTATCCCCAGCCCTTCCAGAGCTGGAATATGCGTGGTCGAAGTAACTACCACACTTTCTACCGGGGTACCAATGATGGCGTCATATGCATTTCTATCGAGTGTAACGGCCGGTAATTTATCTTTTGGCACAAGAGCGTAGGTATAGGCAGATTTGGCATTGGGCCAGGGAGAGGTAATTTTAACTAGGGTAATGTCCGGTCCGGATTTCTCTATTGTAAATCCTTTTGCATATTCAATTTTTCCAGTTTTGGAATGGGATACAGGGAAAGACTCTTTTTTATTGGTCTTGCAACCAAAAAAACAAAGAAAAAGAACTATGTAGAAAAAAGACTTCGAGAACTTCAAGCGTAGTTTGGTTTTGATGTTCATAATTTTCTGCAAGGTAACAAAAGTCACATTCTATTTGTGGACAAGACCATAACTTTGGTCAAAATGCAAATTATGAGAGGAGGTTCAAACACTGTAATATATATCGTTGCTGGCATTATTCTTCTTCATTTTATCGTTGGATTTGTTTGGTTGATGGTAAAAATGTCTAAGAAAAGGAAGGATTAACAGGAAATTAATTTTATTTTCGCACCCGAATTTTGGTTCAATACAACTGCTTTTAAGTCGTATTGATTAAAAGGGAATCCGGTGAAAATCCGGAGCTGTTCCCGCAACTGTAAGCTAAGCCGATTCGTCGGTACCTATCGTACACTTCTAAAACCACTGTCCAAATAGCGCTATAAGGACGGGAAGGTCCACGATAGGATGCAAGTCAGGAGACCTGCCAAATTCAAACAACTATTGTTAAACTTTCGGGATAAAGGTTTACGTATGGTGACAGACATACTATTCGCTCGAACAAGAGATTAAAAAATGTACAAAAATTTGGTAAACTTTGGTGCCATGGCCTTGCTATGCACTAATGCGATTGCCCAAGAGGGGCAATCTTTAGACTCCGTCAAGGACGAAAAACAGGATTCTTTTCAACTTCAGCAATTGGATGAAGTGATAGTGAGTGACTCCCGTTTTTCCTTAAAACGAGAAAACTCAGGAAAAACAGTCATTAAAATTTCAGCAAAAGAACTGGAAAGAAATCAAGGCCGTACCCTGGCCGAAATTATTAACACGAAAAGTGGGCTCGAAATCAATGGTAGCCGAAGTTATGCGGGGCAAAATATTTCCGTGTTCGCTCGGGGAGGTAACAATCGTCAAGTTTTGGTGATCATAGACGGTATTCAAGTTTCGGATCCTTCAAATGTAAATGCAGAGTATGATCTACGTTTGTTGAACATTGCCCAGATCGAGACCATTGAGATTATAAAAGGGGCTTCCAGTACACTGTATGGTAATTCTGCCGCGACCGCAGTAATCAATATTATCACAAAAAAAGCGAAAGCTGACGGTTTGGCTTTGGAAGCTATTTCCAATTGGGGAACGAACCAGTCCCAAGATGACCAAAACTATTCTATATCGGATATTTCCAATAATGTTACCGTTACGGGAAAAAAGAATGGCCTTACCTTTTTGGCCTCTGGGGGAAATCAGTTTACGGACGGTCTTTCAGCGGCCATTGGTGAAGAGGAGGATGCATTTTCCAGAATTGACGGGAACCTGAAGTTAGGCTATAAATTTTCCAAACGATTTAATATGGAAGCCTTGGCCTTTTATAACAAATTGAATTCCGATTATGATAACGGCTTTCCAATTTCCGATGCTGATTTTCATTTTAAAAGTGAACAATCCCGTTTTGGCCTTACCAATACGTATTCCTATAAAAACGGGTCGGTACACCTTAATACCGCTTTTAACCAGATAACCAGGGATTTTCTTTCAAACGCTCCAAGCTTCTATGATTCTGAATCCTTTGTATTGGATGTTTTCAATAAGTATGCAATCAACGAGACTATTTATACTATTGTAGGTCTAAACGTTGTAAACGGAAGGACTTTATTTACCGAAACAAGGGATGCCAACAATGTAGATCCTTACCTCAATTTTGTTTATGTGAGCGATTTTGGACTTAACATAAATGCAGGATCCCGTTGGAACAACCATAGCGAATATGGTAGCAACTGGATTTATAATTTTAATCCGTCCTATAGGATTAAGGTCAATAAGGGATACCTGAAATTGTTCGGTTCCTATGCTATTTCCTATGTAGCTCCCAATCTTTCACAGCTTTATGGTCCATTTGGGGCAAATCCAGATTTGCAACCGGAAGAAGATACAACTGTGGAAGGCGGTCTGGAGTTTCAATTTTCAGATAGGTTAAGGTTCAGTGCGGTCTATTTTGATAGAAAGGAAGAAAATAGAATAAATTATGTAACCATTGACCCCGATACTTTTGAAAGCCAATATAGAAACATTAGCGATGAGGTTACACTTTCAGGAGTTGAGGTGGAACTCAGGGCTATTCCAATCGATAATTTTGAGCTTACCGCAAACTATACCTTTACGGATTCCAAAAGTGGATTGGCCTTGCGAATTCCAAAGAACAAGGTAAATGCGGGAATTTCATATCTGTTAAAAGAGACATCTTATTTTTCTTTAAGCTACCAATATGTTTCTGAGCGGTTGGATACCGATTTTAATACATTTTCCAATGTGGATTTAGACTCTTTTGGACTATTGAATTTTTACTTTAAACAAGATATATGCGATCAATTCAGCATTTTTGCTTCGGTAGACAACTTGTTGAATGAAGATTACGTTGAGATATTGAACTACACGACCAAAGGAAGAAACTTTAGGTTGGGTATGCGTTTAAGACTTTAGGAGTAAAAAAAGGCGACCAGATAGGTCGCCTTTTTTATAATGTTATATTTTATTGGAGTGATAGCTCCATATCGTATACGGTATCGTCTATCATTTTATCCTTAAATGGACCAAACATTTTAGAACTTGAAAGAATCTCGATAGGATTTTCAACCGTAAAACTTCTTTTTCCCGTTACACCTGTAATTTCTTGTATGGCCCTGGCCAATAAAGGTTCATTTAAATCCCCTAAAATTCCAAGATTACCGTAATCTTCCTTCAATGTGATATCAGGAACCAATCCGTCCGTGTATTCATAAAATCCGTCTGCATTTTCATTTCTTCCCAACAAAGGCTGTATGGCCCATTGGTTATTTGACTTTATTTTGTTGACTCTTGTGGGTGTATATAGATAGGAATTTTCCCTATCGTCCACAAGTGTGGTGGAAAATTCGTTTTTTCCACGGGTAACATCCCCAATTTGAATTACATCTATATAGGGTTCCAGACTATTAATAAGCAGTTCACTTGCTGATGCGGAACTTCCCGTAGTTAATACGTACAGCTTAGTCAAACCCAATGGGTCTATGGTATTGCTACCGACTCTATCCGTAAAATATACTTCTAATTGGCTTTCCGTTAACTGGTCCTGTATTTTATCGTTATACCGCTTTTTAAGGAATAAATTATCCGTGTTGGTATCATAGATCATACTGGCCAAAGCACGTGTGGTATTTACGGACCCACCGGGATTGTAACGTAAATCCACTATCAACTCTGTTATACCCAAGTTTTTTAGTCCCAAAATAGCCTCATAGAGGTCATCATCGTACTCGTTCGTGAATTGATTGTACATCAAATATCCAATAGTAATACCATTGATTTCAAATGATTTAGAGATAAAAACTGGATTTTCCGCAAGTGCTGCCTCCTTGGTAAGGCTCACCTCCCTGTCATTTTGTACCACGTCCCCGTTGGAAAAGTCTGCCATGTTCAAAACATATGTATTGTTTTCGCCGAACAATAAATCCACATAATTATTTATGGTCAGGGTAACTCCGTTGACACCTGTAAACAGGTCTCCACGTTCAATATCTTTAGTCGCCGCATCGGAGTTGGGAATAATGTACCTTACATATCCAAACACTTCCGTGCTATTCGCTTTTTGGACCAAACCGAATTCAAGACCGTTACTCCTGGAAATACCTGCCAAAGAGTTGGTCAATTCCCTATAATCTGAATTATAGAAGCTAAATCTATCTTGGATATACAATAATTTATTATCAAAGAAAGCACCAGGGTCTTCTTCTGATTGCAAAAACTCCGTGTAGCTTTCAGAATCCGTAAAACGGTCATCTGCCAAATCTTTTACGTCGGATTGCCAGAAATACCAGAAATTCATCGCCTTCCACATAAAATCCTGTACAGGTACGTTGGCTGAGGGTAGCGGGGCTATTGTTTTTGGTACAGATAATTCCTCGTCCTTGGAACAGGAAACAACTACCAATGCTAATGTAAGGGCTAATATTTTTCTCATAGTAGGTATAACTTGTAACGTCTAAATTTATTTTATTAGATCGTAGCGTGTAATTTCCCTGAAAGGTTTCATTCTATTTGAACTTGTTATAGTTTTTATTTGGTAGTTATCAGGTATGTCAATTTGTAATGATTTCGCACTGATACCTGTAATTTGCTCTATGGCCAAATCCAATAGTGGCTCTCCTGGCTCCCCTAATTGCCCAAGGTTGCCCAGACTTTCATTTAAGGGAAAATCGGGCTCAAGCCCATTGGTGAATTCACCGAAGCCGTCTGCATTCACGTTGGTGCCTACTAACGGCTGCATAGCATATTTATGTCTTGGGTTTGAATTTTCAACCGTGTTAAATTCCCCCCCGAGTACTATGTAAGGAACAGGAAAAGGCGGCTGGCCTGTTTGTTCTATAGCTTGTACTGGATTATCCACTAAAGTAACAGAAAACTCATTTTTTCCTCTTGTAACTCCTCCAACATGAAATACGTCAATGTAGGGACTTAGACTATTTATTGTCAGTTCACTGGCAGAAGCGCTATCATCTGTGGCGATAATATAAACGGAATTGAGGTTTAGGCTATTTATAGGATCACCATCAATAGCATCCACAAAATTATTGTCCTGCCCCAAATATGGCTGCCATTTTGCGTTCCATTGCTCCCTCGAAAAAAGTTCACCATTAAATTGCCCGGTAATCATACTGGACAATCTAGTTGCAGATAGCACAGAACCACCTAAGTTATATCTTAAGTCCAGGATAAGTTCTGTAACACCACTATTTTTTAACTCTGCAAAAGCGGTATTTAAATCATTGTCAAAATTAGCAGTGAAGCTGTTGTACATGACATACCCAATCTTGGTTCCATTTATTTCCAAAATCTTTGAAATATGAATGGGATTTTCGATAATCTCCGTTTTTATAAGTTCAATGTTTACTCCGTTGGACACAAGACCACTTTCGGTAAGTTCTGCAAAGTTTAGAGTAAAAACATCCGGATTTAACAGGTCCAAATTACTGGATACAATATTTCCTTCTTCATCTGTTTCGGCAATAAGTTCTACTCCATTGACGGCATAAAATATATCTCCTCTCTTTATATTTTTATCCGCTCCATCGGAACCATTTATTACGTATCTTACCACTCCTACTACTTTATTTCCTCCCTCCGGAGGTCTAGTAAGTACATATTCAACACCGTTGGTGGTATAGACACCAGCGAAGGCATTGAAAAGAATATCATAATCATCAACAATTACACTGAATCTATCCTTTGGGGACTGGAGGGTTTGAAAAAGTCCTCTAGGAGTTTGGAAACCATTTAAAAAAGTATAATAATCGTTAGTTGTGGCAAATCGGTCATCCCCTAACTCCAAAACTTCATCCTGCCATAAGTACCAGCTGTTTAAGGCACTCCATACAAAATCATTTACCTCACTCTTAAGCTGTACGTCTTCTTCAACGATTTCCTCCTGTTCTTCTTCCACAATTGGGGTGTCGTCATTCTTGTTGCAGGATTGGGTGATGGTTCCAATAAAAAGGAATAAAAGCAAATATTTTTTCATAGCTAATTTTTAATCATCCCCTCTACAATTACCATACCAACCATTGAAATACAGGGGATGTAGGTTTTTCTTTTAGTTACGTAATAAACTAATATTTAGATGTTAAATTTACTTACACCGAATTGAATAAAAAATTAATTGTAACAAAATTCGTTGAATATCGTCTTCCTTATATAAACCCCTAATAAGGTTTCAACAACTAAACCAGAAATGAATCAAGCTGAATTTTTAAATGTGGTATTGCCCTTTAAGGATAAGTTGTACCGATTGGCCAAACGGCTTTTGGTTTCCAACGAAGAGGCCGAGGATGCTACTCAAGAGATTTTGCTGAAATTATGGTCCAAGAAAAAGGCGATGGAATCTTATAATAATGTAGAAGCATTTGCCATGACCATGACCAAGAACTTTTGCCTGGACCGATTAAAATCCAAACAGGCGAGCAATTTAAAATTGGTCCACAGTAATTATGGGGATGAAGGGAGTTCATCCCTTCAAAAACAAGTGGAGGCCAAGGACAGCATCGATTGGGTAGAAAAAATAATGGATGAACTGCCGGAACAACAAAAAATGGTTCTGCAATTGCGTGATGTGGAACAGTATGAATATGAGGAAATAGAAGAGCTTTTGGGAATGAAGCCCACCGCCATTCGTGTGGCACTTTCCAGAGCGAGAAAAACAGTTAGAGAAAAATTAATGCAAAAACATAGTTATGGAATTGGATAAAATTGAAAAATTACTGGAAAAGTATTTTGATGCGACCACCACGGTTGCAGAAGAAGAAATACTAAGGGAATATTTTTCAAATGAAAATATACCGGCTCATCTTGAACAATATGCTCCTATGTTTCAATACTTTTCCTTTGCCAAGGAGGAACGTTTTACGAAACAACTTCCTTTAAAAACCAGAAATACTTTTTATAAATGGGCATCTGTTGCGGCCGTGGCTGTATTTATGATAGGATTTTATTTTTACGATCCAAGTCCCGAGCCCGTTTCTTTGGCGGATCAATATACTGAAGAGGAGATTGCATCTGCACAGGAAGCCTTGGCCTTATTGGCAATGAACTTTAACAAGGGTACAGAACAGTTGTACCACTTGGAAGAATTTGAAAGGAATACCAATAAATTTTTGACAAAGGAATAGAAACACTCAAATTGAACCGAAATTTTAACCCTTTAGGTTTTAAGTCTTAATTAAAAAATGATAAAACAAAAAAATATGAAAAAGCTATTAATTATATGTGTCATGGCCCTAGCGCCCTTTGTATCCAAAGCACAGGATATTTTTGACAAGTACGAGGACAACGATAAGGTAACTTTTGTGGCCATGCAGCCCAAAATGTTCCAAATGTTAGGAAAAATGAGTGTGAACTCAGATGATCCGGAAGCCAAGGAGTTCTTTGAATTGGTAAATTCCATTACCAGCTTTAAAGTTATCACTACCGATGATGCTTCAATATCCAAGGACGTGAACAGTTGGGTATCCAATAGATTAAAAAGTTCTTCTTTTGAAGAATTAATGAGGGTAAGGGACGGTGATAGCAATGTGAAGTTCTATGTAAAGGAAGGAAAAGACGACGACCACGTAAAGGAGCTATTGATGTTCGTTACCGGAATTAAAGAAATGGATATAGACATCAACGGTAGAAAATTGGAAACAGTTTTACTTTCTCTTACGGGAGACATTAATTTAAGATCGGTCTCAAAACTTACCGATAAAATGGACTTACCAGGTGGAGATCAACTTGGTAAGGCAAGCAAAAAAAGTAATTAATTAAAAATCAATAATTCATCATAAACAATCAAAAAACAACAATCATGAGAAAATTAGCAGTAGTATTATTAGCAGCCGTTTTACCTTCAATAGGCTTTTCACAGTCCATCTTTGACAAGTATGAGGATATGGACAATGTGGGGTCCGTAATCGTAAACAAAGGAATGATAGACTTGGTTTCCAAAATAGGGGAATTTGATGATGACGAGGAAACAAGAGAGTTTGTTGAGGTAGCCAAAGGTCTACAAGGCGTAAAAGTATTTATGACCGAGGACGAAGGGGTATCCATGGATATGTCCAAAACTGTAAAGCAATACCTAAAGAGTTCAAAATTGGAGGAACTGATGAGGGTAAAGGACAAGGACGTCAATGTGAAATTTTATGTTAGAAACGGCAGGAATAAGGATCATGTAACGGAATTACTAATGTTCGTTTCGGGTATGGAAAATGTTGAAATTGGACATAACGGGCGCAAACTAGAAACCGTATTGGTAAGTTTAACAGGAGATATAGACCTGAATAAGATTGGCTCTATAACCAATAAAATGGACCTTCCAAAAGACTTGAAGAAAGCAGGCGGAAGTAGATAACAAAATAAAAAAAATAGAAGAACACAGGCGGACTTTTTGGTCCGCCTATACTTCTTAAAGAAAATGATATGAAACTAAATAGTTTAGCAATCTTACTTGTACTTGTTTTAAGTGCCTGTTCTTCCAAACAGAGTTTACAGGAGTATTATATCGATAATACGGAGAATCCAAATTTCCTACATTTAGATGTGCCGACAAGCATATTGAATCTGGAAGAGGTAGATCTTACAGAAGTCCAAAGGACAGCTTTGTCATCCTTGAGAAAGTTAAACATTCTTGCTTTTAAAAAGACCGAGGAAAACACTCCGGAGTATAAAGTTCAAAAGCAGCAGGTAAAGACAATTCTTTCCAATGACAATTATTCGGAACTAATAAAAATGAATACGGAATTTGGCCGTGCTACCGTTAAATATTTGGGCGATGATGACGCTATAGATGAGGTAATCATCTATGGGGACAATGACGATAAAGGATTCGCCATAATTCGTGTCCTGGGTGATGATATGAACCCCGCTCATTTTGTTCAGCTATTGCAGGCCATTCAAAAATCAAACTTTAAAGGGGAAGGTCTTGGTGAACTCGGAGATTTTCTTAAAGGTTAAGGAATCTATTTTAAATGAAAAGAGTCCGGTCTAGGCATAGCTTAAACTGGACTTTACTTTTTGTACCCCATGGTTACTAAAAAATAAATTGTGACCTTATGTGTATATTCGGGTCATATTAAAAGTAGAATATTAACCATTAAACCTGAAAACTAGTATGGAAAATTTATCTATGGATGCTATCATGGGTTATATAGAGACTTATGGAGTTCCAATTTTAACTGCAATCTTAACGTACATTATTGGATCGTGGATAATTAAAAAAATAATCAAGGCCTTAAGAAAGGTAATGGCCAAGGGTACCTACGACGAGTCCCTCCAAAAGTTCCTAATGAATTTGATTTCTTGGGCACTAAAGATATTTTTAGTCCTATTGGTTATTTCCCAATTAGGAGTAGACGTTACTACATTTGCTGCGGTAATCGCAGCTGCCGGTTTGGCCGTTGGCCTGGCCTTACAGGGATCCTTATCCAATTTTGCGGGAGGGGTTCTTATTATGATTTTTAAACCTTATAAAATAGGGGATCTTATTGAGGCACAAGGTGTTTTGGGTTCCGTGAAGGAAATTGAAATATTTACCACAAAACTTATAACACCTCAAAATAAGTTGGCAATCGTTCCAAATGGGGCTATGGCCAATGGGAATATCATCAACTTTACCGCCGAAGGTAAAATGCGTGTGGACACTGTAGTTGGGGTCGATTATGGTTCCGATATTAAAAAGACCAAAGAAGTCTTGTTGGAAATGCTAAAAGCAAACCCGAAGGTTTTACAAGATCCGGCACCTTCCGTAAATGTTGAGGAATTGGCAGATAGTTCTGTAAATCTCGCGGTAAGGCCATATTGCAAACCAGAGGATTATTGGGATGTCTATTTTGGTACTATCGAAGGCACTAAAGAAGCTCTGGATAAAGCAGGAATAGAGATTCCGTATCCGCACGAAGTACAGATTAACAAATAAGAAAAAGGGCCGATTGATATCGGCCTTTTTGTTTTAAACCCCAGTGTAATTGCTTGGGGTAATTTGTTTTAATTCCTGTTTTATTTCGCCGGACACATCCAAAGTTTCAATAAAGGAAGCTATGGATTGTTGATTTATTCTTTCATTGGTCCTGGTAAGTCCCTTTAAAGCTTCATATGGATTGGGATATCCTTCCCTTCTTAAAATTGTTTGAATCGCCTCGGCTACAACGGCCCAGTTGTTTTCCAGGTCCTGCTCAAATTTCTCTTTGTTCAATAACAATTTATTAAGGCCTTTGAGTGTTGAAAGAAAAGCTATTATCGTATGTGCAAAGGGTACACCCACATTTCTGAGAACGGTACTATCCGTTAAATCACGCTGTAATCTGGATACCGGTAGTTTGGCGGATAAATGTTCAAAAAGTGCATTTGCAATGCCCAGATTACCTTCGGAGTTCTCAAAGTCAATTGGATTTACTTTATGGGGCATGGCAGAGGAACCTACTTCCCCAGCTTTTATTTTTTGCTTGAAATAATCCATGGAAACGTAGGTCCAAAAGTCTCTGTCCAAATCCAGGATTATGGTATTGATGCGCTTTAAGGTATCGAACAATGCGGCCATATGGTCGTAGTGTTCGATCTGTGTGGTGGGGAAAGAATGATGGAGCCCCAACTTTTCTTGAACGAATTTTTCACCGAATGCTTTCCAGTCTATGTTTGGATAGGCAACTTTATGCGCATTGTAATTGCCCGTGGCACCGCCAAATTTAGCAGCACTGGGAATATCGTTCAACAGGTTGAACTGTTCCTTGAGTCTTACCACAAAAACCTCAATTTCTTTACCTAATCGGGTAGGTGAGGCAGGTTGGCCATGTGTTCTGGCCAACATTGGGATATCTTTCCATTCTTCGGCCAAGTCTTCCAACTTTTTTAGGACATTGAAATATTCGGGAACGTACACATCGTTCATGGCTTCTTTTATGGAGAGCGGAATAGCGGTGTTGTTTATGTCCTGTGAGGTAAGACCAAAGTGAATAAACTCTTTATGCTCAGAGATGCCAAGTTTATCAAATGCTTTTTTGATGAAATATTCCACCGCTTTGACATCATGGTTGGTGGTTTTTTCAATTTCCTTTATTTCCAACGCATCCTGCTCATCAAAATTCAGGTAAATATTCCGAAGGACTGTAAACTTTGATGTATCGAAAGAAGAAAGCTGAGGTAAAGGAATTTCACAAAGTGCAATAAAATATTCTATTTCGACCCGAACCCTATATTTTATTAAAGCTTCCTCGGAAAAATAAGCAGCTAAGGGTTCAGCTTTGTTTCTGTATCGACCATCTATAGGGGAGATGGCATTCAATGCATTTAGGGCCATAATGGTTATCTAATTTAAAAGCGGTAAAGATACCTAATAGAACTAGAGTTTAAAACAGTTCTTTTAACTAAAATTTTGATCCTGATTGCTATGGATTTAGAGGCCAACCTTTTCAATTTAATTTTTTAAGAACCATTCTGGCCCTGGCCTTATAAGCGGCACTTCCCTTCGGATAATTTTGTTCCAATATCATTTTCAATTCGGGATGTATCCATCCAAACTTTTGCCCCAATAAAAATAAACTTGTCATGGAATAAGCCTTGGCTGCCACCTTATGTTCTCCAATCAGCCAATCAAAGCATGCAGTAGTTATTGTATTCAGGTGACTTTCTTTGATATATTTTTGACCTTCACTGGGCTTTTTGGAAAAATAGGATTGTACTAGAAGTTCGCAAATTTTGGCCAGGGGACGAACAGAGGAATCTAAATTGACTTTAGTAATTATTTTTGTAAAATTGTCCAAATAAGGATAAAGTATGGAACTACGTTTTTTAAATGCAAATTCTAGGATCCAGCTAGCTTTACAGGAAATAGGGTCTTCTTCAAGATGTATTATTTCAATTAAAGAAGGTATTAAATCTTCATTGGATAGGACAACCTCTGCCATTTCCGATCTTTTTTTACGGGAACTATCTACATAATTTAACGCTTTGTATAAATCACTTTTAGTCATACCATAGTAAATTTAGAAATAAATCAAATCAGCAAATGAAAACTCTTAAAAAAGTAATGATAGGTCTTTTGGTAATCTTCATAGCCACTCAATTTTACAGGCCGGAAAAGAATATTTCAAAGGAAAACCATACCGCTGCATTTATGGAGGAAACCAATCCGCCAAACGAGGTGAAAGCCATTCTGAAAAATGCCTGCTTTGATTGTCATAGCAATAATACGGTATATCCGTGGTACAACAACATTGCACCCGTTTCTTTCTGGTTGGCAGATCATGTAGAGGAAGGTAAATCCGAATTGAATTTTTCCGAATGGTCAAGTTATTCGGATAAAAAAAAGGACCATAAGCTGGAGGAGCTTTATGAAGAAACCGAAAAGAGGGCAATGCCACTTAAGGAATACACCTGGACACACCATGAGGCAAGGCTTACACAAGATCAAATTGATGCCGTAGTGAAATGGGCCAAAGATACTAGGTCGCTTTATCAATTAGGGAATCAACCAAAATAGGAACACCTTCTACAGCTGTTTTGGGGATTATCTTGAGGTTTTGAATGCGACCTTCTTGAATGGAAGGTCTAGGGTCAATAAAATAAATGGGAGTGCCATCATTGATAAAATTGATGAGGCTAGCCGCCGGATATACTTGCATGGAGGTTCCAATAATAATTAAAATATCGGCATTTTGAGTGATGTTAATGGCCCTGTCCAACATGGGAACCGGTTCCCCGAACCAAACAATGTGTGGTCTTAGCTGATATCCTTTTTCGCAAAGATCTCCTAGTAAAATATCTTCCCTGCGTATGCTGATAGTTGATTCGTTGCCAACACTCCTTGCCTTTAAAAGTTCTCCATGTAGGTGCAAAACATGGTTACTTCCTGCCCTTTCATGCAGGTCGTCCACATTTTGGGTGACAATTTGTACGCGGTAATGCTCTTCTAATTTTGCCAAAGCCCTATGGGCATCATTGGGTTCAACGGTCAATAATTGTCTTCTACGCTGATTATAAAATTCCAGAACCAGTTCGGGATTTCGTTCAAAAGCCTCAGGGCTGGCTACTTCCATAACATCATGTCCTTCCCATAATCCATCTGCATCCCTAAAGGTTTTTAATCCACTTTCGGCACTCATCCCTGCACCCGTCAATACCACAATGTTCTTCATATGCTTGCTTTATTTCAAAAATATAGATTTTATTATCTTGGTTAAATGGGAGGAATGGAACTTTTAAATTATTTGGAAAATTTTATTTCCGAAGAAAGAAGGGAGCGATTTATATCGATTTTGGAAAACCGAACAAACTTTATTACGGTTGCTATCGAGGATGTATATCAAATGCACAATACCAGTGCCGTAATTCGCAGTTGTGAATCTTTTGGGGTTCAGAAAGCACACCTTATAGAAGGTAGGTTTGGTAAGCGTTTGGATAAAAAAATTGCCATGGGTGCACAGCAATGGGTTGATTTACATAGGTATTCCTATTCTTCGGAGGCCATTTCCAAATTAAGAAATCAAGGGTATAAAATCGTAGCGACCAGTCCACATGCAGATAGTTCACTTTTGATCGATTTTCAAATGGATTCCCCTATTGCCCTGTTCTTTGGTACCGAAAAGGAAGGTCTAAGTAAGGAGGTCATGGATAAGGCGGATATGTTCCTGAAAATACCCATGGTTGGTTTTACCGAAAGTCTTAATATTTCAGTTTCAGCAGCGATAATTCTGCAAGATTTGACCACAAAGCTTAGGAACAGCAATTTGCCTTGGCGGTTGTCCGACGAAGAAATCCTTGAAAAAAGATTGGATTGGACCAAAAAATCAATAAAGAGTATCGAGGAAATTCTGATAAGATTTAACCTGCAAAAGTAGATTTTTTACTATTTTAGAGTATCAACTAACTAATTGAATAACAAATGACGACTGTAATTTATATCCTGGCCGCCATTATAGTCCTTATCATTTTTCTTGCGGTAATTGCACCAAAAACCTATGATGTTTCAAGAAGTATTGAAATCAATAGTTCGAAAGAAAAAATTTGGCCCTATCTAAAGTTTTTGGAAAAACAACGGGAATGGTCACCATGGTCCAAAAAAGACCCTGATATGAATACCAAACTTACCGGTACCGATGGGGAAGTTGGAGCTGTTAGTTATTGGAACGGAAACAAGGAAGTAGGGGAAGGCGAACAGGAAATTACCAAGATAGTGGAGGGGGAGAGAGCCGAAGGTGAACTAAGATTTTTCAAACCTATGAAATCGGAATCCGATTGTTACCTTGTTCTTGAGGAAAACACCCCTGAAAAAAGTAAGGTTACTTGGGGCTTTCAGGGTAAAAGTGCATTCCCCTTTAGTATAATGCTGCTTTTCATGAGTATGGATAAAATGGTGGGAAAGGATTTTGAAGAGGGACTACAGATGTTAAAGACCAAAATGGAAAGCTAGGCACTTCACTTATACAAGGAAAACGGATGCTTCTGCCCGTGCCCAAAACCTAATGGGTAAAATGGTGGTCCCGATTCCTTTTGACACATACATGGGAATGTCACCCGTTTTGTACCATCCTTTGAGGTACCTGCCGCTCCCACCGGGTTTATAAAGCTCCTTTCCAAAAAATGTAATCTGACCGCCATGGGTGTGTCCGGACAGGATGCATTTTAAATTGATTTTGAATGAGGCGTTTAGCTGTGCAATAGTATCACTGTATTCCGGACAATGATTCAAAACTATGGTGTCGATATTTTCATCATCGATTGTTGATATGGCATGTACAAAGTCCGCATTACCACCTATGAAATCATCGATTCCCAAAAACTGTAAAGTCCTATTTCCTTTTCTTAATCTATAACTTTCATTAATCAATAGAATTCCGCCGTGTTTATTAACAAGCTGTTTGAATTCATCAATGGGTACATGACCACTGTGTTCTTTGTTGCCGTAGATGAAGATTTTAGGTATGGAGTCATCAAAGTGGTTTAAATATTCATCCAACAGGTCCAAACGTGTTTTTCTCGTAATGGTATCTCCCGTAAATAGAATGACATCTGGTTTTAGTTCATCTACTTTTTCCGCTACAGAGATAAGACCCGAGTGCAAATCTCTTAGATGTAAATCCGTAAGCTGTACCAATTTGATTTTTTCTTCGTTGCCATTTGAAAGGTCAAAATCCGTCCACTGGATGATGTATTTTTCAAACCAAAAAGCGTCCAATGCCATCAGACCTCCCAAACCTAAAACAGATGTAAGCAGTCTTTTGAAAAACGTCCTTCTCCTCATTTAAATCCTCTTCCTTCCTTTTAATTTTCTGAACTAAAGCTCCTTCAATTCCAGCAGTGCTATGTCATGGTCATTGTCCAAAACTATTTTTCCATTTTGTACGGTAACCTCCGTTTGGGAGTAGGCATCGAACAGTTTTGTGCCATCACCAAAAAAACCTTTTACCCATATAGATTTTTTACCCTCTGGCAAGTCCAAGGCAATGACCACCTTATCCTTAATATCCCCGTTCATGTACGTTCTGCCAAAAGTGTATGGGGATTTTGCCAATCTCCTATGTCTACCAGCTCCAATGGCTAGGTGTTTTCTTCTAAACTGCCCTAATTTTCTCCAGTGTTCCAAGATATCTTTGGTCGCCTCCTTATCCAAATCCTCCCAGTTCATGAACGAACGCAAGGTCGCATCACCCTGGGTGCTGTCTATAACCAAACTCCTGGCCGTTTCATCACCGTAATAAATTTGAGAGGCGCCTGGCGTGAGTAAGAGCACGTTGGCCGCTCTTTTAGGTTCGTTTCTATCCTTGTCAAACGGACTTCCATCGTCATGAGATGTTAGATAGTTAAGTACGCTTTTACCCTTTAATTTAGTTCTTAAAAGTTTGCTATATTTTGAAAAAATGGAATCATACTCCTTGGATGCATCATTCTTTAATTCAAAATTGATGAGGCTTTTGAAACCATTGTCGAAATAGTCCACTTTTTTGTCTCCAAAATCGTATTCCCTTCCACCTGAAATACCATACCCATACACTTCGCCTACCATATAAAAAGGGGTATCGTCTAGAATGTCGTTAGGATGTTTTCTTTTCCAGGTCTCAAAGGCATACGATGCTTCCTTCTGCAGCTCTGCCCAGGCATTTTCGTTCACGTGCTTTACAGTGTCTACCCTAAAACCATCGATGCCCAGCTCATGAATATAATCCGTAAGCCATTTTATTATATAAAACCTTGGTGCTCTGGGATACCCTGTCCTTTCGAAAAATAACTGAAGCTCGTCCAACTCGGTGCTTAACCTTCCCTCTTTTTTCCATTTGGCCAATAAATGGTCGGGTAATTCCACAGGCTCATCAGAATCGGTGATAACGTCCGGAAGATTACGTACCAAGGTGCAGTGGGTCGTATTTTCATAATTGGTAAATTCACAAATAGGTTCCGTAATCACCCATTCCTCTGGCCAGACAGGGTCTTCTTCCGTTACGGGGCCGGTGTGGTTGAGCACTACGTCCATCAAAATCCTAATTCCATGTTGGTGTGCCGTCTTCACCAAATTGGCCAAATCCTCTTTTGTTCCAAAATTAGGGTCTAGGGCCGTCCAGTCCTTCGCCCAATATCCATGATAACCATAACTGTTTCCGGTACCCTCATCCGTATCGCCATGAATTTGCTCCACGACTGGGGTGAACCAAATGGCATTAATACCCAATTCATCAAAATATCCGTCCATTATTTTTTCTGAAATGCCTTGAATATCACCGCCCATGAAACCCCTTAATTTTCCAGTTGGGTTGTCCCTATTGAAATTAACATCGTTATCAGGATTTGCATTATTGAACCTATCGGTTAACAAAAAGTAAATGTTGGCCCCTTCCCAAGCAAAGGGTAATTCTTTACTGGAAATACTATTGTTGGTTACTTTCGGTTCAAGGGTTTCTTGCTTGGTTTCCCTCTTACAAGATAGTAGGGATAGCAATAAAAAGGCTAAAGCAAAACATGTATATTTCATTTGCATTTTAGTTTTGTTAAAGCTATTAAATGCAGATGGAAGGCTAAAATTTATTTTTTTCTATTTAAGACCTTGAATTCTTCGTAGCAACTACTTATGGCATCCAGGATTTGTAGGTCGTTCGCCGTAGTAATAAAGGATTGTGAATAATTACAGTTATTGAGTATATCCTGAATATCCATTTTGTCCAATTGCAAAAGCTCCATCAATGTTTCCCTATCGAATTTGGACGCTAGCAAATCACGTATTTGGTCATCTTCCTTCATCTGCCTAAGTTTTCGCATTTGATTAGGCCTTTTTCCGAATAAGTTCCTTAATAAATCTGCTGGGTTGAGGATTGCGCCTAGGACCTTGGTGACGGCGCTAGGGTTTTTATTTCCTCCTTCATAACCCACGGAAAGACCGGATATGCTATATTGATATGCATTATTGATTGGTAGGTTTTTTACATCGATTTCCAAATAACCCGTCAATTGGTAAGGTCTTACAATGACTTCTTCTAGGGCATAGGCCAATTCTGTTAGGGAAATTTCCGTATTCTCAAACTTGAACATATCGTTCGTTACCCTCACCTTTTGAGATTTAAAACCTAAATAAGAGAAGTATAGGGTATCATTGACCGCAGCGGAAATCGCAAATTCCCCGTTATCATTGGTGATGGTGCCCACTACCTGATTAAGGTTGACCACATGCACACTTTCCATGGGAGTACCGGTTTGTGCGTTTTTTACGACCGCTTTGATTGTTTCAAGTCCAGAATCATCTTGTGCCCAGCCCAAAAGGCTGAAAAGACAAAATACCCCGACAATAAAAATGCGCATAAACCTAAATTCTGTAAAAATTAAAGGTACAAACAAAATAAAAAAATACGCCGAAGCGTATTTTTTAATATACAATTAACTAAAAGAAATCACCTTTTCGTTTTTTGCTTCTTCTCTTTCCGGAGTTGGGACTGCTGGAATTTCCTCGATCCCTACCCTTGCCACGGCCCTTGTCCTCGCCTTTAAAACTGTTTCTTCTTTTTCCTTTGTCCTTACCGCCTTTACCACGACGTTTACCTCCTCCGCCTCCGCCTCCGGGGTTTTTGGAGACTTCAACATTAACAAAACGGCCATCTACCTTAAATTCGGTAAATGTGCTAAGAATTTGTTCGGTAACCGATGCTTCTGTATTGAAGAAGGAAAAACTTTCCTTTACATCCACCTTGTATACATCTTCCTTTCCTAGGCCTACGGTATCACGGATAAAGTCCTTAAGGGACATCCAATCATAACCATCCTTCTCCCCAACATTGATAAAATAGCGGACCGAGCCATTTCCATTGTCCGAATAGGAAACCCTACCGTCATCATTGGACCTTTCCGGGGAAGAGTTTAAATCTTTGGTCTTATTATAGTAATTGAAGAACCTAGTGAATTCTACGGAAACAATTTTCTTGATAAGCTCTTCCCGGTCAATTCCTTTTAAAACATCATTAATTGCAGGTAAATAGCTATCTACCTCAGGGTTTATTTTGGTATCCTTGATTTTATTGGCAAGGTGATACAACTGTATCTCACATATTTCTATACCTGTGGGAATATTTTTCTGGATGAAATCCTGTTTTATCTTATTTTCAATAGCCTTTATTTTGCGCAATTCACTACGCGTAATGATGACCATTGAAATTCCGGATTTTCCAGCTCTACCTGTTCTACCACTTCTGTGTGTATAGGTCTCTATTTCATCCGGGAGTTGATAATTGATGACATGGGTAATGTCATCAACATCGATACCTCTTGCTGCGACATCCGTTGCTACCAACATTTGAATTTGCTTCTTTCGGAAGGCGTTCATGACCAAATCTCGTTGGTTCTGGCTGAGGTCCCCGTGCAAAGCACCGGCATTATACCCATCCTCGATCAATTTTTCGGCTACTTTTTGTGTGTCCCTCTTGGTTCTACAGAAAATCACTGAAAATATATCCGGATTGGTATCTGCAAGTCTTTTTAAGGCTGGGTAACGATCCCTGCCACTTACTACATAATACTCATGCTGCACGGTTGAGGCTCCGGAATTTTTGGTTCCCACGGTAATTTCCTGTGGGGAATGCATAAACTTTTTGGCAATGACCGACACTTCTTTTGGCATAGTAGCCGAAAACAACCAAGTGGATTTTTCATTGGGTGTATTGGAGAGAATATCCTGAATATCTTCAAAGAAGCCCATATTCAGCATTTCGTCGGCCTCATCAAGTACACAATAGTCAATTTTGGTAATATCCACCAAACCTCTACTGATCATGTCTTTCATTCTCCCTGGCGTTGCCACCACAATTTGGGCTCCTCGTTTTATCTGTCTAGCCTGCTCCGTGATGCTGGCACCACCGTAAATGGCCACCACGCTAATATTCTTTTCATATTTGGAATATAGCTGTAGTTCATTGGTAATCTGCAAGCAAAGTTCTCTCGTTGGGGAGAGAATCAACCCTTGGGTCGTGCGGCTGTTACCATCAATTTTTTGAATTAGGGGAAACCCGAAAGCAGCTGTTTTTCCTGTACCTGTTTGGGCCAGGGCCACTAGGTCCGTGTCACTTTCCAATAAAATGGGGATTGCTTTTTCCTGTACTTCGGATGGGGATTCAAATCCCATGTCCGACACAGCATTCAATAAGGACTGGTTTAGTCCCAATGCTTCAAACTTTGTCATAATATGTTATATACTTAATCGCAAATAAGAATGCTGCTTAGAGGGATTATCCTATATAACCTATTTAGACTCGGCGCAACACATGCTATACTAGCGGCGTTTATTAAAGCGGCAAAGGTACTGCTAATTAATGAGATGGAATAATTATTATTTGATTTGGTTTAAGGTGCGAGAGTGTACCCATAAATGGATAATAAAGTACCAATGATTCCGGAAATTATCATACATACTATGAAGGTCTTCTGCAACAATGGATTGTCATAAATGATGATACAAACGGCACCTAAAACAATACTTATTTGGAAGAAGAGCATGCCCAAATCAAATTTTTTGGTTGCAAAGTCATATTCATCGGCAAGGGCTTCCCACTCGTTGATTCCAACAATTTTACCCATTTCACCATCCAAGTCCTGGGCCCAGGATTCTTGGGGAATATTGGCAGAGCCTATTAGGATTTCGTTTTTTTCGGAAGCGTATTTTTCTATTTGAAGCTTTACATTATCTACTTTTTCCTGAATGCCTTTTACTTTGTCCTCAACCACCACGCCGCTTTCCAAAAGTGCCTGCAGATAGTCCAGTTCACTCTCCTTTAAGCTTTCCTTTATGCTTTTGGACTGGTACCAACTGGAATAATTGACAACTTTATTATGGGCAATCATCATTTCTTCCTCCAGTTCCCCGTTGATCATTTGTGAAATGGCCATAAATGCAGCAAAAAAGGCAATCAGGACACCTCCAACGGCTTCAGCTCTTTCGGAAGCAACGGAGACCTCGACCATCTCCTGGCTTTTTTTAGATTGTAACATGGTATATCTTTAAATAGGTAATAAGCTTTGAAAAGGCTTTTCCCCTGTGTCCTATTTCATTTTTTATTTCCAGTGGAAGTTCTGCAAACGTTTCCGTATAACCATCCGGTTTAAAAATGGGATCATAGCCAAATCCCTGGCTTCCTTTTTTGGAACCTATGATTTCCCCTTGAACGGAACCTTCAAAAAATTGGGTTTCCCCGTCCAAATTCAATGCGATTACGGTTGTGAAGCATGCAGAGCGATCCTCTTTGTCCTTAAGGTTTCTTAATAATTTATCCATGTTGGCATCCGCATCATTCTGTGCTCCTGCATATCTGGCCGAATAAACGCCCGGCTCACCGTTTAATGCTTGGACAATCAAACCTGTATCATCCGCAAAACAGGGTAACCGGTATTTATCATACACGAAATCCGATTTAAGTTTTGCATTCCCCTCTAAAGTTTCCGCTGTTTCGGGAATGTCTTCCGTACATCCTAGATCATTTAATGAGACCAATTCTATTTTTTTGGGTAATAGCTGCTGAACTTCCCTTAGTTTATTTTGGTTATGCGTGGCAAAAACAAGTTTCATTCTTGTCTATTTATTTACCTTCGTTTATAATTCCATGAACGCCAAAAATAGTAATTTTATCACATGGAGTTAAAGTTGCCCCCGGTTCTGATTTTTTTCTTTTTTGCGTTGATAATGTATTTGGTCGGTGAGTTTTTGCCGGTTGGTTTTTTTGACTTCTTTGGCCGATTTCTTTTGGCGGAGATATTGATGGGCTTAGCAGGTCTTATTGGTTTGGTTTCTCTGATTCAATTTTTTAGATCCAAGACTTCAGTAGATCCTATTAAACCCCAAAAAGCGAGTCGGTTGGTAACATCAGGACTGTACAATTATTCAAGAAACCCTATGTACTTGGCCCTGTTGATGATTTTGCTCGGTTTTGGACTTTTCCTGGGAAACGCTTTCAACACTTTGGTCGCAGCCGGGTTTGTTGGATATATGAATCGTTTTCAGATTATACCTGAGGAAAAGATTCTTCTGGACAAATTTGGGAAGGATTATAAGGCTTATATTACAGCTACAAGAAGGTGGTTTTAAGAAGATTCACATATTACCTCCATGATTAATATTCTAAAATATTATCTATTTAGCTTATAATTTAATATATTAGCTTTTTAAATAATACATTATGATTGCAATTATTACCGGAGATATCATAAATTCCGAAAATCACCATTCTTCTGAGTGGATGGATATTCTAAAGGACTACTTCTCACGTTTTGGTCCATCTCCCATGAATTGGGAGATATATAGAGGTGATGAGTTTCAATTAAAGGTAACGCAGGAGAATGCCCTGTTAACTGCCATTAGAATAAAAGCGCTGTTAAAATCAATCAAGGATTTAGATGTAAGAATGGGAATTGGAATAGGATTGGAAACCTATATTGGTTCGGGTGTAAGTGAATCCAATGGGCCGGCCTATCAACGTTCAGGACGTAAATTGGAATCCATAAAGGATGGTAAAGTGAACCTAAGTATAGCAACAGGGAATGAATTCTATGATAGAACCTTGAACTTAATGCTACAATTGGCCTCTGATTTTATGGATAGCTGGAGTATGGTCTCTGCGGAAATTATGGCATTGGTCTTGGATGATCCAAAGGCATCCCAAAAAGAGATAGCCCAAAAATTGGGAATTAAACAATCGGCGGTTAGTCAACGATTAAAAAGGGCCAGGTTGGATTTGGTAATGGATTTATTGGGGTATTATGATTTGGTAATTAAGGAAATTTGATCATGCAGCTATTCGTAAAACTTTTACTAGCCCATCTTCTGGGGGATTTTATGTTACAACCTACCAAATGGGTCATACATAAAGAGGCGAACAAGGGTACTTCAATATATCTCTATTTGCATGTACTTATCCATTTTGTCCTATATATGTTGATTCTATGGGACTTGGAAAAGTGGGGTATAGCCCTGATTTTAGCTATAAGCCATTTGATTATAGATATGGCCAAACTCTATGCGAACCCATTGTTTAAAAATAAAGGCATCCCATTTTTCATAGACCAAGTATTGCATCTTATGGCCATATACATTTGCGTTTATTATTCAAATCTGTACGGGCATACAATGGCCCTATTTACGGAGTTGGATTGGCCACTTGTTTTGGCTATCGTATTTGTAACTTCACCATCTGCCATTATCATGGGAAAATTGTTGGAAGGTATGTCCAACCAAATAAACACGGACCATAAGTCACTGCCAAATGCCGGAAAATATATTGGTATTATAGAAAGATTGTTCGTTTTGACCTTTATAATTATCGGTAGGTGGGAGGCGATAGGTCTTTTGATAACGGCAAAATCCGTTTTTAGGTTTAATGACCTAAAGGAAAGCAATAGTAGAAAGCTCACGGAATACATATTAATTGGTACATTAGTAAGCTTTGGACTGGCAATAATTGCCGGAATCCTATATGTTCATTACAACCCATGACCCATGATACTATGAAAATCTTTGCCGCTCTTTTTTGTACGATGTTCTTCATGACCAATACAGGTTTTGCCCAGCAAAATTATTTTCGGTCGTTTGATGGGGTAAAAATCACCTATACGGACGAAGGTTTTGGGGAACCTGTGTTGCTTCTGCATGGATTTTTAAACTCTGGGAAATCTTGGGATAATACCGAGCTAAAAAAAGACCTGTTGAATAAGGGATACAGGGTTATTATTCCTGATTTAAGAGGCTGTGGTCAGTCAGATAAGCCCCAAGAGGAATCCTCCTATCAGGATAATGCGGAGGTGAAAGATATAAAATTGCTAATGACCCATTTGCATGCCAAAAATTATAATGCCATTGGCTATTCTAGGGGCAGTATTGTTTTGGCGGAACTCCTAACGGAGGACCCAAGAATCAAGAAAGCTGTTTTTGGAGGTATGGGTATCGACTTTACAAATCCAAAATGGGATAGAAGATTGGCGTTTGCAAAAGCTTTTAATGGGGAAGTATCAGAAATGACAAAAGGAGCCTTAGATTACGCTAGATCAATCAATGCCGACTTTAGGTCACTTTATTTGCAACAAAAATATCAACCTGCTACTCCCAAAGAAGAGCTTAGTCAATTGAACGTAAAAATATTGGTAATCGCAGGGAACGAGGATTTGGACAATGGTGATCCCGAAGCCCTAAAAAAGATATTGAAAAAATCAAAACTCGTGATTGTGCCTGGAGACCATAATGGAACCTGGAAAACAAAAGCGTTTTCCAAGGAAATCCTTCGTTTTTTATAATAAGACTGGACTTTTAGCATGCATAGTTTTACAATTGGCTCAATCCGCTCTCTTTTTGTTTAATTTTGACCTTGAATTAAAATTCAACCGATTTAATTTTTAATTTTGCCGCTTGATTTTAATTACTCCTTAATAGCTGAGAAAGCTTATAAAAATGGTTGCATCGGGAAGAAAATATGTTTTTGATTTTGACAGTACCCTCACCAGAGTTGAGGCTTTGGATGTGCTGGCGGAGATGACCTTGGAAGGGAAATCCAATAGGGAGGATATCGTGAACGAGATACAGCGTATTACCAATTTGGGTATCGACGGTGACATTTCCTTTACCGAATCCTTGGAGCGTAGAATAAAGCTCCTGAATGCCCATAAAGACGATTTGGAGAAGCTAGTGGAGGAATTAAGACAAAAGATTTCCAAATCCATAGCCTCCAATAAGGAGTTTTTTGAAAAATATGCCGAGGATATCTATGTGATTTCCTGTGGATTCAAGGAGTTTATAGACCCTATAGTTAAGGATTACAATATACCTTCGGAAAGAGTATATGCCAATACCTTTAGGTTTGATGCCGATGGAAATATCATTGGTTTTGATGAGAATAACGTACTTTCCCAACACAACGGAAAAATAGAATGCCTTAAACAAATGAATCTGGACGGAGAGGTTCAGGTCATTGGTGACGGTTATAGTGATTATGTAATGAGGGAAGCTGGGATAGCGGATAAGTTTTTTGCCTATACGGAAAATGTCCACCGGGAAAAAGCCGCTAGAAACGCTGACCATATTACACCTAATTTAGATGAATTTTTATTTGTGAACGATTTGCCAAGAAATATCTCTTACCCAAAGAACAGAATTAAGATCCTTTTATTGGAAAATGTGCATACCGCTGCCTTTGATAGCCTTTCAAGCGAAGGGTTTTCGGTAGAACTCTTAAAGCACAGCCTATCAGAAGAAGAACTGATTGAAAAAATTAAGGATGTGCATGTATTGGGCATCCGCTCCAAAACCCAAGTAACCCAGAAAGTTTTGGATGCCGCCGAAAAACTATTGGTGGTAGGTGCATTTTGTATCGGTACCACCCAAATAGACCTGGACTACGCCAAGAGAAAAGGAGTGGTAGTGTTCAACGCTCCATACAGTAATACACGTTCCGTAGTAGAATTGGCCATTGGTGAAATCATTATGTTGATGCGTAGTGTTTTTGCCAGAAGTTCTGAGATTCATTCTGGTCAATGGCAGAAAACTGCCGCTGGCTCAAGGGAAGTGCGTGGTAAGAACCTCGGTATAGTCGGTTATGGAAATATAGGTAAGCAGTTATCTGTATTGGCAGAGGCTATGGGTATGAAGGTGTATTACTATGATGTAAATGACCAATTGGCTCTTGGAAATGCCATTAAATGTAGCACGTTGGAGGATTTATTGAGTATCTCGGATGTAGTCACGCTTCACGTTGATGATAATAAGGCCAATAAAAACTTCATTGGGCAACGGGAAATTAACCAAATGAAGAAAGGGGCCATGCTTATAAATCTTTCTAGAGGTTTTGTCGTGGATATAGATGCCTTGGCAGAAGGTTTGGAAAGTGGTAAAATAGGAGGAGCGGCAGTGGATGTGTATCCTGAGGAACCCAGTAGCAACGGTGATTTTAAAACGAAGCTGCAAGGTTTTCCTAATGTAATCCTTACTCCTCATGTAGGTGGTAGCACAGAGGAGGCCCAAAGGGACATTGCGGATTTTGTGCCCAACAAAATTATGGACTACATCAATTCTGGGAATACTGTGGATGCGGTGAACTTTCCAAATATCAGGCTACCGAAGCAAAAAAATGTTCATCGGTTTTTACATATCCATAAGAACGTACCTGGAATCATGGCCAAAATCAACAAAGTTTTGGCCAAATACGAACTTAACATCTCCAGCCAATATTTATCCACGGATAGTGAGGTGGGTTATGTTATTACCGATTTGGACAAGGAATACAATAAGGATGTAATTAAGGCCCTAAAAAAGGTGGAGAACACCATTAAATTCAGGGTTCTTTATTAAGGTCCATTTTTTAGACTATTGATGATGGTACGGTTCGTTTCTGAGAATCGTAAAGGCTCTATATAGCTGTTCTACAATGAACAAGCGTACCATCTGATGGGAAAAGGTCATCTTGGAGAGACTAATTTTTCCGGAGGCCTTTTTATAGATTTCTTCGCTAAATCCATAGGGACCACCTATCAAAAAGACCAGTTGTTTCATACCTGAGTTCATTTTCTTCTGTAAATAATTGGAAAATTCTACAGAGGAATATTGCTTTCCGTTTTCGTCCAATAGAATCAAGACATCGGTACTGGAGAGTGATTTTAGAATAAGTCCCCCTTCCTTTATTTTTTGCTGGTCCTCGGATAGATTTTTGGTTTTTTTGAGATCGGGGATGATTTCCAGTTGAAATTTAATATAATGGTCCAGACGTTGTTGGTAGATAGAGATTAGTTTTTGCAGTTCTTTGCTATCGGTTTTTCCTATGGCCAGAAGTTTTATCGTCATATTTCAAAAGTAAATCAATTTCCCAAAATGGATTCGTATTTTAGCATCAAGCAATACATATAAATGATTTCAAAAGAGCAGTTCGACCAAGAATTAAAAGGAATAATAGCCAATGCCATAAGGGAAGATGTTGGTGATGGGGACCATAGTTCCTTGGCCTGTATTCCTGTAGGAGCCAAAGGTAAAGCCAAATTGTTGGTCAAGGACGAGGGTATTATCGCGGGAATTGACTTCGCAAATATGGTATTTGATTATGTGGATAAGGATATGGTATTTGAAAAAGTACTGAAGGATGGAGCAAAAGTAAAATATGGTGATATTGCCTTTTATGTGGAAGGAAGTTCGCGTAGTATATTAATGGCGGAGCGGCTAGTCTTAAATTCCATGCAACGCATGAGCGCCATCGCCACCAAGACAAGATCCTATGTGGATTTATTGGAAGGTACAAAGACCAAAATCCTGGATACCCGGAAAACTACCCCTGGAATAAGGGCTTTAGAAAAGTGGGCCGTTAAGATTGGGGGAGGGGAAAATCACCGATTTGCCCTATACGACATGATTATGCTCAAAGATAATCATATTGACTTCGCAGGAGGAATTACCAAGGCGATTGATATGACCAAGGCCTATTTGAAAGAAACCGGCAAAGATCTAAAAATAATAGTAGAAGCGAGGAATTTGAATGAAATAAGGGAAATTCTAAAATCCGATGGCGTCTACCGCATACTTATCGATAATTTTAATTATGAGGATACCCGGGAAGCGGTGCGGTTAATAGGTGATAAGTGCCTAACAGAGTCCTCTGGAGGAATAACGGAAGCTACCATTCGGAAATATGCAGAATGTGGCGTGGATTATATATCCTCTGGTGCCTTGACGCATTCTGTGTACAACATGGACCTTAGTTTAAAAGCCGTGTAAATGTCTTTAGAGGTAGAGGAAAGACTTGAAAAGATTCCAGTTATCAATAAGGTAGTTAGGTTGTTGAAGACCATTAAATTACCTGGCCTTGAAGGACTTTCCCTTTACGATCTTTTGGAAATGTATGTTAATGGGATAGTGCAGGGTGCACTGTCCTCTAGGGCGAGTGCCATTTCCTTTAGTCTTTTTATGGCCCTGTTTCCGCTATTGATTTTTATGGTTACCCTAGTGCCGTTCTTGGTGGATTATATTAGTATCCAAAATGAAAATTTTGAATTACAGTTTCAGCTTTTTTTGGAATCTTTTTTGCCAAATGCCACGGGAGATTACTTTGGGGATATATTTAGACAGATAAAGGACCAAAAAAGAGGAGGATTATTGTCCTCTGCTTTTTTACTTTCCATTTTTTTGGTTGCCAATGGGGTCAATTCCATTTTTGGAGGTTTTGAGACTAGTTATCATATTGAACTTAAGCGCAATTTTTTTAGACAATATTTATATGCGCTTATGGTAGGTCTTATTTTGGCCATTCTTATTATTGTGGGCTTTGTGGCCTATATCTATTTTGAGTTTTATGTCTTGGGTTATTTGACGGAGTTTGCCGCCAGACAGGGTGGTTATGTGCTCGACGAAGATGAGATTATTGGTGTACAAATAGCCAAAGTATTGTTTTTTATACTACTGTCTTATTTCACCACGGCAATTCTGTATTATTTTGGGACAAGGGAGGGGAAACAGGCACGATTTTTTTCAATTGGGGCATTGGTTACGACAGTTTTGTTTTTATTGACTTCTTACCTGTTCGGAATTTATGTGGAAAAATTTGCAAGATATAACGAACTCTATGGTGCCTTGGGGGGATTATTGATATTAATGGTTTATATATGGTTAAATTCCAATATCTTGCTCCTTGGGTTTGAACTCAATGCATCCCTAAATTCCTTACGCAAAATAAGCAAGCAAGAATGATACAACATAAAACAGTCCTTTTTTTATTTTTCTTATTTTTTGGAATGGTCTTCGTTTCTGCACAGTCGGTTTTTGGAAGATGGAAAACTATCGATGACCGTACGGGGAAACCTAAGGGAATCATCAATATATACAAGAAAGACGGTCAAATGTACGGCTATGTAGAAAAAATTCTGGAGGAAGGAAAAGAGGATGCAGTCTGTATTAAATGCGAAGGAGAGCTAAAGGACGAGCCCATTGTGGGCATGGAAATAATAAAAGGTGGGAAGAAGCATGATGACGGGGAATGGAAGGGCAAACATCTTTTTGATCCTGAACAGGCAATGACCTTCAGGTTTAAAATTTGGCTCAACCCTGATAACAAGAATGAGTTAAAAGTACGAGGATATTTGGCTTTTCTTTATAGGACACAAACTTGGCTAAGGGTGGAAGGGTAAGAAATATGGAGTATTTTGTCAATGTTATTTTGCCCATTCCCTTAGAGCGGCACTTTACCTACAGCGTAACTCCAGAAGAAGCCAAAGTACTAGAGCCGGGTATGCGCGTGTCCGTTCCCTTTGGTAAATCAAAAATCTATACGGCCCTAGTGCTTAAAGTACACAACAATCCACCTGAAGTGTACGAGGCAAAGGAGATTGACCAAATATTGGACGAGTTCCCCATTGTAAATTCAATTCAGTTACAGCATTGGGAATGGATTGCCAATTATTATATGTGCACATTGGGGGAAGTTATGAGAAGTGCACTTCCATCCGCATTTTTGTTGGAAAGTGAGACCTTGATTCTTAGAAACTCGGAGGCCGATGTTGATGAAAATCAGTTAAAGGATGATGAGTTTTTGGTGTATGAGGCCTTACAGCACCAATCAATACTCAAGGTACATGAGGTATCGGCCATTGTGGAAAGAAAAAATGTACTTCCGGTGCTAAACCGACTTCTGGATAAAAATATTATTTACCTAAAAGAGGAAGTCTATGAGCAATACAAGCCTAAACTTGTAAAATATGTAAAGTTAGGCAAAGAGTATTTGTCCGATCAAGCCTTGGAAGCTTTACTGGAAACGCTATCCAGGGCACCAAAACAAAGTCAGGTGGTACTTTCCTTATTTCAATTACAGGGTAATAATAAGAAACCGATTTCCGTAGCAGATCTGGAAAAGTATAGCAATAGCTCAAAGGCTGTTATTGGAGCTTTGGTTGAAAAAGGTATTTTGGAGGAATATTATATCCAAAAAGACCGAATTAATTATGAAGGAGGCGAAAATTCGGAAATAAAAAAGCTAAACGAATATCAATTACAGGCTTTGGCAGATATTCAAAGTTCCTTTAAGAATGATAAGGTGACCCTTTTAAAGGGTGTCACATCCTCGGGAAAAACAGAAGTATATGTAAAGTTAATCAGTGACTATATTGATAAAGGGAAACAGATTCTCTACTTACTCCCTGAAATTGCACTTACCACACAGTTGATTTCGCGATTACAGGATTATTTTGGGGAACGGATATCGGTATTTCATTCCAAATATAATATTCAGGAACGGGTAGAGGTGTGGAACAATGTTTTGAAGGAAGCCCCAAAAGCCCAAATTGTAATAGGCGCGCGGTCATCCTTGTTTTTGCCATTTAACAATTTGGGGTTGATTATTGTGGATGAGGAACATGAAGGTTCCTTTAAGCAGTTTGATCCGGCACCAAGATACCATGCGAGGGATGCGGCCATAGTTCTGGCGAATTTGCATAAGTCGCAGATTCTTTTAGGTTCCGCTACACCCAGTATTGAAAGTTATTATAATGCACGGCAAGGTAAGTATGGCTATGCCGAAATAAATAGACGTTTTGGTAATGTGCTTATGCCCGATATGGAGTTGGTGGATTTCAAGGAGGCACTTCGTAAAAAACGGGTAAAAGGTCATTTTTCCGAAAGATTATTGGAAGAAATTGAAGAAAGTCTGGGCAATGGTGAGCAAATCATACTTTTTCAGAACAGACGAGGGTTTGCTCCGGTATTGGAATGTCTTACCTGTGGTCATACGCCACAGTGCTCCAACTGTGACGTTACACTGACGTACCATCAATACAAGAAACAACTTCGATGTCATTATTGCGGTTATCATACTGCGTTGCCCGAAAGCTGTGAGGCATGCGGTAGTCCGGAACTGGATACTAAGGGATTTGGAACGGAACAAGTAGAGGGGGAGGTGAATAAACTTTTTCCCGAGGCCAAAGTAGGGCGTATGGATTTGGATACGACAAGGGGAAAACATGCCTATGAAAAAATAATCACGGCTTTTGAACAACAGGAAATGGATATTTTGGTGGGTACACAGATGCTTACCAAAGGGCTGGATTTTAGGAATGTAAGTTTAGTAGGGGTCATGAACGCTGATTCACTTTTGAATTTTCCGGATTATAGAGCTCATGAAAGAACATTTCAAATGTTGACCCAGGTATCAGGTCGGGCAGGACGTACCCAAAAAAGAGGCAAGGTTATCATTCAAACCTATAATCCTTACCATCAAATTCTAAAACAAGTGACTACCGGGGATTATGAAACCATGTTCATGGAACAGGTATATGAAAGAGAACAGTATAAATACCCACCTTTAAACCGAATAATCAAAATAACCTTTAAACACAAGAATTATAATACACTAAATGAAGCCGCTGAGTGGTTCAGCGGGGCCCTAAGAACTCATTTTGGAGGTACGGTTTTGGGACCGGAGTTCCCGCCCATTTCAAGAATTAGGAATCAGTACTTAAAAAATATACTGGTCAAGATAGATAAGAGTGAATCTCTAGGAAAAACAAAGAGAAATATAAGAAGGATAGAGAAATCCTTCAATTCCATTTCAATGTACCGGAGCGTTCGTGTTATTTACAATGTAGACCATATTTAAAAACAAAAACCGCCTTTTGGCGGTTTTTAATAAGTAATCGTATTCCATAAGCAACTTTTATACATTGCTCAAGGCTTCGGCCAATTCCGTTTTCTTGTTCCTACTTAAAGGAATAGAACGGCCACTTACCTCTACGTTTTTACTGTTGAATTTTTCCACTTTTTCCAAGTTCACTATATAGGACTTGTGAATTCTTAGGAATTTATCTTCCGGCAATTGTTTTTCGAAAGATTTCATTGTTGATAAAATTACGATGTTGGCCTCGTCGGTTACTAATTTAATGTAATCTCCCAGTGCCTCGATCCATTTAATATCGTTCAGGATAACCTTCCTTTTCTTAAGGTTACTTTTAACGAAGATGTGCTCCTCGTCCTCATGCACCCTATTCATTTGCTCGTATTTGGCTACAGCTCTCTTAACAGAGGCATCAAAGCGAGCCATTGTAATAGGCTTGTGTAGGTAATCTGTTACATCGTAATCAAATGCTTTTAGAGCATAATCCGGTTTACCTGTAATTAAAATGACTTGAGGACTGTTATCCAAGGATTCAAGTAGGTCGAATCCTGTAATGATTGGCATCTCAACATCTAAAAAAATCAAATCGATTTCGTTGTTCTTGATACCGTTTTTAGCTTCAATGGCATTACTGTACTCTGCCACCATAGCTAGGTTCGGGTGGTTGTTTACCAACTTGGCGACTGCCATGCGCTGCATGGACGAATCGTCAACGATAATACTTCTTAACTTCATAAGGGCTGATTTGTGGGGTTAAATCATCGACAAATTACCGAAAAAACACGTTCAACTGCAACAAAAGATGTAAACAATGCTTTCCTTATTGTATAGATGGCAATGATCATAGGTTATTAAGATTTGGTTTTACGTTTTTAAATATTTCTTCCTAGCTATAACGAAGAATTTCTTCATTTCTTATATTTATTTTAAAATAATGGCTATTTTTGCACTCCTTAAAATAAAATATAATATGAACCATTACGAAACTGTTTTCATTTTGAATCCCGTTCTATCTGATGTTCAGATAGAGGAAACAGTTAAGAAATTTGAGGATTTCTTAATTAACAATGGCGCCAAAATGGTTGCCAAGGAGAACTGGGGGCTAAAGAAATTGGCCTATCCTATCCAAAACAAAAAAAGTGGTTTTTACCACTTGTTCGAATTCACTAGCACTGGTGAGGTAGTAATGCCTTACGAACAGGAGTTTAGAAGAGATGAGCGCGTTATGCGATTTTTGACCGTTAAATTGGACAAACATGCAATTGCGTGGGCAGAAAAGAGAAGAGCAAGAAACAAAACCGCTAAAGCTTAAGAACTATGGCAACATTACAACAACAGGCAAAAGGTAAAAAAGATGGGGAGATCAGGTATCTAACCCCATTGAACATTGAAACCAACACCAAGAAAAAGTACTGTAGATTCAAAAAATCAGGTATCAAATACATTGATTACAAGGATGCAGACTTTTTAATGAAATTGGTGAACGAGCAAGGCAAATTATTACCAAGAAGACTTACGGGGACTTCCTTGAAGTATCAAAGGAAGGTGGCCCAAGCGGTAAAGAGGGCTCGTCATTTGGCACTGATGCCATATGTAGGTGATTTATTAAAATAAAAGAAAAGAATCATGGAGCTTATATTAAAGGAAGACGTAGAGAACTTAGGTTTTAAAGACGATTTGGTGAGCGTTAAGAACGGATACGGTAGAAATTACCTTATACCTCAAGGCTTGGCGACCATGGCAACTCCATCGGCTAAAAAGGTTTTGGCCGAAAACCTAAAGCAAAGAGCCCACAAGGAGAAAAAAGTTGTGGACACTGCCAATAAAATTGCAGATGCCTTAAAGGCACTTGAATTGAAAATTACTGCTAAAACAGGTTCTGCCGATAAATTATTCGGTTCTGTTACCAACGGTGATTTGGCAGATGCAATAGCAAAAGAAGGTCATACTATCGAGAAGAAGTTCATTAGCATTCAAGGAGGTTCCGTTAAAAGGACCGGACCTTATAATGCGCAGATCAGACTTCACAGAGAGGTAGTGGTAGACTTTCCTTTTGAAGTTATTGCCGAGCAAAATTAAATTGATATTTAAAGACTGTATAAGCCTTTCAGGAAACTGAAGGGCTTATTTGTTTATAATGGTCAAATACTAAAATTAGACTTTTGAAATACGAAAGACTTACAAAGGAACAGTTAGAGGAATTACACCCGGAATTCATCAATTTCCTGGCTACCCAGTCCATAGACAAGGCAGAATGGGATGACATAAAACAGAACAAGCCCAAAGTGGCCGAAGAGGAATTGGACATATTCAGCGATTTGGTTTGGGAAGGAGTACTGACCAAAGTGGAATATTTGGAAAATATTTCTGCCCAGCAGATGCATCTTTTTTATTTGACAGAAAAGGAAATGAAACTCATCGCAGTGAAAATTATGAATCCGGAAATAGATTTGACCACGAAAGTAGGTTTCGATTGGTTCAGGAAAAACTGGCAATCCGATTTTGTGGAATATATGACTGCTGCCAAAGCCTATTCCGAGGAGCCTAACCAGGATAAGTTTGAATTGATTAAACAAGGGGCTGTAATCACCAAAGGAGAATTATATCAGTGGTTTGATAAAGTAATCGTAGCCCCCTGAACCCCCAAAGAGGAAACAAGATTCTAAGATAGTGTCTCCGCTCCTTTGGAGGGGATTAAGGGGAGGCTTATATTTGCACTTCATAAAATATTCATGGCACAAAAACCATCCATACCCAAAGGAACCCGCGATTTTACACCTTCAGAGGTCGTGAAGCGAAACTATATTTTTGATATCGTCAAAAAGCATTTTCAGACTTTTGGTTTTCAGCCTATAGAAACGCCATCATTTGAGAACTCGGAAACCTTAATGGGTAAGTATGGAGATGAAGGAGACCGACTGATTTTTAAGATTTTGAATTCTGGTGATTATTTTGAAAAATTTGCTAGGGATATTATGGAATCTGGTGATTTAAGAAATATTCTCAATGAAAAACTTCAATCATTTTGTTCAGATATAGATTTGCAACTTGGAGAGAAAATTAGACAAAAGGTTTTAAAGTTTAGTGATTATAATAACAATCAATTTGTAAGTAATACTTATGACTTACATTTTAATTTTTTTACTGAAAATTTGAATTCTCGTTTCCAGAATGTTTATTCAATTGCAACTAATGAGTATAAGCATCATTTAATTTCTTGGTCATTTACAGCAATTCGTCAGGGCAGATTAAGAAATGAAAACATTTCGAATTTTGTTTCTGATGATGTTTTCAATTTTGATTTATCCGATTTTCCTTTTGATGCATTATATGTTGAAACAGTTAAAAAACTAATATCAAAACAATTAACGCCCGAAATATCCGAAAAAGCCCTACGATATGATTTAACCGTACCTTTTGCCCGATATGTGGTGATGCACCAAAACGAACTTGATTTCCCATTTAAGCGCTATCAGATACAGCCTGTCTGGCGTGCGGATAGGCCTCAAAAGGGACGATTTAGGGAATTTTATCAGTGTGATGCCGATGTGGTAGGTTCCGATTCCTTATTACAGGAAGTAGAACTTATTCAATTGTATGATACCGTATTCACTGATTTAAAATTGGAAGGGGTTACCATAAAATTGAACAACCGTAAAATTTTGGCCGGTATTGCCGAAGTTATTGGGGCCAAGGATTTGCTGATTGATTTCACGGTGGCCTTGGATAAATTGGATAAGATAGGGGAGGACGGTGTTAAGAAAGAAATGCTATCCAAGGGTATTTCTGAGTCCGCCATTGAAAAAGCATCGCCTTTATTTAATTTGAGCGGCAGTAATGCAGACCAATTGGAAAGATTGGAAGAGCTGCTCAAAGATTCTGAAGAGGGCAGCAAAGGTGTATCAGAGCTTCGGTTTATTATGGAGACCATTACTAGCCTAGGATTGCAATCAGCCAAATTGGTTATTGATGTTACTTTGGCCAGAGGTCTTAACTATTATACTGGTGCTATTTTTGAGGTTGGTGCTCCAGAAGGAGTTTCTATGGGGTCCATTGGAGGTGGTGGTAGATATGACGACCTTACCGGAATATTCGGACTACCCAATGTAAGCGGGGTAGGTATTTCCTTTGGCTTGGACAGAATTTATTTGGTATTGGAAGAACTAGGTCTTTTTCCAGAGGCTATAGACCGCTCATTGGATGTCCTTTGCCTTAATTTTGGAACCAAGGAAGGCCTGGCGGCCTTAAAGTTGACTACGGTCCTAAGAAAGCATGGAGTAAAGGCGGATTTGTATCCTTCGGATGCCAAGCTCAACAAACAGTTCAAGTATGCGAACAATCGCAATGTCCCTTATGTGATTCTATTGGGAACGGAAGAGTTGAACAACAACTCTTTCGTGGTAAAACATATGGAGAGCGGTAAACAAACTACATTTGCGCTTTCTGAAGTGGAAACGTTCATAGGAGGTTTACGCTAACTTTTTAACTTCAGCTAAGATAGTTTTGTAATAGTCCGATGAATGGGGTACGTACTTTTTTGATTTCTCCTCGTTGCCCAACTCCTCTTCAAATTGGGTGATGGAAACTAGTTTTAAATCCTCCACTTCACTTTCCTGTTTGGTAAGGTTTTCCAAAGACACTCGTAATTCGACTAGAAATGTATGATGAAATTCACAGTCGATAAGTGATTCTGAATGCTTTTGAACCGATTTAAATATTCCAATTTTATGTAAATCAGAAGGTTTTATTTTTAGACCTATTTCCTCTTCTATTTCTCGGACTGCGGATATTTTAATGTTCTCACCGGCCCCAACATGTCCGGCAACGGAAACGTCCCAAAGCAGGGGGTAGGTATCTTTGTCCTTGCCTCTTTGTTGGATTAGGATTTGGCCATTGGGAGTATAAAACCATACATGCACAGTAGGATGGAATAAACCCTTTTGATGTGCCTGGGATTTCATAAGGGAAATACCTTTGTACTTCCCTTCTTCGTCCAAAATGTCTACAAGCTCGTCCATATAAAAAATAAACCCGCCAATGGGCGGGTTTTACTATTAGTTAATCAAAATAACTGAAGGTTTCACCTTCCTTAATATTTAAAAGTGTTTCGTAAATCAATCGGATTACGTTTTCAACATCATCCTTATGAACCATTTCCACAGTGGTGTGCATATAACGTAAGGGCAGGGAAATCAAGGCAGAGGCTACACCTCCGTTGCTATAGGCAAAGGCATCGGTATCAGTCCCTGTCATCCTTGAAGCCGCCATTCGTTGGAAGGGTATTTTTTTCGCTTCCGCAGTTTCTATGATTCGTTCCCTAAGTTTATTCTGTACTGCAGGAGCATAGGAAATTACCGGTCCGGCCCCAATTTCGGTATGGCCCTGAGTCTTTTTCTCGATCATTGGAGTGGTGGTATCGTGGCAAACATCCGTTACAATGGCAATATTCGGTTTAATGGTCTGGGTAATCATTTCCGCACCACGCAAGCCAATTTCCTCCTGTACGGAGTTGGTAATGTAAAGTCCAAAGGGTAATTTCTTCTTGTTTTCATGTAAAAGTCGCGCTACTTCTGCAACCATAAATCCACCGGCCCGGTTATCAATGGCCCTACAGACGAACTTATCACCGTTCAGCACCTGAAACGTATCTGGATAGGTGATGACGCAGCCCACATGGACACCCATTTTTTCTACCTCTTCCTTATCCTTTGCACCTATATCAATAAAGATATTATCCAATTTTGGCGATTCTTCCTTGTCGTTCTTTCGGGTATGAATAGCTGGCCATCCAAATACACCTTTTACAATACCTTTTTTGGTGTGGATATTCACCCATTTACTCGGTGCGATTTGATGGTCACTGCCTCCGTTCCTGATGACATAAAGAAGTCCGTTGTCCGTTATATAATTTACATACCAAGATATTTCGTCGGAATGTCCTTCTATAACTACTTTATATTTTGCATCTGGATTTATGACCCCAACGGCAGTACCATAGGTATCCGTAATAAAGGTATCTACATAGGGCTTTAGATATTCCATCCAAAGCTTTTGTCCTTCCCATTCATAACCTGTGGGAGCGGCATTGTTCAGGTATTTTTCAAAAAAATCCAATGATTTTTTGGTAATGATCGTTTTGTTCGCCATGTATAATTTTTTTAACTCGATTATCGAGATTCAAACTTTCAAAGTCCCGTAAAAATTTCTAATGAAGTCTTTGAAATTATTCGCAAGTCTTACTTTTTAAAGTTGTTTGCAAACTTAGCAATATTCACTTGTTTTTAATAATATGCTGAATCAATTATCGTTAATTTTGGCAAGGCTTTTGTACAAATTAGTACTATGATAAGGAATAGTGTTTTGATGTTGGTTTTTCTAATGTCCTTATTTAAATCAATAGGACAGGTGGAAGAACAGGAACTGGATTCGATTTCCGAAAAAATGATCATCATTTCGGGGGATTCCATTGTCCAAAATTCCATTTCTCTGGAAGAGGCCTACGTTTTTGGTAAGTTACAGTTTTCTTCCTATGATGATAAGCTCCGATATTATATTTTAAGGCGCAAGACCCACAAAGTGTATCCTTATGCCAAATTGGCCGCGGAACGTTTGGTAGAACTCAATGATAGCCTGACCAAAATCACCAAAAACAGAAAACGAAGAAAATATACGCGTAAAGTGCAAAAATATATCGAGGAGGAATTCTCTGAAGAACTAAAAAAGCTGACCAGGACTGAGGGACAAATTTTGGTGAAGCTCATTTATAGGCAAACAGGAACTACAGCCTTTGACTTGGTTAAGGAACTCAGGAACGGCTGGAGGGCCTTTTGGTATAACACCACGGCGAAGTTCTTTAAAATAAGTATAAAGGAAGAATTTCATCCCGATGAAATTGAGGAGGATTATCTCATAGAGGACATTCTACAACGGGCCTTTGCGGCGGGTCAATTGGAGCGTCAAGAAACGGTTTTGGATTACGACTATAACAAGCTTTATAATAAGTGGAAAAAGCCGGCACAAAAAAATCACCCTGGCAATTAGTCCCTTTTTCTGCTATTACCTCCAAAAAGGGCATCCACAATGATCTGAATACCTTTAAAACCAGAATATATGGCATAAATAGCCAATATTAGGCCAATTACTAGAACCGGCCAATAAAATGGATGCCCCTCATTTTTGAAGGCCTGCCAAATAACTACTGGGGCTAAAAACATCAATAAAATTGTAAAGGCCAACTTTTTAATGCCCTTTACCATCATTTCTTTATCTGTTCTCATTCAATTGTAATGTTGCTTTGATACTCTTGCACTACGGCAAAGTAGCCTAAAGCAAAGTTATTGGAACGTTCTACATTATCAAATACCTCAATATTGTCCAAGCCTGTTACGTTAAACACATTTCCACGAACAGTGGCCGCTGGAGTCTGAAAGGGACCCTGATCACCACCCGATTGTACAATCACTTGGTTCATATAATTAAAGAAGCCTTCATCAGCACCTAACAAACTTATGTTCAATTTCGTACCAGCCTCTAGGCCATCCTCATAGAAATAGGAAAACTCAAAGGTTTGTCCTTGATAAAACTCGTCTTCCGTGACCAGAAATTCATTAAATCCAAAATCGAAAACGTAAAAATCATTTCTATTCCCTAGATCTGTATAGGAGACAATAATTTCCGTTTCATCTTCTGAAAATAAGGTCTCGGTTCCTTGGCGTAATGAATCAATTGGAACACTGGGGACAAACGAGGTACCTGCATAGAATCGTTCGTCGTTATAATTCACATATAAATCCAAACGGCCCTCGGTGAAAAACCTTGTACTTTTTCCTCCTTCGTATATTCCGGGTTCTACTTCTGCCAAATTAATGAAATTACCTTCGCCAGCTATTTCTGGCTCATATAGTACATTTTGAATTCGTACCAAATCTGCTGAAACTGGGGTGTTCGGGTCAAAAAAAGAGCTACTTGTACTAATCTTAATTCTGGCAGTGGTAAATGCTTCCGAAGTATCGATGCGTATAATACCATCTACAACTAACCTGGGAGACTCGCTAGGTGTATCTACTTCAATCACATCCTCACAAGAGGCAAACGATATTAAGACTAAAAATATGGTAATAATCCTTTTCATGCCCTATAGTTTAAAGTTGTAAGTAACGGCCGGGACAATTCCGAAAATGGAAGTTCTTACCGCTTCATTTGCACCGGTATCATCATTTCTTCTAAAATTTATAGATGCTGCATTTCTTCTATTGTAAAGGTTATAAATGCTAAAAATCCATTCCCCTTTTATTTTTCTGTTTTTATTTTTTCTCGGAGTAAGTGTAGCGGATATATCCAATCGGTTATAAGCCGGTAAGCGTTGCTTGTTTCGTAGTCCGTAATAGGGAATGGTCAATCCTTGAAATTCAAATTGCCCAATGGGGTAGTTGGTGGGCTGCCCGGTCTGATAGACGAAGTTACTACTAAAGCTCCATTTTTCATTTAAATTATAACTAAGGAAAAGGGATATATCGTGGGTTTTATCATAAGGAGTGTTATACCAGTTTCCGTTATTGATACCTGTTTCTAAATTGCTGCGTCCGTTGTCAAAATCTAGATTTCTACCTGGTGTCCGCTGTTCGGATTTTGAAAGCGTGTATGCCAACCATCCTTGAAAATCTCCTTCATTTTTGCGTAACAGCAGTTCTAGTCCATAGGCCCTGGCCTCGCCGTTGAGAATTACCTGTTCAATAGCATCATTCGCTATAAGATTAGCTCCGTCTATATAATCAATTCTGTTTTGTACTTCCTTGTAAAAAATCTCACTTTCAATAACATAATCCCCATTATTGATATTCCGGAAATATCCCAAGGCATATTGATCTAATAACTGAGGTTTCACGAAAGGTCCGCTCGGAGTCCAAACATCCAATGGGGTAGGGGAACTTGTATTGGAAAGCAAGTGTAAGTACTGTGCTAAACGGGTATAACTTGCCTTTACGGAACTTTTTTCATTCAAGGTATAGGATAGGGACGCCCTTGGTTCCAAATTATTAAAGGTAGCAAGCCGACCCTTACGTCCTGGCGTTGACCTTCCTATTGGTTCTGCTTCTTGATAAATTAATAAAAATGGATCAAAAACGACGGGATTATCATTGGCATAGGTGAAAACCTCATCCTGACCTAAACGCACGAACTGACTGAACCTAAGGCCGTAACCAAGGCTGAGATTGTTTGTAATTTGATGTTCTACATCAACATAAGCTGCAAATTCATTTGCATATTTTTGGGTTAATTGATCTTCTAAGATTCCGGATTCATCGTTACTAGGTTCTATTTTACCCGGATTGAACTGGTAGTAAATGTTATTTATTCCGTAGTTCAACTGAAACTTATCGCTCAGATAGTGTTTGAAATCATATTTAAGGTTGAAATTACGAATGCCCGAATTCCAATTGAATCCTACAAAATCCAATTTTAAGCCATAGTAATAATCGGAATAAATTAAGGAAAGGTTTGAAAAGAGCTTATCCGAGAATAGATGGTTCCATCTGAAGTTTCCCACCGCATTTCCATAGGTGTTTACAAAGCTTTCACTAATCCCAAAGACATCCCTTCCAAAATAACCTGAGAGAAATACGTTGTTATTTTCATTGATTTTGTAGTTGATTTTGGTATTTAAGTCGTAAAAATAAGCTGTATTGTCAACATCGAACAAGGGAAGGAATAAATGGGCGTAGGAGGCACGGCCTCCAATTAAAAAAGCGGCACGGTCTTTCTTTATTGGGCCTTCTAGCAATAATCTACTGGCAACTGCACCTATACCGCCATTCATTTTAAATTCCTTGCTGTTCCCTTCTTTTTGAAAAATATCCAATACCGAAGAAACTCGTCCACCGTAACGGGCCGGAATACCGCCCTTATATAGTTTTATATCTTTGATAGCATCTGGATTGAAAACTGAAAAGAATCCAAAAAGATGCGAGGAATTGAATATTATCGCTTCATCTAAAAGTATAAGATTTTGGTCCGCAGCACCGCCCCTAACATTAAAACCGGAAGCACCCTCACCAGCATTGGTGACTCCCGGTAACAACAAAATGGACTTGATGACATCTGCTTCCCCCAAAATAACAGGTATCTTTTTTATGGTGGCGGCAGAAAGCGTATTGACACTCATTTGGGGTTTTCTAATATCCAACTTTTCCGAATCATCCGTAACGACAACCTCATCCAGTTGTTCGGCCTCTTCGGAGAGCTGAAAATCCAATTTGGTATCCTTATCAAGTATGATATTTTGAACAATATCACTAAACCCCAAATAGCTTACGATAACCTGATATTCGCCTTTAGGTAAGGTTATGGAATAAAATCCATATTCATTCGTAGTTACGCCACTTCCCAGACTGGGAAATGCAATGGTTACACCAATTAATGTTTCGTTACTGGAATCCTCGGTAATAACTCCGCTTAAGGTATATTTTTCCTGCGCTTTCGCGACTATGGAAAAACAAACTAGAAGGATAGGAAATAGCCAATGAGGCTTTTTCATTTGAATTTTTTTTAAAAATAATGAGAAATACCTGAAGTATTCAACGCTTAACGATATTTTAAACTAAAAAAAAGCCCCAGAGATGGGGCTTTTGTATGATAGTTATATAATCTTAAATGGATTGTAGAATTTTATTGAACGCATCACTTGGGCGCATGGCAATTGACTCTAAGTTCGGATTCGGCTTGTAATAACCACCTATGTCCTGTGCACTTCCTTGGGCATCCAAAAGGTCGTTCAGGATTTGTTCTTCCTTATTCTGTATCTGAGCATATATTTTTGTAAAAATTGATTTAAGCTCAGCATCATTGTCTTGTTTAGACAAAGCTTCTGCCCAATACTTCGCAAGGTAAAAATGACTTCCTCTGGTATCCAATTCCTTAACTTTTCTGGATGGTGATTTATCATTCAATAAAAATTTCTCTGTGGCTGCGTCCAAGGCATCACCCAAAATCTTAGCTTTAGGATTATTGTTTTTCTCTCCATAAAACTCTAAAGACACGCCTAGAGCCAAGAATTCACCTAAAGAGTCCCATCTTAAATGTCCCTCTTCCAAAAATTGCTCTACATGTTTCGGCGCCGAACCTCCTGCACCTGTTTCAAATAATCCGCCTCCATTCATCAAAGGAACAATGGATAACATTTTGGCACTGGTACCTACTTCTAGAATGGGAAATAAATCAGTTAGGTAATCCCGTAGTACGTTCCCAGAAACCGAGATGGTATCTTTTCCTTCTTTAATACGTTTAAGCGTATATTGTGTTGCTTTTTCCGGAGACATAATTTGGATATCCAAACCATCCGTATCCTGTTGTGGTAGGTACAAGTTAACTTTCTTTATTAGTTCTCTATCATGAGCCCTATTTTCATCCAACCAGAAAATTGCCGGATCGTTTGTCGCTCTTGCTCTGGAAACTGCCAGTTTTATCCAATCTTCAATAGGGGCATCCTTTACTTGGCACATTCTCCAAATGTCACCTTCTTCAACAGAATGTTCCAATAAAACCTTGTCAGAATTTAAATCTATTACTTGAACGGAACCTGCTTCCTTTATCTCAAAAGTTTTGTCATGGGAACCATATTCCTCCGCTTTTTGCGCCATTAACCCAACATTGGGAACAGTTCCCATGGTAGTTGGATCAAATGCACCGTGTTCTTTACAAAAATCTATAGTAGCGGAATAAATACCTGCATAGCTACTATCCGGTATAACCGCTTTGGTATCTTGTGGTTTCCCTTCGGCATTCCACATTTGACCAGAATTACGGATCATGGCCGGCATTGAGGCATCTATGATAATATCACTGGGTACGTGCAGGTTCGTAATACCCTTATCTGAATTTACCATAGCCAGGGATGGACCGTCTTCCAATACAGCCTGTATTTTATTCTCTATTTCGGTTTTCTCATTGGTAGGTAATTTTTCCAATTTATTATATAAAACCTCAAGCCCATCGTTGGGGTTAACACCTATTTTTTCGAAAGTTGTGGAATACTTATCAAATACAGGTTTAAAAAAAGTTTCCACAACATGGCCAAAAATAACGGGATCGGATACCTTCATCATGGTAGCCTTTAGATGCACAGAAAATAAAACACCCTTTTCCTTGGCATCTTTTACCTGTTCTTTAAGGAATACCAAAAGAGCCTTTTTGCTCATAACAGTAGCATCAATAATTTCCCCGTCTTGTAAGGATAACTTTTCCTTTAAAACTTTCTTTGCTCCATTCTCGGTTTTTAGTACTATCTGTACCTCCGTTGCAGATGGAATTGTTATTGATTTCTCGTTGGATTTAAAATCGCCATGAGACATTGTGGCTACATGTGTTTTGGAATCTGCCGACCAAGCACCCATGCTATGTGGATTCTTTTTGGCATAATTCTTTACGGCCCTAGGAGCACGACGGTCAGAATTTCCTTCCCGTAATACAGGGTTTACCGCACTGCCTTTTACCTTATCATATTTGGACTTAATTACTTTCTCCTCTTCAGTTTTTGGTTCATCTGGATAATCTGGCAGTTTATATCCCTTGGATTGTAATTCGGCAATTGCCTCCTTTAACTGCGGAATTGAAGCGCTTATATTAGGTAATTTTATAATATTTGCCTCTGGTTGTTTTGCCAATTCACCTAAAACGTCCAAATCATTGGGAACTTTTTGCTCCTCGGTGAGATACTCCGGAAAAAGAGCTGCTATCCTACCGGCCAAGGAAATATTCTTGGTTTCTATTTCTATTCCCGAAGTTTTGGTAAATGCTTTGACAATAGGTAAAAATGAGGCAGTAGCTAAAGCGGGAGCTTCATCCGTTTTGGTATAAAAAATTTTGGACATTATTAGTTCTGATTTAAATTAAAGCGGTGCAAATATACAATTTTATCCAGCCTTATTGGAGTGGTGTAGCCTTAATATTTTAGGCTTTTGGGAAGATTCATAAAATAACAAAAGCCATATCAATGTACAAATACCTTGATATGGCTTTTTAGAAATAGCTTACAGACGTGTTGTTTTAAAGTTAATTAAAACTGCAACCCTTGATTGCCTCTGCGTCACTAAATCAACGTTTGAAATGTATCCTAAACTCAATTCTGTAATTGAACCTTAAATCTACACCTCATTTTTGTCGTCTTAACAATTTTCTTTCAAGTTTTGGGTAACTTCCCATCTTTATGAAAAATGATTGCCCACAATACTTTTAAAAGCGACAGCCTTTAACGGTTAAAGCTCATCGTTTTAAACAATTCCCTAGAAAATGCTTAATTACCGATTAAACAACAATGTAAAGAACGTAAACCTCACAGTGACTTAAAAGTTACCACAATTTTACCTCGGTGAACTTTTTTAATCACACCTAAATTTAATAAAAAAAATTTATAAAACGAGAGTTTTGTATATAATTAATAATGAACAGTTTATGAACTTATGTTTTTAACAATTGTTCATAAAAAAGCACCGATAAAATCGGTGCTTTTTTTATTAGGAGAGGTTGTCGTTTATGATCTCACCTCTTTAATTCTTGCTTTCTTACCGGTCAAGCCTCTGAAATAGTAAATTCTTGATCTACGAACCTTACCTTTTTTATTAACTTCAATTTTTTGAAGAGCTGGAAGATTAATTGGAAAAATACGTTCAACTCCCACAGTTCCGGACATTTTGCGAATGGTAAATGTTTCGGTTGCACCAGTACCTCTTCTTTGGATAACCACCCCTTTAAAGAACTGTGTACGTGTTTTTTCACCTTCCTTAATTTCATAATATACAGTGATAGTGTCACCTGCAGAAAATTTTGGGAATTCTTTTTTTGCTACGAATTCGTCCTGTACAAACTTAATTAATGATTCCATTTTAGATTTAATGTTGGAATTAGATTAAAACAACGTTCACGATTTTCGTCAGAGGTTGATTTAACAGGGTGCAAAAATACTTGTAAAATTAATATCTACAAATATTTTGAAGTTTTTATTTTGATTCTTGTTTTATTGTAGTAAGTCCGGTCTTAGCTTTTCTGTCCTTTCCTGTGCTTTCTCCTCTCGCCATTGTTCTATTTTACCGAAATTTCCACTCAAAAGTACCTCAGGAACCTTTATCCCTTTATATTCCGCTGGTCTTGTGTACACGGGCGGAGCCAATAAACCGTCTTGAAAACTATCTGTCAGGGCCGATGTTTCATCATTAAGTACGCCTGGCAGAAGTCTAATTATAGTATCGCAAAGGACTGCAGCGCCCAATTCCCCACCGGAGAGCACATAGTCTCCAATCGAGATCTCCTTGGTAATGAACATATCCCTTACGCGTTGATCAACCCCTTTATAATGACCACATAGAATAATGATATTTTCCAAGAGAGACAGACTATTGGCAATTTTCTGGTTCAATGTTTTCCCATCAGGGGTCATATAGATAATCTCATCATAATTTCTTTGCGCTTTGAGTCCCGAAATACATTTATCTATCGGTTCTATCATCATTACCATTCCCGCACCACCGCCAAACTGATAATCATCCACTTGATTATAGCTATTATCCGTGTAATCTCTTAAGTTATGAAAATGAACTTCGACCAATCCTTTTTCTATGGCTCTCTTTAAAATCGAGGCTTCGAACGGGCTTTTTAGTAGTTCCGGTAAAACAGTGATGATATCAATTCGCATGCGATTGGAATAACTAATTATTGGGCAGACCAAAAGTAGTGAAAACAGTGGGAATCTTTCTCCCAACCTAATTTTTCATAGAGTTTTTGGGCGGGATTGTCAATGGCGGTCTCCAAGGATAACCCTTTATAATTATATTTTTCGCAAAAGTCCTGTGCACTTTTCAAAAGTAATGTGCCAATACCTTGGCCCCTATATTTAGGGAGTACAAAAAGGTCGTTTAGTATCAGTGTAGGTTCAAGGTAAACAGAAGAAAATGAGAAATAGAGTTGTGTAAAGCCAATCATTTGATTTTCCATGGAGGCAACCAATATTATGGATTCCTTATTTTCAAAGCGCTCCTTAAGAAATGCCTCGGCCTGAATCAAATTAGTTGATTGACCATAGAAAACCCTATATTGGTCAAATAATGGAACTATTTCTTTAAGGTTCGTTATAGTAGCTTGGGTAATAACCATTTTTTATAAAAAAAGCTCCAATAAAGGAGCTTCCATTTATTTCGCTTTCTTTTGTTTATTTAGCTCATCCTGTAATTTTCTGCTAATCTTTTGCTCCCGCTCCAAGGCCCGTCTTCGATGGTCTTCATATTCCACTTCCAGTTCTGCTAGATTTTGTTTTGCCTCTTGGGTTAGAATATTACTGTTTCTGAATTTATAGATGAAAGTCCCTAAAAGAATAAATAGCCCGGCTATTATGGTCCATAATATTAAGTTATAGGTCGTCTTGGATACCAAAATACCCAAAAAGGACATACTGTCTTTTTCCTCTGTGACCGCTTCCAGGTTCGTAGTTGTTTCCTCTAATTTTTTATTTAAGGATGTAATAGTTGTTTCGTGCTCGGAAATGGTTGAATTCAGTTCACTGGTCTTTTTATTGAAAGCCGCAATGGAATCCAAAACGTTCCCCCTTAATTTATATAGGTTGGCTTCCTTGACGACCTCGTACCGTACACCATCGGCACGATAATTGCCGGATTTTTTAGCAACATAATCGAACTGGCTGCTAATAGGGCCACTTTCCAATGAAAGTGTCTCCTCACCTTCTGACTCCTGTGAGTATCCTAAACCTGCCGTAAGTAGGACTGCAAGTAAAAATAGTATTCTTGAAATTTTCATTCGTATTTGAATTTCCGTTAAAAATAGATTTAGAGGGTACTAAAGTAATTGAATATAATCAAACGATGAAAAACCCTTATCTCTAAATAAAATGTACGTAAAAACTTCCAATAAGGATGTTTTGTACCTGCCCTAAATTAATAATAAGTATAACGTCGTACTTTGGCAATATATTTTGCGAGCCTAATGACTTGTTGGGAATATCCAAATTCGTTATCATACCAAATATAGAGTATCAAATTCTTACCGTTGTCCGAAACTATGGTCGCCTCACTATCATAAACAGCTGGAGCTACAGATCCTATAATATCCGTTGAGACCAGCTCCTTGCTAAGGCTATACTTTATTTGTTCTACCAAATCCCCTTCCAGTGCGTATTTTTTTATGATGGTATTTATGCCCTCCAAGGAAGTTTTGTTCTTGATATCCAAATTAAGAATTGCCAACGATCCATTGGGCACCGGTACTCTTATGGCATTGGAGGTCAATTTTCCTTTCAGTCCGGGTAGTGCCTTGGCAACGGCCTGTCCTGCTCCTGTTTCGGTTATTACCATGTTCAGGTTCGCTGCCCTTCCCCTTCTGTATTTGGGATGCATATTATCCACAAGATTCTGATCATTGGTGTAGGCATGGATGGTTTCCAAATGGCCCTTTTTAATCCCAACGGAATCCTCAATAACTTTTAAAATTGGGGTTATCGCATTTGTGGTACATGATGCGGCCGAGAATATATGCGTGGTATCTGGATCATAGTCAAAATGGTTTACCCCATGAACTATATTTGGCACCCCTTTACCGGACGCGGTCAATAGAACTTTGGATACACCTTTGGCCTTTAGGTGTCTGGACAATTGGTTTTGGTCCCTAAACGCTCCCGTATTGTCTATGACCAGGGCATTTGATATTTCGTACTCCGTATAGTCTATTTCCTCAGGTGTATTTGCGCTAATGATTTGCACCGTGGTTCCGTTGATCAACAACGTGTTGTCTACTGCGTTAACGGTCACGGTTCCCGTGAAATTTCCATGGACGGAATCTGTTCGAAGAAGACAGGCCCTTTTTTCCAGTATTTCCGTATTCAAGGTGCCCCTTACCACAATGGCACGAAGGCGCATCTGAGTACCTTTTCCGGTTTTTGACATAAGTTCCCTGGCCAATAACCGTCCAATACGACCAAAACCATAGAGTACTACATCCTTTGGTTTTATGGCTTTGTATTCGGTTGCTGATTTGAGCTTATCAATAACAAACGCCTTTACATTGTTGAAGTTATTGTCATCGGAATGATATTCATAGGTTAGTTTACCAATATCCAATTTGGCCGGAGGCAATTTTAAATCATTAATGGCCCTAAGGATTTCAACGGAATCGAAGATTGAAATGGGTTTTTGAACAAATTCTCCAGCATATTCATGTAGCTGAATGATATCGCTTACATTTCGGTCTATTAGTGGATTTTTAAATAAGACAATCTCTATGGATTTATCATACCATAAATCGCTGATTATTTTTATGAATTCCGTGGTAGCTTTTCGCCTATCCGCCTGGAACGCTAATTTTTTTCAAAGGATATCTTTCGTGACATATTAGGTGGTTGTTATAAATATTATCAAAATTAAACATTCTGAAAACTATTATAACATACAAATAAATCAAAGAAGCATCCGTTTTTATGGATGCTTCTTTTAAATGTATTATGATTTATTGAAAAATTAAGCGTTCTCGTTCGCCTTTTTCGTTGAGCATGGTAATGATGGTCTTTCCATATCGTGATATCGACCCAAAAGCAGTGTCTGCATCGGATATATTATTTATTTCCTTATCATCTACCTGTACAATGACCTTTCCTTCCAAGCCATAGCCTCGATATAGTTCAGGCACGCCCGTTATTTTAACCCCTTTCTTGGTCCTAAACCTTTTTTGATCCTCCTTGGTAAGATTTTTTACTTCCATTCCCATAGCGGGAACTATTAATTGTTGACGTTCTCTCAGTATCACCGGTAGGGTTAGCAATTCCTCATTTCTTTCTATAGTCACATTAATTGTGTCATTGGGCCTTTTGGTGCCCAAATATCCTGAAAGATCTGGATATTTGTGTATTTCGATTTGATCTATTTTTTTTATAATATCGCCTAATTGCAATCCAGCTTCCTCGGCACCTGATTCCTCTTCAATATCTTCTATATAAACCCCGTCAATATCATTGATTCCTCTTTTTATAGCATCCCTTGTATTCACGGGTGCAGGTGTTATTCCCATAAAGGCTTTGTGAACGTTGCCGTACTCCATAATATCATTTACGACCTTTTTGGCAATATTGCTGGGAACGGCAAAGGAATATCCAACATAGGAACCGGTTTGGGATGAAATAGCCGTATTGATTCCTATTAAATCCCCATTGGTATTGACCAAGGCACCTCCTGAATTCCCCGGATTTACTGCGGCATCGGTTTGTATGAAAGATTGGTTTGAACGCGTGTCCAAACTTCTGGCTTTGGCACTAACGATACCCGCTGTGACCGTAGAAGTAAGGTTAAAAGGGTTTCCGACCGCCAAAACCCATTCCCCAATCTTAGTGTTGTCCGAGTCTCCAAACGCCAAATAAGGTAATTTGTCATCGGTGTCAATCTTAATTAGGGCAATATCTGAATTTGGATCCGTACCTACCAATTCCGCTTCGAAGGTCTTATTATTGTTTAAGGTAACCTGTAACTGAGTGGCGTTGGCGATTACATGGTTGTTCGTTACAATATATCCATCCTGTGAAATGATTACCCCAGATCCTGTACCTACTTGTGGGGTAACGGTACCTCCCGAACCATAAAAGAAGTCAAAAACACTATTTCTTCTGGTGTTCAGGGTAAGGTTTTTAACGTGGACCACTGAATTTACGGTACGTTCCGCCGCATTGGTGAAATCTACTTCGTTAATACCAGCGCCCAAAGCCGAAGTAGGGGTGTAGTTCGTACTGAATAAAGGCTGCGAATCGTTTGAGGAGACAATTGCATAATTGGGCTTCTCAAAAAGAAGTTTATAGGCACCCAAGGTAATTGCTCCTGCACAGATGGAAACGAGTAAAAGTCCTCCAATTTTCTTCATAATCTATACTGTTTTAACCATTTAAGGGTAAAATTACATCATTTCCATTTTTATGGTAGTGGTTTAACGACTTTTTAACTGCAATGATGCCTTGAATAAATCATATCTTTGTGTTTTAACACTTAGTATGACCGCTACATTTTTTAAATATCAAGGCACGGGAAACGACTTTGTAATGATCGATAATAGGACATTGTTTTTTCCAAAAGAGGACAATGGGCTCGTTGCCTTTTTATGCCATAGAAGATTTGGAATTGGTGCGGATGGACTTATTCTTCTTGAAAACGATGAATCCCATGATTTTAGGATGGTATATTATAATGCTGATGGTAGAGAGGGAAGTATGTGCGGAAATGGTGGAAGATGTATAGTGGCATTTGCAAAGTTTTTAGGCATCATTGAAAGAAAAGCAAAATTCATCGCTGTGGATGGACCTCATACTGCTACAGTTGACGGAGATATCGTCAGTCTTAAAATGCAAGACGTTACCGAAATTAAAAGAAAACCCAGCGCCTTGTATCTGAATACCGGATCTCCGCACCATGTACAATTGGTTTCCAAACTAAGTACGTTCAATGTAGCCAAGGAAGGCGCTAAATTAAGGTACGGCATTTATGGGGAGGTGGGAAGCAATATTAATTTTGTAGAGCAAGAGTCAGAGGATACTTTCAATGTAAGGACCTACGAAAGAGGGGTCGAGGACGAGACACTTTCTTGTGGTACAGGCGTTACGGCTGTGGCTTTGGCCATGCATGAATTAGGAAAAATAAAAAGTAACTATGCCCACATCAATGCGGTTGGTGGTAAGTTAAAGATTGAATTTGAATTTAGTGAAGGAAGCTATGGTCAAATTCACTTAATAGGGGAGGCCAAGCAAGTTTTTAAAGGAGAAATTACATGGTAAGTCTCCAAGGAAATAAAGTTAAGCTAAGGGCCCTTGAAAAAGAAGATTTGGATTTGCTTTTTGAATTGGAGAATAATCCATCAGTTTGGGAAATTAGCGGAACAATAACACCGTATTCCAGGGATGTCCTAAAATTGTATTTGGACAATGCACATAGGGATATTTATGACGTCAAACAGTTACGATTAGTTATTTGTACCTTAAATAATGAGTCCTTGGGATTAATAGACCTTTTTGATTTCGATCCAAAAAATAAAAGAGCGGGGATAGGTGTTTTAATAAATGATAAAGGAGATAGAAATAAAGGAATTGGCACCGAATCCCTTGAAATACTATGTAAGTATGCTTTTAAGACCTTACAATTAAAACAACTTTATGCTAATATTCTGGAAGAAAACGAAAGAAGTATCCACCTTTTTAAAAAATTAGGTTTTGAATTGGTAGGTACCAAAAAGAATTGGATTTTCAGCGAAGGTGTTTTTAAAAACGAATTATTGTTTCAAAAGATTTTTTATTAATGTATATCAAAAAAATATTGTTAGCTATTTTACTCTTAGGCTTAATTGCCGGAGGAGTATTCGCTTATATGGTCTATAATACCTTTTTTACGCCCAATACCAATTTTAATAATGAAGAGGCCTTTGTATACATTGGTTCCAATGATTCCTTTGCCGATGTCAAAGAGCAAATGGCACCCCTTTTGCATAATGTGGAAGCTTTTCAAAAGGCTGCGGAGAGAAAAGGGTATGCCTCAAATATTAAAGGGGGTAAATATCGTATTTCCAAGGGAATGAACAATAATGATATCATTAACAACTTAAGGGTCAATAATATTCCCGTGAAAGTTTCTTTTAACAATCAGGAAAGCACGGCAAGTTTGGCCGGTAGGATTGCGGAACAAATCGAAGCTGATAGCCTAAGCTTGCTTATTAGCTTTAACGATAGTGAATTTCTTCAACAAAACGGATTTAATGAAGACAATAAGCTTTCCCTTTTTATACCCAATAGTTATGAGTTTTTTTGGAATACTTCTGCAGAGCAGTTTAGGGAACGTATGTTAAAAGAGTACAAAAGATTTTGGAATGCGGACAGAATTGCAAAGGCCAAGGCCCAAAATATGACACCTAATGAGGTTGTGGCATTGGCATCCATTGTGCAAAAGGAAACGGCCAAGGTGGATGAACGGCCAAAAGTTGCAGGTTTGTATCTTAATAGATTAAGAAATGGTATGTTGTTGCAGGCGGATCCCACTGTTATATATGCGATAAAAAAAGAGACAGGTAATTTCGATACAATTATAAAAAGAGTTCTTTATAAGGACCTTGAAATTAATTCCCCATACAATACATATAAAAATACCGGGGTTCCGCCCGGACCTATTACAATGCCCGATATTAGCTCGGTAGATGCCATTTTAAACCCTGAAACTCATAGGTATTTGTACATGGTGGCCAATGTCGAGAACTTCGGTTATCATATGTTTGCAGAGGATATGGCGCAACACAACCGAAATAAGGAACAGTATATCCGTTGGCTTAACAAACAGAAAATCAACAGATAGGAGGTTGTCGTAATTTTAAGACATCTTAACTAATAGGGTGTATTTTTAACAAATCCTTCCCAATTTACATTTTTAACATATGTAACTTTGCCCCGAGAAATTTAAGCAAGCATTTTTTTGTGCCATAAGTCTTAAGAAAAACACAGTATGAAAAGATGGATATTAATAACTTGTCCTCTTATCGCTATTTTTATTTTGTCGAGTTTCAGCTTTAGTATTTTTAATGTTGAAGTTCCAGAAGCTCTCAAGGTAAAAGAACCCTCCCCGTTTTTGTTCCCCCAGGACAAAGCAGTATTCGAAAAAATTAATGTACAGCCACCCTTTTTGGGCAGTAAATATATAGGCTTTAAAGAGGCCTTGGCTTTCAAGGAGTCACAAGGAAACTATGCTGCAGTAAATTCTTTTGGATATATGGGAAAATACCAATTTGGTATTAATACTTTGGCCTTGGTGGGTGTGCGTGATTCCATACATTTTTTGGAAAACCCCGCATTGCAAGAGGAGGTATTCGAAAAGAATATAGCTCGTAACAAATGGATTTTAAGAAAGGATATCGCAAGATTTGTGGGAAAACGTATCAATGGTATTGAAATTACGGAATCCGGTATTCTGGCAGCGGCTCACTTGGCAGGTCCTGGCAATGTGAAACAATATTTGCGTTCCTTTGGAAAAACGGATGTCATGGATGGTTATGGTACCACAATTGCCACGTATCTAAAGAAGTTTTCAGGTTATGATATTACCTTGATCAAGCCTATTAAAAACGCTAGGATTTAAAGTTTTTTAAATATGAAAATGGGAAAGCCTTGGCAGATATGTCAAGGTTTTTTTATGCCTGAATTATAAAGATTGTTGGGCGTTTGTGCAAGTCAACATGTTCATTTTTCCATTGAGAAGCAGTTTTTGTTCTAATGAACTCGTTATTCAAGGTAATATCGCAGGCCACACAGATTTGTGTGCTTCCTGATACGGTTTTGACCAATTCTTCCAAAAGTTTATTGTTGCGATAGGGTGTTTCTATGAATAGTTGTGATTGGTTTTCTTCTTTGGATTTTCTTTCCAATTTCTTAATTTCTTTCCTTCGCTCCGCATTATCTATGGGAAGATATCCATTAAAGGCAAAATTCTGGCCGTTTAAACCACTGGCCATTAAGGCCAATACAACGGAGGATGGCCCCACCAAAGGTACTACCTGAATATTTTTTTCGTGGGCAATTTTTACCACCGCGGCACCGGGGTCTGCAATACCTGGACAACCAGCTTCCGAAAGTATACCCACATTCAACCCTTCCAGACAAGGATTTAAAAAACTCGGTATTTCAGAGACTTCGGTAAACTTGTTAAGGGCTTGTAGCACTAGGGATGGCTGTGATTTTCTAGGTGAAATTTTTTTGATGAAGTGTCTCGCCGTCTTTTCATTTTCAACAATATATATATTGATATCCTCAATGGCCCTTTTTATGGAAATGGGCAATACCTCAAGAGGGGGAATGTCTCCCAAGGTTGTAGGAATTAAGTAAAGTTTACCTTTTTTAGAATCTTGGTCCATCATAGATTAAGATAGTTTTTTGGCAATTTCCTCACAGGCCTTGTCAATGAGTTGATAGACCTTTTCAAAACCATCGACTGAATCATAATAGGGATCAGGAACCTCATTTTCCTTGATGCTTGCCTCACTGAGCAATAACTTGACCTTGGCCACTTGACCCTTATTTCTACTTAAGCTAATGATGTTGGCATAATTGCTTTTATCCATGGCATAAATAACATCAAACTCCTCTAAATCTGAATAAGAAAGCTTTCTACAAACTTGTTGACTTATGTCGATCCCATACTTTTTGGCTACTGCTATAGATCTAGGGTCTGGAGGATTTCCTATATGGTAGCCACCCGTTCCTGCCGAGTCTACCCATACAGCATCTGTATCTATCTTGCTTTTTAGAATACCCTCTGCCAATGGCGACCTACAGATATTCCCTAGGCATACCATTAAAACTTTGGTCTTCATCTGGATTAGGAGAATTTTTTGGTCAGGTCTTCTATATATTTTCGGAACTGTTTGTCCGTTTCAGCCAAGTTGTCTACGGTTTTGCAAGCATGCAGTACTGTAGCGTGATCTCTCTTACCAATCTGGGATCCTATGCTCGCCAAAGAGGCCTTGGTGAATTTTTTTGCAAAGAACATGGCCAACTGTCGGGCTTGTACGATATGCCTTTTCCTTGTTTTTGATTGTAGGGTGGCAACATCCATTTCAAAGTAGTCTGATACCACCTTCTGAATGTAATCTATGGATACTTCCCTTTTGGTGTTCTTCACGAATTTTTCTACCACTTGCTGGGCCAATTCAATGGTAACCTCGCGTTTGTTTAAAGTAGATTGCGCAATTAAGGAAATAATGGCACCTTCCAATTCCCGTATATTGGTCTTGATGTGTTTGGCCACGTAATCGATAATATCATCGGGCATTTCCACACCATCCCTATACAATTTGTTTTTTAGTATGGAAATACGGGTTTCGTAATCTGGACTCTGGAGTTCAGCAGAAAGTCCCCATTTGAAGCGGGATAGTAGTCGTTGTTCAAAATCCTGCATGTCCACCGGAGCCTTGTCCGAGGTTAACACAACCTGTTTTCCGTTTTGATGCAGATGATTGAAAATGTGGAAGAAAACATCCTGTGTTCCAGACTTACCGGAAAGGAACTGCACATCGTCAATAATCAGTACATCTATCAATTGGTAGAAATGGATGAAATCATTTCTGGTATTCTTCTTTACGGACTCAATATATTGCTGAGTAAATTTTTCAGCGGAAATATAAAGTACGGTACGCTCTGGATATTTGTCCTTTATTTCCACCCCAATAGCATGCGCCAAGTGTGTCTTTCCCAAACCAACGCCACCAAAAACTAAAAGGGGGTTAAAGGATGTACCTCCTGGTTTATTGGCTACGGCCATGCCCGCGGAACGTGCAAGCCTGTTGGAATCCCCTTCTAAAAAATTATCAAAATTATAATTTGGGTTTAATTGGGATTCAATCTTTATGTTTCTGATTCCAGGGATAACAAAAGGATTCCGTAATTCTGGATTTTTTGACTTTATGGGAACGTCCATTTCCTGCGGACTCATATTGCCCCTATTGGAACTTGGTATTTTCTCCGTAAAAGGTTCCTTGTTGCCATAGGTGTTTTCCATTCTAATGATGTACACCAATTTTGCAGTTTCTCCAAGCTGCTTTGTCAAAGCCACTTTAAGAAGCTTGACATAATGCTCTTCTAGCCACTCATAGAAAAATTTACTGGGAACTTGTATGCTCAAGGCATTGTCAGAGAGTTTGATAGGTTTGATAGGCTCAAACCAAGTTTTGAATGCCTGCGGTTGGATATTATCTTTGATAAACACCAAACAATTTTTCCATACGGAATCGGCAGTAACATTCATAATAAAAAAGGCTCTTGTTATTGGTTAGTTAAAAGTGATCAAAACAAAAATTAGAGACAAATATTTTAGCTCTGTAAGGTGGACAAATATGTGAACAAAAATTCTAAAAAAAAAATCAATACCTATTGAATTTGACCTTTTTTTTTCTCATGTTCGCCACCAAACATCGGGGGACTTTAAATATATAGTTTTTAATCAAAAATCAATGGAATTTAACGAAATTTCTTTTCGCGTAAGATATGCCGAAACAGACCAAATGGGAATTGTGTATTATGGCAATTATGCCCAATACTTGGAGATGGGTAGGGTAGAGTGGCTAAGATCCCTTGGGGTTTCCTATAAATGGATGGAAGAAAACGGTGTTATGCTTCCAGTAATCTCACTAAAGGTGGATTATAAAAATTCTGCCAGGTATGATGACCTTATCACCGTGAGGACCCAACTAAAAAAATTGCCCTCAGTTCGTATAGAATTTGACTATTCCATTTTTAATGAAGATGGTGAAATTTTAATCGAGGCCAATACCGTTTTGGTGTTCATGGACTCCCATAGGAAAAAGCCTATAAAATGTCCAGAATATATTTTGGAAAAATTAACCTGATTCTTTTAAAATTAAGAAAGGACTTTTATTTCTAATTTGTGATGTGCTTTCAACTTGGACAATATATCTCTAAAATGATTTTTTGGCACCGAAATAATGATTTTACAATTGAGATGTAACTCCTGTGAATCAATTTCCAATTGATGCTTTTTTATAAATCGCATCACCGTATCCATTTCTTCATAATCAAATGTTATTTGAAGTTGTCCCTTTAATACCCTTTCTTCAATTCTCGAATTTTCCAAAGCTATTTTGGCTGCTTCCCTGTAGGCAGAAATCAACCCGCCGACGCCTAGTTTTGTGCCACCAAATATCCTGGCTACGGCTATCAGTATGTTAGTTACCTCAAAAGATTGAATTTGACCATATATGGGCATTCCTGCAGAGTTGTTAGGTTCCCCATCGTCATTTGCTCTATAGGAGATATCCGTTACGCCCAATTGCCAAGCATAGCAAACATGGTTTGCGGTAGGATGCTTTTTTTTAAGTTCTTCAATGATGGATTTTACTTCTTCCTCACTTTGTACTGGAAAGGCATATCCATAAAACTTGCTTTTCCGCTCCTTATAAAGTATTTCCTCGGAGGGTTGTGTAATGGTTCTATATGTAGCGCTTTCCTTTTCCATTGCCAATTTAGTTGATCAATGTGTTTAGGTTATAGCCCCCAAGAGCGACCAAAACAATACTTAGTACGGCCAGCCCTATCCCGATCCAATTTTTGGCACTTATGCGTTCTTTGAACAAAACGATACCTACTAACGTAGAAAGCATAACGATGGCAACATTGTTAATTGTAAATATTGAAGCACTATTTAAAATAGAGTTGTCTAAAGACTTCATTAAAAAGTATATAGAAAAATAATTTGGAACTCCTAAACAGCATCCTCCAATGATGTCCCTTAGGCTGATTCGCAAAGGTTTTTTAATCGATTTGACGGTAAGGAAAAGAATACCAACGCTGGCAGCTGAACCAAAAACCAAGGCGGAGAATAAGGAAAATTCTTGCTCCGGCACATAAAATGCCTGTGCATATTTAATGCATGTATCTATAATACCGGAACCCAAAAAAACGGCAATAGGAAGAAATAATAAATAGGTGTGGGATAGCACATTCTTTTTTTTCATGGACGCTAAATAAACGGCCGCCAGCGCAAGTAGAATGCCGATAATTTCAAAAAGCCCCAAACGTTCCCCGTACATCCAAATCCCGAAAATGACCGGTATTGCCAAGGACATTTTCGTTGCCACGGATGCTGCGGACACCCCTATTTTTTGGGATGTAGCCGCCATTAAATTAAAGACGACTATAAACAGTATGCCCATGAAAACAGTGCCCCAAAACCAAGGTTTGGCTGTTATCTCAGACGCTACGAGGTTTCCTTGGAAGGAGTAAAGACCTACAAGGCAAGCAATTACATAATTGATGATTATAGCGTTAAGGGTCTGGATTTTAAACCTGTCATAGAGTTTGAAAATCACAAATATCAGACTGGATGCTAATACACTAAGTGCCAAATATTCCATTATAACCTCTGGGTAAGTTCAATGATGTCCTGTTCGCCTACCTGTAAATTCCAGCACTGTATACCCATTTTATTGGCACTATCTGTATTTTCCTTGGTATCGTCAATAAATAAGGTTTCTTCGGGTATCAGGGTGTTTAGAGCAAGGACGTGCTCATAGATTTCAGTATTGGGTTTTCTCATTTTTATCTCGTGGGACAAGTAAAAACCTTCAAAACATGTTTTAAACCGTTCAAAACGTGTTTTACCCATGGTCTGTGCTACATGCTGAATGTGTAGGTCATTGGTATTGCTCAACAAAAACATTCTGTATGTGCCTTTCTCTTTTAGCTGCTCTAAAAATTCCAATCGGTATTCTGGAAAATCTAAGAGAATGGAATTCCATGCAACAATCAAATCCGTTTCCGTCGCTTTGGGGTAGAGTGCATTTAGCGTTTTAATAAATTCGTTGGAGGTAATAAGGCCGGTTTCGTATTGTTTTGCAAAGGTGTCCATCTCCATGGTCATTTCCTCAAATCCAAATGCCTCCATATTTCTAAAGACCGCTGGCTTGTCCAAGTTCAAAAAGATGTCGCCAAAATCAAAGATGATGTTCTTGATCATTTCTCAATATTTTTAAAAGGTCGTTTTGTATTTGCTTTTCCTTAATAATTCTGCCCTCTAGGAGAGGTGCTGGTAAACCGTCTCCAAAGAAAATATCTCCTGTAAAAATCCTCGCTTCGTCCCAAAGATTTTCGTTGATAAAGCTTTGTATCGTTTTGGCGCCGCCCTCAACAAAAACACTCTGAATATTTAGTTCATATAATTTTTTAGACATGTCTAAAGCCATATTATAATTTTCATTAATATTCACTAAATCAATATTTTTATATTTATTAATTGAATTTTTTATTGAAGTGAATAATATGGTAGGTGAAATTCCTTCAAAAACATGAAAACCCATCGGTATTTTTTGATTTCTGTCGATAATAATCCGAATAGGGTGTCTTCCTGTCCACCATCTCACATCTAGTTTCGGGTTGTCCTCCAGCACTGTATTCGTACCCGTCAAAATACCTTGCTCTTCACTACGCCATTTGTGCACCAGTTGCCTGGAATATTCGTTCGTAATCCAAAAAGGGGCTGGATTTTCCTTACGTATTTCCTTTGTAGGTGCTATGAAACCATCTAAGGTTTGGGCCCATTTTAAGATTATATAGGGGCGTTTTTTTTCGTGAAAGGTTAGAAAGCGTTTATGGTGCTCTCGGCATTCCTTCTCCAATACACCTATAGTCACCTCACAACCCGCCTCCTCAAGCAATTGGATTCCTCTTCCGGAAACCTTCTCATGCGGGTCCTTCAATCCAATAACGACCTTGGGTATCTTATGTTTGATGATAAGATCTGCGCATGGGGGAGTTTTGCCATAGTGGGAGCAAGGTTCTAGGGTAACGTATAAGGTGGACTTGTAAAGCGGACTTTTATCTTTAACGGAATCAATGGCATTTACCTCGGCGTGAGGGCCGCCATACGCACTTGTGCATCCTTCCCCGATGATACGGTCATCATAGACAATTACGGCCCCTACCATGGGGTTTGGTGCTGTTTGACCCAAACCATTCTTTGCAATTTCTATGCATCGGCGCATATAAAGTTCATCCATCGATAGTTCCGAATTGGAGCGATTTGTAAATCCAGTCATACAGGTTAGATTATTGAAAATTGCGTTTTAGGTTTTTGCTCAATTCGTGTATCTTCACAAATCAAAAATAGCACTTTAAAGCCTAATGGGTAAACGCAATGAAGGAGGTTCGCATTAGAGAAATAAATCCAGGTGACAATGAGGAGGTTGCTCGGGTGGTTAGGGAGGTTTTGGTGGAAATGGGTGTGCCTAAGGTGGGTACCGCCTATGCGGACAAGGCTTTGGATTATATGTATGAGAAATATGATGTGCCCAAGGCTACTTATTTTGTAATCGATGATGGGGGAAATATCATTGGTTGCGCCGGGGTGGCGCAATTGGAGAACTATGAGGGTAACGTGTGCGAATTGCAAAAAATGTACTTTTTAAAAGAGGCCAGGGGGAGAGGTCTGGGCGCCAAAATGATGGAGGTCTGTTTGGACCGCGCTCGTGAGTTTGGTTATGAAAAATGTTATCTGGAAACGATGCCCTACATGAAGGATGCCCAGAAATTGTACAAAAAATCAGGATTTGAATATATTGATGCACCAATGGGTAATACGGGTCATTATTCTTGTCCTGTCTGGATGTTGAAGACTTTATAGATGCTGTTAAAGGAGATTAAAAAGATTTTTCATCAGGAATTGAATGAAATTTACGGGGAAGACGAAGTTTCCAGTTTTTTCTATTTACTGATTGAACATTACTTGGGCTTGGAGCGTTTCGTTCTGGCAATTCAGCCTAATCTTATGGTTGACAAGCAAGAGGAAACAAAATTATTTAAAGCATTGTCTGAGTTAAAAATAAATCGGCCGATCCAATATATTACGGGTAGGGCATATTTTATGGATATGGAATTTAAGGTAGGTCCCGGTGTCTTGATTCCACGTCCGGAAACCGAGGAATTGGCGCGATGGGTAGTTTCGGATGTGACTGAAATTTCTGAAAGCTTGGATATTTTGGATATGGGAACAGGAAGTGGATGTATTGCCATCGGCCTTGCAAAAGTGTTGAAAAATGCAAACGTTCACGCTCTTGATATTTCTGAGGAAGCGTTGGGGTTAGCTAAGGAGAATGCACGAAATAATGATGCCGATGTTCATTTTTTTCAATCTGACATGACCAATTTTAGTATTAAACAAAAATTTGATATAGTAGCTTCTAATCCTCCTTATGTTAGATATTTAGAAAAAAATAAAATGAACAATAATGTATTGGATTATGAGCCTGAAACGGCTTTGTTCGTTTCGGACGATGACCCATTATTTTTTTATAGGAGTATAGCGGAATTCACCACAAAAAACCTAAAACCAAACGGTATGTTGTATCTTGAAATCAATCAGTATTTGGGAGTCGAAACTTGTTGCTTATTGAAAAAATATGATTTTGAAAAGATTGAATTGCGAAAGGATATGTTTGGGAACGACAGAATGATTAAAGCTATCAAGAATTAAGAACAATGAGCATCGAAGATAAAATCAAGGCCTTAAGGGACGAGTTGAGGGAGCACAATTACAACTATTACGTTCTGGACAATCCCTCGATATCCGACTATGAGTTTGATATGAAGTTGAAGGAGCTACAGGACTTGGAGATCAAGCATCCCGAGTATTTTGATGAAAGTTCGCCCACCATTCGGGTGGGGGGCATGGTGACCAAACAATTCGAAACCATTGTGCATGAGCATAGGATGTACTCCTTGGACAATTCATATTCTAAGGAAGATCTGGAAGAATGGGAAAAAAGAATACAGCGAAATTTAGGTGATGCCCCGGTTGAATACACATGCGAACTTAAGTATGATGGAGCCTCCATTAGCATTACCTACGAAAACGGAAAATTAGTGAGAGCGGTGACCCGTGGGGACGGTTTTCAAGGCGATGATGTTACTACCAACATAAAAACCATAAAGTCGGTTCCCTTACAATTAAAAGGGGATTATCCTGATAAATTTGATATTCGTGGGGAAATAGTATTGCCATTTGAAGGTTTTGCGAAAATGAACGAAGAACGGATTACCAACGGGGAGGAGCCCTATATGAATCCCAGGAATACGGCGTCCGGCAGTCTAAAGTTGCAGGATAGTGCCCTAGTGGCCCAACGTCCTTTGGAATGTCTTCTGTATAGTATTGTTGGAAGGAATATAGGTATATCGACCCAGTTTGAAATGTTGGAGAAGGCTCGTGAATGGGGTTTTAAGGTTCCAACCGTGGCCAAATTATGCAAGAGTACCCAGGAAGTAATGGACTTTGTGGAGCACTGGGATGTAAATAGGCATAGTATGCCGTATGAAACGGACGGGGTGGTGGTAAAGGTCAATAGCCTTCAGCACCAAGAAGAGTTAGGCTACACGGCGAAATCCCCCAGATGGGCGATGGCGTATAAATTTAAGGCGGAACAGGTATTTACGGTACTTAATGAAATTACCTATCAGGTGGGGCGCACGGGCGCCATAACCCCTGTAGCTAATCTGCAGCCTGTTCTGTTGGCGGGAACTACAGTTAAACGTGCATCCTTGCATAATGCTGATCAGATTGAAAAACTGGATATTCGGGAAGGAGATACCGTATTTGTTGAAAAGGGGGGTGAAATTATTCCCAAGATTATTGGGGTGGATTTTTCTAAACGACCCATGGATTCCAAACCGACGGAATATATCACGGAGTGCCCGGAATGTCACACCCCATTGGTACGAACACCGGGAGATGCCAAACACTATTGTCCTAATGAATATGGATGTCCACCACAAATCACGGGGCGAATACAACACTATATTTCAAGGAAAGCCATGGATATAGAAGGTTTGGGTGGCGAAACGGTTGAATTGCTTTTTAAGGAAGGTTTAATTGACGATTATGCGGATTTGTATGAATTGACCAAGGACCAATTACTTCCTTTGGAACGAATGGCGGAGAAGTCCGCAGAAAACCTGATTCAAGGTGTTGCGGATTCGGTTAAGGTTCCTTTTGAAAGAGTCCTGTTTGCCTTGGGTATACGATATGTAGGGGAGACTGTGGCCAAAAAACTGGCAAAAGCCTACAAAACTATTGATGCCCTTATGGTCGCTACTAAGGAGGATTTGGTATCTGTGGATGAAATTGGTGATCGTATTGCAGAAAGTGTGGTCGACTTTTTTCAAAATCCCAAAAATTTGGACGCCATCGGGCGATTGAGGCAAAAAGGGGTGCAACTGGAGTTGTCCGCCGAAAAACTTGAAAACCAAACCGATGTGTTAAACGGTGCCACTTTTGTAGTTTCGGGGGTATTTGAAACGGTGAGTAGGGACGAGCTTAAAAAGCTGATTGAGGACAATGGTGGAAAAGTAGGTTCCTCTATATCCTCCAAAACGGGTTATTTGGTTGCCGGGGACAAAATGGGACCTAGCAAAAGGACCAAAGCGGAGTCGTTGGGTATCCCTATTATCACAGAGCAAGAATTTTTAGCAATGATTTAAATAAAAAAAATGGATTACTTCATTATCAGTGCAGTACTGGTTTTTATTTCGGCAATTTTTGGATATATCAATGTTCGGTTTTTAAAGCTTCCGAACACCATTGGTCTCATGCTCATAACCATTGTATTTACATTGGCGGTTTTTGTCATTGGCTATGTAGACGATACCCTTCTAAATGCCGAACGGTATATTATTACGCAGATTGATTTTAAAACTGTGCTCTTGGATATTATGTTGAGTTTCCTGCTTTTTGCCGGTGCACTCCATACCAATTTTGAGCAGCTTAGAGTACAACGATGGCCGATTATGGTCTTTTCCACCTTGGGAGTTTTGGTGTCTACATTTTTGGTCGGTACTATTATGTTCTATCTGTTGAAAATGACATCCATGGATGTGACTTATATCCATTGCTTGCTTTTTGGGGCGCTTATTTCCCCAACAGATCCCATAGCGGTATTGGGAATCCTTAAAAAGGCTGGGGCGCCCAAAAAACTGGAAACTAAGATAGTGGGGGAGTCCTTGTTCAATGATGGGGTTGGGGTAGTCGTATTTTTGACCATTTTTAAAATGGCCTCCTCGGGAGGGGCACCAGTAGAGCCTATGGAAATACTCGAGCTTTTTGGTGTAGAAGTTATTGGAGGTATTCTTTGGGGCCTCTTGATTGGTTGGGTAACGTACAGATTGATGCGCAGTATAGACGACTATGATATTGAGGTGATTATAACCTTGGCCGCCGTAATGATGGGCACTGTGGTCGCCCAAAAATTTCATCTTTCCGCACCCCTGGCCATGGTAACTGCAGGCTTGGTCGTGGGGAACGATACGGTGAGAAATTCGGCTATGTCGGATACTACGGAGATATATGTCGATAAATTTTGGGAATTGTTGGATATTTTGTTCAATACGTTGTTGTTTGTCCTCATCGGTATGGAAATGTTGGTCATCAGCTTTGAAACCAGTTACATTATAGCTGGATTGATTGCGATTCCCATTGTGCTGGGATGTAGATATCTCAGTTTGCTGATGCCCATTAAATTTTTTGAAAAGCGCTTGGATTTTGTTCCCGGGACGAATTTGGTCATGACTTGGGGCGGATTGCGAGGGGGTATTTCCATTGCCTTGGCCCTAGGTTTGACCCAGGATATGAATAGGGACCTGTTTTTGGTCATCACCTATGTGGTCGTGGTCTTTTCCATCATCGCCCAAGGTTTAACTGTTGGTAATCTTGTAAAACGAGTTGCAAAATGATACCCAAGGATTACACCGAATTTGAAGCAACCTTAACAGGTTCCCAGCCACTGCCCGATTGGCCGGAGGGACTAAAGGCCCTTTGGTACGATGCCAAGGGCGATTGGGAAGCTTCCCACAATATTGCCCAAGACTTGTATAATCAGCTAGGGAGTTGGATTCATGCCTATCTACACCGCAAGGAAGGCGACCGATTCAATGCAGGCTATTGGTACCGACAGGCAAACAGGCCTTTTTCAAAATTATCCCTTGAGGATGAGCTTAAGGACATTGTGGAATACGTGCTCCAAGAACGCTAATTGTCCACACAAGGGCACTGCTCGGGATACCAGGAACCTTAACAGCGATTTGTATCAATTATATTGTATCGAAAAATAATCGAATACACCGTTGTCATCTCCGGATTTGTTGTCTTTTTTTATTTGAAGTCCGGCTTTCATTCCAGAGGACCACCATGCCAAATTATTGCCGTCCAAAGCGTCAAACCCTTCCCAATTCTGGCCATCAACACTATAGCTCAGACGAATACCAGTGTCGTCCTTTAGTTCGGCTTTGAGCCAAACATTATTCATTTTTTCCAAATTTTCTTTGGAATCCAATTCCGTATACTTCCCTTCTTCAACTTTCCAAAGTATTACTTGATTGTCTCTGGTTCCAAGGCCAAGGCTATGGTTTTTTGTGGTATAGAGCACAATACCCTTTAAGGCACTATTTTTATTAATCACCTTCGTGGTAATCTCAAATTCCGAGTCGTCTGGTATTACACATAATACCGCTCCGGTATTGTTTGTATTGTCTGGTTGGGTTTCCGTTATGGTCAATGTTCCATTGCCTACCCTTGCATTAAATGGACTGTTCTTTACGTTAAACTTCCAGTGTCTACCAAGCTCATTACCCTCAAAATCGTCCGTGATGTTTTGTTCCAACCGATTTCCCTCCACTAAGCTAGGTTCTACTTTAAAATAAGGCCATCCATTTTCATCCCAATACATTTGACTCAAAAGGGCCGCTCTTCCCAATTTTGGGAAGCCTTTGGTGTTATACGCATGGTAGAGATAAAACCAATCTTCATTGAATTGTACGGCCGTTCCATGTCCCGGACATTTCCACATGGAATTGCCTTTGAGCAGTGGGTTTTGATCATATTTTTCCCATGGCCCCTCCATACTTTTTGCACGGGCAACCCCAACCATATAATCACAATTCTTTCCACAGCAAGCGTTACCAGAGTACAACATATATAAAAAATCGCCATGTTTTATAATGGCCTGGCCTTCAATACCGCCCTTTTCCCATGTATCGTCTTCTGCCGTAACAATTTCAAAATGTTCACCCATTAGCTTAAGTCCATCATCGGAAAGTTGGGAACCTAAAATCTGAATGGGTTTATCCGGTGTTAACCCATAGGCTTTCCAAGTGATGTACAGTGATTTATCCTCCCTGTAGACATAGGCGTCTATAGCTTCCTCTCCCCAATCTATGAGTACACCTTTGTCAATAAAGCCTTGGGTAATATCCGTTGTAGTTGCAACACCAATCTTTGAAATGCCATCTGTACCCCTTGCCGTATAATAACAATAGAACGTACCATTTTCATAGAAAAGTTCTGGAGCCCAAAAGCTTCCCATGGTCCAATCCGGGTTGGTATCAAATACGGCACCTATGTGTTCCCAATGATAAAGGTCCGTGGATTTATAGATGGGATAGACCGGGGCCCAATCGCCCGTGGTACCTGTGGCGTAATAGACTCCATCCACCTCAATTACGGAAGGATCCGGTAGTTCACCCGATATGACTTGAATTTGCTCAAAATTCGTTTGGGAAAAACCCAATAGGGGTAAGCAAATCAATACAATCGATAAAATGTGAAATCCGTTGGTTCTAAAAGACATATCCTTAATTATTACAAGTTGCTTAAAAATAAGGATATAGGGAGTTCATTAATACCCATTGGCCAAAAAACAGGGTATGTTTTCATGAATTTAGTGTTCTACCAACAATCAATTGGCAGTTCACGAAAAAAGGAAGTATTACTTTTTATTATTATAACCGACTTTTTGTATTTCACTGATCTGAATAACTGGTTGGATGTTCGTGTAGTTTTTAAAATCATTGACGATGGTATCTATGTGCGGTCCTATTGCTGCATTATAGGCAGTCAAGTCATGGACATAAAAGTAACCCACTGCCAAAAAGGGGACTTCATCATTTGGGGTCCTGCCCGAAATTCCCTTGTCAATTTCATAAAATTTTAGATTTTTCCCTAGAAAGTCGGCTACCATGGGCATATGCTTGTTTACATAATACGTCATGTCAAAGGTTTTTCCTTCCCCGTTAGGGTAGAATATGGCAACCTTTGTTAATCCTGTTTGCCCCTCTATCGAATTTTTAATCTCGCTAGATTTACAACCAACAAGGGCTGTGAACAAGAAAATCAAACTAAGTGATCGATATCTTTTTTTCATTTCTTTTGTTTTTAAATGCCCTCTACTGTAATAGCATGTAGCGTCCTAAGGTACATCATTATTTATTCTGTTTCATGGATAAATGCCTCAGTATCTGGGCCGAGTATAATAGAATGATAGAATTTTGCCAGGTTATTTGTCTGCAAGGACATGCTTTTTCTCATCATAATAATTGGACAAGATAGACGCCAGTTCGGCCTCCCCGCTCAGGACACTTTCAATTTTGCTCTTGGTCTTATCACTTAATACCTGATGCAATGGTTGTTCTAGCTTATCGATTTTATAAAAGACCTTTCTGATTTTGTTGTCCCACACCTTATAGTATTTTAATAGGTCGTCCGGATAGACCGTTTTACGCCGGGTTCCTTCATTGATGCCCCTAAACGGACTCGTAATATTCAAGTAACCATAATCATCCGTCAATTGTTCTCCCGGATTAATGTCCCTTACAGCGATTTCAAAATCATAGGCGGTGGTGAGGCAATTGGAGTTAAAACTATGGTTTACGTATCTTCCATGGTCCCAACAAAGGACAAGATTTCCGTTGTTGTTCCTATAGGTATACGTGTCCAGAATATCCTGATAAATAGGCTCCATATTATGAAAATCCAAGGGACTGAACTCCCGATCCAGTTTATCAAGCACCCAGGTAATGGTGCCAGCGGGAATAAATTGAACGGCCACGACACCGTAGCCTATTTCTTTGCTTATAAAGCGTAATTCCGTATGCGGATGAATCATATATGAATCATAATTAAAAGGTATTTATGAATAATAAAGTAAGGCAATAGTGCGTCCTGTACGCTACGTATCGTGAATTAAAATTAGTTTATTTTGATTTACAAATAACAGGATATTTAATGGGGAAGGAGAAATTTTGTAACATTTCAAGTTACGTAGGTTGTCGGTTTCTTAGTACTTTTAAGTTTCACATTTATTTTTAAAACCATGAACATATTTAAGCCAACCGTTTTCCTAATATCTTCATTAGTATTGCTGAACAGTTGTGGGGAAAAGGAAAAGCCGGAAATAACCGATCAGGGGGAAAAAGAGCCTGTATCCAAAACATTGAAGGAAGCTTATGCAGATGCTTTTAAAATTGGGGTTGCCGTAAATGGTGCAATTGTATCTGGTGAGGATTCCGGGTCACAAGAAATCATATTGGAACAATTTAATACAGTGACTCCGGAGAATGTGATGAAAGCGGAAATTATTAATCCGGAGCCTGGAATCTTTGATTTTACGGCTGCCGATGCCTATGTGGATTTTTCCGAAAAAAACGACCTTTTTACAGTAGGGCATACGTTGGTCTGGCACAACCAGACCCCAGCATGGTTTTTTCAGGATAAGAACGGCAATCCCAACACAAAAGAAGCGCAATTGGAGAGAATGCATCAACATATACAGGCCGTTGCGGGTAGATATGCCGGGAGAATCGATGCGTGGGACGTGGTCAATGAGGTCATTGACAATGATGGCTCTTACAGAAGCAATACGGCTTGGGTCAAAAGTGTGGGCGATGGAGACGAACTTGTTAGAAATGCCTTCAAGTTTGCCAGTGAGTACGCCCCGGATACAGAACTTTATTATAATGACTTTAATGCATGGAGGCCCACCAAAAGGGATGGTATTATGAAAATGGTGCGTATGCTACAAAATGAGGGGATTAAGATAGATGGCATAGGTATCCAAGGTCACTGGGGCCTTAATTATCCAAAGAACGAGTATATAGAGGCTGCAATCGATTCCTTTGCCTCTTTGGGTGTTAAGGTGATGATCACCGAGTTGGATGTAGATGTACTCCCTTTAACAAAGGAAGGGCAAATTATTGGAACGGGCATGTTACATCCCCAATATCAATTGGAAGAGTTCAAAGAGTTTCTTGATCCCTACCCGGATGGACTTCCAGAAGATGTTCAAAAAGAATTGGCCGATAGATACGCGGAATTGATGGGTATTTTTTATAATAAAAGGGACAAAATTGATAGAGTTACTTTTTGGGGACTGCATGACGGTATGTCCTGGAAAAATAACTATCCCATAAATGCACGTACCAACTATCCACTCTTATACGACAGGCAATTAGAGCCTAAAAAGGCGGTCGAGGCCATTTTGAAAGTTCCTGAAAAGTAAAAACCGTTTAATTACCCTTTTATTTGGGGTAATTGACGGTGGTTCATCCAATCTTTTTTAATCATTGATGCGGATCATAGGTTCAATGAGAAGTTTAAAATGGATAAGATGTGATTTTCATACTTTTATTTTATTTCCTTATCTAGCATACCTTTCAAAGAATTCGTTCGTATCCTTGATGTCCTCCAGTTTTAACATCCAACACACTTCGGAAAGGTCCGAAAAGTCCAACCCATTCTCCGCAACTGCTTCATTGTTATAGCGTCCGTCCTTGCCGTTATATTGATTGGATAGTTCAACGGCCAATTCCCAAACCGATTTTAATTTGGAATCCATCACCTCTTCTTTCCATTCGGTGTACCCAGGGGTTCGAAATCCTGGCGTCCCATTACCTACGGTATTTCCATCGGGAATTTTATTGTAATCCGTGTTCTTTTTCACAAAATCCAATAATTCAGGAGTTGTAACTTCTTCGTTCCAGTCACTATGCTGCACTATATGGATACGTTTCTTGGTTTCCAATTGAGGTAGTTTCTTTTGAAGTGCCTTGACCAACTGGGCCGAAAAATCGGACTGGCCCGCTTCCGCAATCCAGATATCTCCCTCAGCCTCCAATGTGACCGTTGCCAATTGTGCGACTTCCTCCGCAGCCGCTTCCATACGCTCATGGGCATCTGTCCAGTTTGTATCAAAAGCCAACTTAAAAAGGGTATTGGGAGGTACATACAATCCTTCCTGAATACCATACGTACCGGCAACCGCATGGTAATTCACGTGCATGAAATTGGGAGAGGTCATTAAGGTCAATAATCCTGCAGCGGCCTGTAGGTCGTCCACATCAGTCTTGCAATCAAAATGCATTAACAGGAGATCTTTCCCTATTTCAAATCGAGGCTGGTTTTTGTAAAGTTCCAGCGCTTTCAAATATTTCTGTCCACCGGCCTCCGTTTGGTCCTGTAAAAAGTCGTTAAGTTCAGGATGGTTGTCGTTTATAAAGGTTAGCAATTTAGTTCTGTTATTCCCGAAGGTTTCGGCATCAAAATCCACATATTCGGTGACCACTTTGGAAACTTTGCCATCTACCACGGAGAGATAATAATTACTGATAAAAGGTTTTTCGTATAGAAATTGAATTCGGGTATCCAATTTGGAAACCTCGGCCTTTACCATCCCATTATCTTGCTGAACAACATCCAAAACCTCGTAGGTAGGGTCAAAAACAGCGTCCCACTTCAATAGTTCTTCGTAATCTTCGTGTGAATATGAGGAAGTATAATCACCTTCCTGGGTTTGAAGACTATCGGCCAGCAGCACCGGAATTTGGGAATAATCGGAAGTGTCCAGCATATTAAAATACCGGGTTGTAATTTCGGTATCGCTTAATTTTTCAGAATTTTTACAAGAAATGAATCCGATGGCACATATGGCCCATACTATAATCTTTTTATTCATGCGTAGTCTTTAATGGAATGATCCAGTTATTATTTTCAGTATCCAAGGTTCCGCCGATTTGTTCCTGTACAACCCTATCGGTTACCCGAAGGCCCTTTTCAGCCATAGCCTCAAAGGTATCGATTCCATCGTTGGGAAAGTTTTGTCGTGTTCTGTGAATATTGAATGTATTGGAGAATTGCCTGCCAAAGGCCTTTTCCACCCCGTCCTTACCCAGCATAAAACCAAGCATACCGCCCCAAGTGGCAGTTGGATTGTCCGAATCCCATCCGGTAAGCACCCCGATTTTTATGGTCTCCTTTAAGTCTCCTTCACCATAGAAAAGACTAACCAAACTAGCTGCAAAATTGATACCCGCAGCAAAACATCCATTACAATACAAATTTTGAGAGGTAATGTCATATCCATCCTCTTCATTCACTTGATATCTTTGGTATATGGAATCCCGGGTCTGTTCCCAGGGAATACCAGATTCATATAGTTGATGTACATAATCGTACATTTTGGCTGGGTATTCCGTATCGGGGAGGGATTTGCGCGCTTCCTGGGCCATCCATTGAACCCGTTTGTGCATTTTTTCTTCCGATGGTTGGCTTGCCAAAGCATACATGCGTACATAGAATTTGGAGATGTCCTCCGCTTCCTGGCTTGCAACGGTTTGTATGGGAAGTACGGCGATTTTAACGGCAACATCCGGTCTTGCAGGAGCAAAGAGCCCGAAAATTTCTGTAGTTAACTGGGCATCTATCATTTCAAAATGCTCGTTTTGTTCTGGACTTCCTGTAGCTGGTGGCAAAACCCCTTCTTGCATCAGGTCAAAGGCTTTTTGGTTGGAGACCCATAAATAGTTTTCCTCTTCCGGCCTAATATGGGTTAACCAACCATCCCGAATCTGTTCCGGGGTGAGTAGGGTGGTTTTATGGGTGTTGAGCAAATGCTGATACATATATTCAATGTCCGTATCATCGTCTGCACCCCATATTTCAGTAGTATCCCGAAATACAAAGTCAATAGTGGGGGAGAGGTCGCTGGGTTCTCCCTCCGAAAAAATACTGGGTTGGTCCGGCTGGCCCCAATCTTCACGGGTATAGAAATCTCCGGTTTTAATTTCACCAATATTTCCAATTTTATCCATCTCGGTGACCAATCCGGTCCAATTGGCAATACACTGAGCGAGCCAAAAACCATAGAGTTGGTCTTTATAATTATCCCTTGAAATGGTTATTGTAGCATCTTCTTTTTCAAGTGAATCTATTTCTTTGTTACTGGTTTTGCAGCCCAAAATACCTATAAAAAGAAATAAGTAGACTAGTTTTTTAGCTTTCATGAAGTTTTTATTGTTGGATGATTATTTCAATATAGTAATCTTTATTATACTGTTGTTCAAATTATCTACTCAATCACAACAGCAATTTTTGTCGCTATTTGCTTTTTCAAAACATTCCATTCCTTCTTTAAAGGCAAAGTAAGCAAGACCAAGTGTTCCTATACTATCAATATATCGTAGTCCAAAAAGTTCATAAAGTCCACTACTTGCAAGTAAAATTACTGACATATAAACGCAGACCATAGTACAGTTGGCATCTGCTAAAATTGGTGCCGAATTCAGCTGGCCTCCAACTTTTCTCTTCCAAACAACCAAAATCCACATGATTAGAATTGAAATCATTGAAATAACAACACCCCAAAAGGTAGTTATTGGTTTGTGTCCTGTCCAAATATTATAGACACTAGTTATAACGAGACCTAAAACCAAAATATAGAAAGCAATTCCTGTAATTCGTAGTGCTGTCCGTTCAAAGTCATTTCGTTTACTATTAGGGTTATTTTGAATTCTTAATACCATATGGGCTATTCCTAATCCGGAAACAACTTCGATGAAACTATCCAAGCCGAAACCGAAAAGAGCGAGACTTTCATCTTCGAATCCAAGATATGTTGAAATAAGCCCTTCCACAACGTTATATATGATTGTAAATAGAGCGAGTCCAAATGCAATTTTATATAGTCTTATATTTTCAGACATTGAAAATTGTTTTTTGATTTATTCTGGCTTACTAACAAAATTACACTTTTAAAGGTGTCTGTACCATCTTTGTGCAAGTCGGTGATTATAATTGGGAGATGGAGTGCGAGAAAAGAAAAAATAGTCCTGAAATTAAATTTATGTTTTATTGCGAGTAAAGATTTGTTTAAATGTAGGTTTAATCCATTATTTTAAACGGATATCCGGGAAAGGTATATACGTATCATCGCCCGGTACTTTGGGAAATCTTTTATCCTGCCAGTCCTCTTTGGCCTGTTTGAGTTTTTCCCGGTCCGACGAGACAAAATTCCAAAGTAAATAATGTTCCCGGCCCAAAGGTTTCCCGCCAAACAGCAGTAGTTGGGTGTTTTTGGTGACATGAATGTCACAATGGTTCTCCGTTTTTGAAATGAGCATTTGTCCGGCCTTGATTTCCGAATCTTTTTCAAAGACACTTCCCGTAACTACCACGATGGCAATTTCCCCTTTCAGTTCCCCGTTGATTTTAATGGTTTGTTCCTCCGGACTCTCAATTTTGAGCATAAATAGGGGAGAATAGACTTTTAAGGGTGATTGCCGACCATATCCTGTGCCTGCTACCAAGGTATATAGGGTTTGCCCATCCTGCCAGCGTGGTAGTTCTTCCTTGGGGATAAACTGAAAATTAGGTTCCATGTCTTCCAATTCCTTGGGTAGGGCCACCCAGACCTGATAACCGTGCATGGTAAATCTATTACTATTTCGTAACTGGGCCGGTGTGCGTTCCGTATGGGTGACGGCCTTACCAAAGGTCATAAAACCTACATCGCCCGGGGTAATGATTTGATTGGCACCGGTACTATCCTTATGTGCTATCTCGCCCTCAAAAAGGTAGGTTAGGGTACTTAAACCCGTATGCGGATGTTGGTCCACGTCCATGTACTTACCCTTGCCCAATGCAACCGGTCCCATATGGTCTATAAAGGTAAATGGGCCTACTTGGCGCTTTTTCCGAATGGGAAGCAGGCGTCCTACGGTAAACTGACCAATGTCCGCAGGTTTTTCATCTACTAGGATTTGATTGTTCGTCATTGGGCCGGAAGATTATAATTTTAAGTTCGAAATTCGATATTTCAAGTTACGGATTCTTTCAGAATCATAGGGCGCAAAATCATTTGGCAGTGCAGCTTAATTCACAATCATTCCTTTCTTTCGATTATTGGAGATGAACAACCATAGAGCCAGTAGAAGTAGGCATACCACCATAAGAAGTGGAACATAATACATTTGGTCGGTACTCACGTTAATGGCCACGAGTAAAGCCCCTACGGAAATGATACCCGCAAAAATCGCGTATCCTATTTCGTCATAGAACCAAGCATAGGGGAAAAAATGGGCCCCTGTAATAATGACATAGGTCATTACAAAATAATCTGGATTATCCCTCAGAATAAAAAACAGAAAGGGAAAATAAAAAAGCTGTGCAAAATTAAGCCACATACCCAAAGGTTGTAGGGGGTTGGTTTTGGTAGTCCAAGTGGTTTTAAGGGCTTTGGACAATAAATAGGCCAAAGGTAACATAAACATACCAACGTAAAAGGTCCAAATACTTTTGGTAAACGCTTCTTTGGGCAAGGTCCAGATATAGGCGATAATGGTCCAGACAATGGCAGCGGATATGATAAAATCAATTCCACTTTTAGCGTTAATGGCCAATTCCAATTTGAGTTTTTTTAAATCCTGCTTGTTCATGATAGTTCTTGGTTGATTACAGGGTAAAAGTATATTTTGCTTTTAAGAACAACCAATTCCTTTTACCCAAGTGTAATTTTTTATGAATGAATTGTTTGTATTCTGAAATGAAGGTTGCGGCAAGGAATTGTTGTAAATGTAGGCCTAATGAGGTTATCCTTCTTCAGGACAACTACCGAACTAGGTATCCCCTTGTTGATTAACCAATTCCAGTCTTTTTACAATGGAATTCTTTTTCAAAAGGGTACCTGGGGATAAAACGGCATTGGCACCAATTTTAGAATCGTCCCCTACCAAAGAACCAAACTTATCCACTCCGGTATCTATGGTTTCATTATTGTACTTAACCCAAATTCTTTTATTCTCTCGCTCATTGTAATGGTTTGCCGCAATTGATCCCGCCTCAAAATTTACATTTTGTCCAATAATACTGTTTCCGATATAGTTTAAATGGGCAACGGCGGTTTGGGAACAAATAATGCTGCTCTTTATTTCCGAGCCAGGACCTATTTTCACGAATTTGTCCAAAAACACACCTTCCCTAAAATAAGCGTTGGCACCTATTTTACAATGCTCCAGGGCTATAAATGGTCTTTTAAAGGTTACACCCTTTTCTATGATAACGGATTTATGAACGGCAATGCCATTCTCTATGTTGAATTCCGGCCCCAAGTGGGTTATTATTTTTTCAAGAATGTCTTTTAAATGGGTTGTCAACTTCCAGGGTGCTGGGGACTGGGATAGGTCAAAGTACTCGGGGAGGTTCGTTATAAAATCTTTAATATCCAGTTTTTGATTCATTGAAATTTGAATTTTCACCTATTTCAGTTCGGCACCGTACAATTTTATTTATTTTTTTCCAGCCTTTTGAACCCATAGTACATTAGTCCGCAACACAGAAGTAATCCGACTATAGCGGGTATTAAAATAGACTTTCCGGATTCCCCTGCATTTTGAATACTCCATACAATTTTACCTGTAGCCATGAGTACGACTACTCCAATTCCAATAAGTAGACTCCGTTTCCAAAAAGCTAGACCCAAGGCTAAAAATGATAAGGGAATCGTCAAAGTCAATAGTAGTTTGCTTAAATTCCAATCCCCGTATAGATAATCCTTCTCGAATGCTAAAAACCCCATGACGTTTTCACTTACAATTTCGGGTTTGGGAAACCAAAACATACTCGTAAATAAGGCGAAAATGGAAATCATCATTCCCGTAAAACTTTTTTTGTAAGCGAAATAGCAAAAAGGAAGTAAAAAAAGGGGCCTTACATACCAACTCCATTGATTGTGGTGCCGTTCAAAAACCCAATCAAAAAAAGGCCTATAGGTCATTGATACTGTTATGAAGGCAATGGTCAAACACAAAAAGAGGCCGCCAACTATGATATCTGTATTCCTGTTTTTCATTTATTTTATTTATAAACGCCAACACAACATTTTGCAAAACATCTGCAATTGCTGTACGCGTGTAGGAGCAAAAGAGGCAAATTTTAAGGAAATATAGTAAAAACTATTAATGATAGCATGGCTATAACCTTCTAACTTAAAGAATCACTTAATTTTATTTAAATTACTGAATAACAGTTAATTACCTAAAAAAAATAAAAACTTCTGTAGAATTAGCAATATAATTTACGCTATGAAAAATGGACGCTTTAAAAGCGCTGAACTTACCTTGAGCACTAGCCTTGATGCAAGGCAAAAACCTTGATTTCCCTTCTTTTCACCTATTTTCCAAAATACATTATTACCTGATGGTTTTTTTTCTTTTCAACTCATATACAACGCATGGCGCTCCGTCAAACTCTTTTTCTTCAATGAATTTAAATCCTATTCTTCTATAAAATCTTTGCGCTTTAATATTTGATTTTAAGGGATCAATGAGAATCCCTTCTACTGATTCATCTTTAAAACATATTTCAATGGCAAGTTCCATAATTTTAGTGCCATAGCCTTTATTTAGGTTGTGTTCTTCTCCTATCCAAATATCAATGGCTCTTTTATTAGGTTCCACCTCGCCCCAGTAATGGGTTTCTTCAAGAGAAGGATCAATGATTTGAACAAAACCTATCGGCTCTGAATTTAATTCGGCAATTAGTTGTTCCCGCCATTCTGGATTTCTACTTAATTCTATCTCCCAATTCCAGTCCTCATCTGGATCACAGTCAATCACATGTTGTTTCGTGTCCCAGTATTTGACCAAATCAAGGTCTTTTATCGTAGCGGGTCTTAATTCTATCACTTTAGGGTTCTCATTTTTCTTGTTGGTCATTTGGTCACATTGTTATTGGAAAGGGACCGGCGCCTAGGTAATGGAAAAAAATATGCTTAAGTTAAATGTATGTTATCGGTCTGGGCCTCCAACCGTTTTAATGTTTTATTCACTTTGTTAGCCTTTCGTTATTTTATTCATTTTCTTGACATTTTGACTCTAAAATATCTTCTAAAACATGGATTTCTTTAAGCATTAATTTATAAAGTTCAACTTGTCTGGTATTCACCGATACATACTCAAGCGCCTCATTAAGAAGTCTTGTTTTCATCTCATTTGATAAAATATCATTGTCATTTATTTGCATTACGTCTTTTACATCTTGTTCCAATCCTGTTGAGAATCTTCCACCTGCCCTGAGCGATGCCTGATTAGAGCCGTTAGCAAAATTGTTGTTATGTGCAAAAAGTATTTCTACGGCGTATTTACCATTTACCATAATTATACTTTTTAATTCTTCAACTTTGTTGAAATATTGGTTAAGTGCTTTTATTATTGATTTATCACCTATAATATTTAGGTTGGCTCCAGACTTTAAATCTTCATACGCTGAATTATTTGGTTTAAAATCAGAGTAGATAGCCTTTGTTGAAAGAAATATTTGATTTCCGATCTCAACTTTTTGCACATTACCATTTAGGAGCAACCTTACAGCTTGGTTGGAAGCAGATAAACGGTCTTGAGCTAATGTTAAAAGATTACTTGTTTGTTCTATATCAAGAATAGCATCTTCCAGTAACCGGCAGTAATATTCATTTTCCAGTTTTATTTGCTTTTGATGTTCATTCCAGTTGTTTAGTTGCATAGCAATGAGAATGCCAATCACAACAAGTGCAATTTCTCCAATTGCATAAAGCAGATATTTACCAATTCTGTTATCTGCAAGTAATCTTCGCCTAATTTTTCTAAAGAATTTTATCATTAATTAGCGGTTGGTTATACATTATTTTGCTTTCGTACTTTTCATTCCGATTTATGTATTTCAAGTTCGATTTCAACCAAAAATTCAGGTAATGCTAATCCTTTTACTTCAAGCCATGAACCAGTCGGAAATCCATTTTTATAAATTTCAGCACGATAAGCTGATTTTTCCAACATTTGAGCCATATCAGTTGTGAAAATATCTTCTTTTACAACATCGTCAAATGTGCAACCAAAGTGTTTTAATATTTTTTCCAAATCAGCATAACAATTTTTCATCTGCTGTTCTATATCACCAACAGCAGTTGGATTTCCTTCATTATCCATACTTACTGCTCCAGAAATTTTAATGCTATTCCCAATTTTCACAGCGTGTGAATATCCGTATGCTTTTTCTACTTCTGGACGCAAGAGAAAATATTCAGGTTTTTCGGCCTCGACAATTACTTCTTTTTCCACTTCTTTAGTTTCTTCCTTTTGTTTTTTTTCACAACTTTGGAATACAAAAGCCAATGCAAAAAATGTTGCGAGTATAGTCAATTGGTTGGTTAGTTTTTTCATAATTCTAATTGTTTATTGCCTACTTTGGTCGGTTTTCAGCTTTCCCGTTTTTATTATTCTTTGCGTTTTCAGTATGAAGCACAACGCCGCGCTATGTACGCCATCTGCGGAGGCAGTGGGCGAGTTGAAGTGCTGGTGGCGAATTTTAAGGAAATATAGCAAAATCCAATCAACAATGCTGTGTGAATCGGACTTCCTATTGATCACACGGCATTGTTCTTCAAGGAGTCCGCGATAGCGGAGGTACCCTTGTTGGATTTTGCGGTATTGGGAATAATCCCGATAGCTATCGGGAACATATAGCGTCCTGATATGTCGAGTATCAGAGCCGTGGCGGCGGTCCTGGCAAGAATGTCCCTCATCCTACGGCCAATGTAATCTGGCATAGCGCAGAGCCTGTACTGAGTTTAGCGAAGTGATGATGTCGACTAGCTTTTGGTGGGGTAATTGCGCGAGCAATGCAACAAAAGTACGCCGCAGGCGACCGAGCGGAGCGACCGATGAATTCCTCTGAAAAACAATAGAAATTATATGAATAATTCGACATCATCGTGTTTGTATAAGATTAGTTGCGTTGTTTAAGCACCTAATTTAGCAAATACAAACCGAATAGAAAATCCGCGAGGATTTTCGTAAGTAGGCTTGCACTAGCAATTAATTTTATACGGTGTTGCCCACAGTTTTTATAATTTAGTTCTATTCAGTTCAAATTTAAAAGGCTCCTTTATTAACTGAAATACAGGTATATTCCGCCTTTTGCATTCTAAAACTATCTGCTCTCTGTTTTCTTGTGATATGTTTAAGCCTAAATTGACTTCTTCTATTAAATTATCACTAACAAACACTTTCCTTTCGTCATTAGTCGGTGTGTCTGGATAAAATAATTTTATCAACCGATATTCTTTCTCATACGTCCAATCTTTTGCCTTACTATGAGTTTGCAAAAACATAACTTCTAAACTTTCTTCTTCTGTCAAGGGATTAATTTCTGGAAAGTCATTTCTATAAGTTACTGGACCACCATTATTAAAAAGTCCAGAATTCCGCATTTTTTCTTCATTAAATCCAATACAGAAACCTTGATGATTGTTGCCGTAATGTGACCACATAAGTATGGAATTCCATCTTGCAGTCAATGATAAAATTCCATAGTTTTCATCCATCGCTTTTGATTCCGCAAATTCCTGCATTCTTTGAAATTCAGCGAGATTTGACAGTGATTTTCTCAAATCATTTTTAACTGATTCAACATCTCTATTTTCATCAATCAGGTATTCTCCGTGTTTTTCGCAAAAATTTTCAATAAAAAGTTCGATTTTTTCTTTAGAATCGAGAATCGTAAAGTTTTTATAAATTCTACAATCAAAGGGGTCATTAAAATCTTTTGGTGATGATAAATAGAGTTCGTTTGACAGCAAAATGTTCTTGTGATATGGATTATTCCAATCACGATACTTGTAAATTATTGTTGGATAGTTAATGTTTTTCAAAATTGTGGGCAACAATTGTATGTGTTTACAATTACACATATTTCTATTTTACAAAAACCTAATCTAATGGATTTTCGATTGATTTGAAAGTATTGGTGGCCACATGGGAGTAAATTTCCATCGTCTTGCTCCATCCATGTCCTAAAATCACTTGTATCTGCCTAAAGTCCAACTTATAGTTCCGTAAATGAGTAGTAAAGCCATGGCGAAAGATATGGGCCAAACCGATGTTATAAATCTAATTTCTTTCTAAAACACACACTGTTGTCCACGCCCACATAGGGTGGGTAGTTCGCCGTTACGGTATACCCGTTCTTTTTGTATAAAGCTATGGCCTCGGGCTGGCGCAGTCCCGTTTCCAGTACGCAATATGTAAAGCCTAGTTCCCGAGCCCATGCCTCAAGGGCCTTCAAAATTTTGGAGGCAATGCCCTTGCCCCTCATTTTTGGGTCCACATACATGCGCTTCACCTCTATGCTGTTATCGTCAAATTGTTTAAAGGCCCCACAGCCTAATGCCGTGCCATTCAAGGAGTAGACAATGCAGTGCCCTAATTTGGCTATGCCATTAAATTGGGAATAAAAGGCAGTATCCTCACCATCGCGCAGGGCCAAATCCGCATCCAATAATTGAACGAGTTCTTTAAAGGCCGCATTGCCGGAATCAGTTCTAAGTAGTTCTTCCTGTTTCATATGCTTAAACGGAAATGGTGACTCCTTGGGCCTTGGCGCCATCGGCGTCAAAATAAAAATCGATCCGGCCCAGGTTTACTCCAAAACACCCCACTTGGTTCACTAAAATATCACGTCCGCCGGCATTGGTCACTATGGTGGGCCGTTCTAAAAAGGTGTGGGTATGGCCCCCAATAATCAGATCGGTGTGTTGGGTTCGTTGAGCCAGGGTAAGGTCGTCCGGCTTATTTTCGTTTTCGTAGCTATAGCCCAAATGGGAGAGGCAAATGACCACATCGCACTTTTCTGTTTCCCTTAACTGTGTTTCCATATCCAAGGCAATTTCATAAGGATCCAGATATTCGGTTTCCTTGTACAATTTTTTGGTTACCAAACCGGCCAGTTGAATACCGATGCCATATATACCCACTTTGATACCATCTCGTAAATAGGTTTTGTAGGGTTTTGTGTAACCGTCCAAAACGGTATTGGAAAAATCGTAATTGGCGATAAGAAAATCAAAACTGGCGTAGGGGATTTGGGCCAAAAGACCGTCAATGCCATTATCAAAATCGTGGTTCCCTATCGTTGAGGCGTCATATTTTAATTTGCTCATCAACTTAAATTCCAGTTCGCCTCCGTAAAAATTAAAATAGGGGGTACCCTGAAAAATATCACCGGCATCCAAAAGCAGGGTATTTGGATTTTCTTCCCGTATGCTTTGAACCAAACCTGCCCTGCGGGCCAGCCCTCCCAATCCGGGAAAGTCTGCATGATCCACGGGAAAAGGGTCAATGTGGCTATGCACGTCATTGGTGTGCAGAACGGTCAAGTGTTTTTTTCTGTCCGAACAGGAACCTAGGGAAAGGCCACCTGCCGATAGCAAAACCGACCCCGCCATCGTTTGTGCAACAAATTGTCTTCTATCCATTATTAAGTTCAAAAATCAAGTTCAAATTCAATATAGCTGTTGGCCGTTGTTTGTTCGTTGTTTGTTAATTGTTTGTTATTAGATGAAAACACCAAATACAAGTATCAAGTCTGTTTTCGCCAGCTATTTCACTAACCCCTAGGTCCCTAACTACCCAAATCCAACACTCATTCCACCTTATAATATCTCAGATCCACTTTAGGGGAAAGCGTATCCACTTTGGTAAAATAATCGATCATGGCACTCCTAATTTTATAGTCGATGTCCGTCACTTCCAAGGCATCCTTAAAAAACATCATATCATCACCACCGGATACTAAGTAGTCTGATGTGGCCACATAATAGTTTTTGTCCTCATCAAAGGGCTCGCCTCTGATTTTTAGCGATTTTATACTATCGTCCTTGTTCAATACCAACTGAATACCGGCAACGGGATGGGCCCTTTTAGATCGGATAAGATAGTTCAACATGTCCTTGACGGATTTTCCGCGCAGTTCCACCACGGCAATATTGTTTTCAAAAGGCATTACCTCAAAGGCTGTACGGGCCGATACCTTCCCTTTTGTGATACTGGAGCGAATACCCCCATGGTTCAATAACACAAAATCCAGGTTCTTTCCAGTCCTACTTTTAAAAAGGGGAGCGGCCTGTTCCAGAATTATATCGGCCATAAGATTACCAGCGGTAGTATTATATGGACCATCAGTTTTGGTTATGTCCCATGGAGCGTAGGCCAAGGCACTGTCCAATACTTCTTCCACATGAGTGTGATAGGGCAGAATAAAGGAGGCGATTGAGTCTACAATAGCATCTGTACTGTCAATAACTATTTGTTTGCCTTCAATTTTAGTGAGGAGCTCAGTATTGTTTTGACATGAGATACAATATAAAAAAGTTATAAATATAACAAAATGTTTTATTTTTAAAACGTCAAAGTGTTTTAACTTCGTCATACAGTTGAACGGATATTATTTACATTTGTAGAAATGTAAAAATACATGTTTTTAAAAGGAATTAAGGACAAGTTTAAGCAGAAATCCGGTCTAAAATATATTAAACAGGAACTTGAAAAACCTGTCAATAAGAGTACCGGAAAGAAAGGAATACGTTCTTTGGGTTGCATTGTGGATTTGGACAAGTTTGATAAATCTGACCTATTTTATCAGTTTTTGGACGATTTTTCCTTGAGGCCAAACGCGGTCAAGATTATAGGCTATAAGAGTTTTTACGATAAAAATTCCCCGTACTCAACGCCCATATTTTCTGACAAGGATTTAGGGTGGAACGGCGACATCCAAAATAGTTATGCACTGGAGTTCCTGAGCAGGGAATATGATTTGTTGGTAAACTATTATGACGAGAACAACCTGCTTTTAAACCTGATGTCCATTAAGACAAGGGCAAGGATGAAAGTAGGTTTTGGAACAGTTGGCCCAGATTTCAACGACCTAATTCTAGAAACCCCAATATCCGATTTTAAAACGTTCAAGGCTGAGTTAAAAAAGTATTTAGGCGTTTTTAAAGAAATATAATTATGGAAAAGTTAAAGGGAACAGGTGTGGCATTGATAACCCCGTTTACGGCTGAAGGCCATGTAGACGTGGAGGCTTTGGCGGAAATAGTCTCTTTTAACATAAATGGCGGAGTGGATTATTTGGTGGCCTTGGGCACAACGGCAGAATCTGTCACCCTAACCAAGTACGAAAAAAAACAGGTCATTGATACCATAGTGGCCGCCAATAATGGCCAATTGCCTTTGGTGATTGGGATTGGGGGCAACAATACGGCGGCTCTCGTAGAGGAACTACAGACCATGGACCTTTCCAGTTTTGATGCGGTTCTTTCCGTTTCGCCTTATTACAACAGACCTACCCAAGAAGGTATTTACCAACATTTTAAGGCTATTTCAGAAGCTTCCCCATTACCCATAATCCTTTACAATGTTCCTGGCAGGACCGGCAGTAACATGTTACCGAGTACTACCTTGCGCCTAGCACGGGATTTTGAGAATATCGTGGCTATTAAGGAAGCCTGTGGTAACATGGTCCAGGTCATGGAATTGATAGACCATAGACCGGAAGGATTTTTGGTACTTTCTGGTGATGACATAACGGCGTTGCCCACCATATTGGCAGGCGGGGAAGGGGTGATTTCCGTCATAGGACAAGGATTGCCCTTGGAATTTTCTCAAATGGTGGGTCTGGGAATGGACGGTAAAAATGATGAGGCCTATCATTTACATTATATGCTACAGGAGGGTATGGGCCTTATTTTTGAGGAAGGTAACCCTGCTGGTATCAAGGCGATATTTGAGATATTAGGTATGTGTCGGGCATCGGTAAGACTGCCGTTGTTGGAGGCTACCCCGGGTTTAAAGAACAAAATAGCCAATTTTATAGCTTCGCTTACAAGAGTTCCTGCATAGACCTTAGCGTTAAAACTAACACAAATCCCAATGGTTTATCTTTAGGTCTCCCTATTTTTGACGGTTTAAAAATGTTTTTTAAATCCATTGATAATCATTAATTTTGCAAAATATTTTTTACAATGAGGCAATTTTTTGTTTTGGGTCTGTTGTTGGCTATGTTACAATCTTGTAGCGAGTATCAAAAAGTACTCAAGAAGGATGATGTGAAGGCCAAATATGATTTGGCCGAAAAATATTATGACGAGGGCGATTTTAAACGGGCCAACCGTTTGTTCGAGCAAATCGCTCCCAAATATGTAGGAAAGCCTCAGGGAGAAAGGGTTATGTTCTTCTTGGCCAACAGTTATTTTGAGCGAGGGGATTACAATATGGCCGGGTATCAGTTCGAACGCTTTATAAAATCGTATCCCAAAAGTGAGAAATTGGCAGAAGCCAGCTTCTTAGGAGCCAAAAGCTATTACATGCTTTCCCCACGATATTCCTTGGACCAAACGGATACGGACAAGGCCTTGGCCAAATTACAGAACTTTATCAACGTGTATACGGAATCTGAATATTTTACGGAAGCCAATGCCATGGCCCAAGAGCTTACAACAAAAAAGGAAAAAAAGGCGTTTGAGATATTAAAGCAGTATAATAGGCTTGGTGAATTTAATTATGACATGCTAAAATCCGCTATTGCCGCCAGTGAGAATTTCATTTCGGATTTTCCTGGTTCCATTTACAGGGAAGATGCTTACTTTGTGAAAGTAGATGCCTTGACCCATTTGGCGATGAACAGTTTTGAAAGCTTACAGCAGGAAAGACTTGCGGAGGCCCGGGAAGCATATAACGTCCTAAAAAAGCAATATCCAAACACGAAATACGAAAAAGAATCCGCTAATCTCCTTGAGAGGATTAACAAGGAATCACAAAAATTCATCACAGAAGAATCAAAATAAATAGTTTTCATTATGAACATGAACGATTTAAAAAACTCCAAAGCGCCCGTATCAACGGTAACCATCAACAGAAACGAGTTTGATGCCCCTACCGATAATATCTATGAGGCCATTTCCATTGCCGCCAAGCGTGCCGTGCAAATCAATTCCGAAATCAAAAAGGAATTATTGGAAAAACTGGAGGAGTTCGCCACCTATAGCGATAGCTTGGAGGAGGTTTTCGAAAACAAGGAGCAAATTGAAGTCTCCAAGTTTTATGAAAAGCTACCCAAACCCCATGCTCTGGCCGTAGAGGAATGGTTGAACGATAAAATTTACCACAGAAATACGGAGAAAGACGCATAGGAACCATGTTGAACGGCAAAAACATCCTCTTAGGCATTACCGGAGGGATTGCCGCGTACAAAACGACGTTTCTTGTTCGTTTATTGATAAAGGCTGGCGCTAACGTTAAGATTGTTCTTACCGAGAGCGCCAGCTCCTTTGTTTCCCCATTGGCCCTTGCCACGCTTTCCAAAAATCCAGTAGTATCCAATTTTGTTAAGACGGAAAACAATACTACGGATTGGAACAACCATGTGGAATTGGGACTTTGGGCCGATTTGATGTTGATTGCCCCGGCAACGGCAAATACCTTGTCCAAAATGGCCAATGGTGCATCGGATAACCTCTTGTTAGCCTGCTATCTCTCCGCTAAATGTCCCGTTTTTTTTGCCCCTGCCATGGATTTGGATATGTACCAACATCCATCGACCAAAAATTCCCTTGAGACGTTACAATCTTTTGGTAATATTATGATACCTGCCACTTCAGGGGAATTGGCAAGTGGCCTCCATGGAGAAGGAAGAATGGCCGAGCCTGAAGATATTGTCACTTTTATCAAAAATTATCTATCGGATGGGCTGCCTCTAAAAGAAAAAAAAGTCCTGATAACCGCTGGACCTACCTATGAGGCCATTGATCCCGTACGTTTTATAGGAAACCATTCCTCCGGATTAATGGGCTTTGAATTGGCGCGGGCGGCGGCAGCTCTGGGTGCGAATGTGGTTTTGGTATCCGGACCTTCAAAGTATGATGTAAAGGATGACGGTATCCGGTTGATCAGGGTGGTTTCTGCAGAGGAGATGTATGAAGAAGCCCATCCCCATTTTTCGGAGTCCGATATTGTGATATGTGCTGCAGCGGTGGCCGATTATAGACCAAAGAACAAATCAGAACAAAAAATTAAGAAGTCCGATACGGATTTGGAAATACAATTGGTAAGGAATAGGGATATTTTGTATTCCTTCGGGCAGGAGAAACAATCGCAGTATTTGGTAGGTTTCGCCCTGGAAACCGAGAACGAAATCGAAAACGCCAAGGAAAAGCTAAAGCGCAAGAATTTGGACGCCATCGTGTTGAATTCATTAAATGACCAAGGTGCAGGATTTGGAGGGAATACCAATAAAATTAGCTTTATAGATACCAATTTGGATATCCAAACGTTTGAATTAAAAACCAAGGCCGATGTGGCCAAGGATATTCTATATGAAATCGTTAAAAGACGTTATGCGTAAGCTGTTTCCCGTTTTAATTCTATTTTTCACCTTTGTTTCGCTTCATGCGCAGGAATTGAACTGTACGGTAACGATAAATTCCGATCAGGTCTCCCAGACCAATCAGCAAATATTTAAAACCTTGGAGCGCTCCTTGAGTGATTTTGTGAACAAGAATAAGTGGACCAATAGGGTCTACAAGGAAAATGAACGAGTCAACGCTCAAATGTTCATTACGATTACGGACTATGAATCTGACCGATTTAGCGGTAATATTCAAATACAGTCCTCACGCCCCGTTTACAATACTTCGTATGAAAGTCCGGTGTTTAATTACAAGGACAATCAATTGAACTTTCAATACATAGAATTCCAACCTTTGGTATTCAATGAAAATGTATTTGAGTCCAATCTAGTGGCCGTAGTGGCTTACTATGTGTACGTGATTTTAGGCTTGGATGCCGATACTTTTTCTTTGGAAGGTGGTACCGATTATTACAGAAAGGCACAGAGCATAGTGACCCAGGCCCAGGGAAGTAATTATTCCGGCTGGGCACAAACTACCGATAGAAGTCGGTTTGAATTGGTAGACAATTTGCTTTCCAATACCTATAAGGAGTACAGGGTTGCCATGTATAATTACCATAGAAAGGGCTTGGATATTTTAGCGGACAACAACAGTACCGGTAAGCAGATTATTGCAGGTACCATGAAATTGTTTGAAACTATGATCAACAGAAGGCCCAATGCTTTTTTGATACAGACGTTCTTCGATGCCAAGTCAGAAGAAATCCAAAATATCTTTTCAGATGGTCCCAAGGTAGATATCGTTAAGTTAAAGGAGACCCTCAACAAAATTGCTCCTTTATATTCCAGTACCTGGAACGATATTAAATATTAATTTTTTTTGGCTAGTTTTTAGGCAACTAGGGTTAAGTGAACTTGTATGTAAAAACATGCATGACACATGAATTTGCTTCTTGCCTTTATATTTTGTTTTTTCCAACAACCAACAACCAACAACCAACAACCAACAACCAACAACCAACAACCAACAATCAACAGCTAATGGCTAAAAGCCAAAAGCTATATTGAACTTGATTCTTGAGTTTGACCTTGAATTTGATAACTGAAATAGATTACCTTTGGGTTTCAAAATTTCAACGATTTGTTAACCAATCTTTCCATCGATAATTACGCCTTAATTGATAGCTTGGAAGTAAGCTTGGAGGCTGGTTTCACGATTATTACCGGAGAAACAGGTGCAGGTAAATCCATCTTTTTAGGGGGGCTTTCCTTGGTTTTGGGAAAAAGGGCCGATTTATCTTCCCTAAGGGACAAGGAACGAAAGTGTATTATAGAGGCGTATTTTCAAATTAAGGACTATGGCTTAAAATCTTTTTTTGAGGAAAACGACTTGGATTATGAGGACAGCACGGTCATACGAAGGGAGATTCTGCCCAGTGGAAAGTCGCGAGCCTTTATCAATGATTCTCCGGTTACCTTGGATGTACTTACTCAACTAGGGGATAGATTGATTGACATCCATTCCCAACATCAGACACTAAGGTTGACCGAAAATGATTTTCAATTAAAATTGATTGATGCCCTAGCCAATAATACAGGTCGCCTTTCTGATTTTAGAAGAACCCTATCCAAATATTCGGCGACCAAAAAAGAACTTAATGAACTTCAGGAATTCCAAAACAATGCCTTGAAGGAACAGGACTATAATGACTTTCTGCTGACGGAGTTGGAAGCGGCACCGCTCAAGGAAGGTATTTTGGAGGAGTTGGAAGAACAGTATGAGCAATTGAACAATGTGGAGTTAATTATGGAAGAGCTTTCCAAGGGAGAGCAATTGATGAACGATGAACAGGTTGGATTGCTACCCCTGTTTTCTGAGCTTAAAGCAACCTTGTCCAGGTTGTCCGGTTTTGGAAAACAGTATGAAAATTTGCATGAAAGAATAAAATCCGTTTTTATAGAAATGGATGACATCAATACGGAACTACAAGGGTTTCAGGATGGTGTGGAATCCAATCCTGCGCTTTTGGAAGAAACCAATGCCAAATTGCAGTTGTTGTACAATCTACAAAAGAAGCATGGGGTTTCAGAGATTTCAGAGTTGATTCAAATAAGGGAGGAGCTTTCCCAAAAAGCTTTTGAAACGGCCCATGTGGACGAGAAAATTTCGATTAAAACCAGAGAGTTACAGGATTTGGAATCCTCCTTGGAAGAACAGGCCCTTGTGCTGAGGGAAAAGAGAAATGCCGTTATTCCCGATTTGAAAAAACAATTGGAATTGGATTTATCACATCTAGGGATGCCCAGTGCTTCGTTTAACATTCGGTTGAATAGTGTAGATTCTTTTAAGACCAATGGTATGGACGATCTTTCCTTTTTGTTTACCGCCAATAAAGGTAGCGACTATGGGGAATTAAAGAAAGTAGCATCCGGAGGGGAACTTTCCAGGATAATGTTAATCATAAAGGCCATTTTGGCGAAGTATGAAAAATTGCCCACCATCATGTTCGATGAAATAGACACTGGGGTTTCCGGGGAAATATCAAATAGAATGGCCGACATCATGAAGGAAATGAGCAAGGACATGCAGGTATTCGCCATCACACATCTTCCGCAAGTAGCTTCCAAGGGAAACCACCATTTTAAAGTATTTAAAACCGATGAGCCAGAAGGAACACGCACCAATATGCGACAGCTTTCCAATGATGAACGTGTACTGGAACTAGCCCAAATGTTGGGAGGTAATGATGTGTCGGATTCGGCACTCGCACACGCCAGGCAATTGTTAAATTAATTCCATCCGCTTAAAATCGGATTGGTATATTTTAAATATCTTTGACCCATTAACAATACTAAGAACCAACAAACATGGCTTATAATCTATTAAAAGGAAAGAAAGGAATCATATTTGGCGCTTTGGATGAAAATTCAATTGCATGGAAAACGGCACAACGTGTTCATGAAGAAGGTGGAACCTTTGTTTTGACCAATGCTCCCATAGCCATGAGAATGGGGCAAATCAAGGAATTGGCCGAGAAGACAGGTTCCGAGATTATTCCTGCAGATGCCACAAATGAGGAAGATTTATCCAATTTGGTGACAAAGTCCATGGAGATTTTAGGTGGGAAGTTGGATTTTGTACTTCACTCGATCGGCATGTCCGTTAATGTTCGAAAAGGTCGTGCATACACCGATGAAAATTATGATTTTACAGCGAAGGGGTGGGATGTTTCTGCACTTTCATTCCATAAGGTAATGCAGTCCCTTTATAAAAACGACGCCATGAACGAATGGGGAAGTATTGTTGCTTTGACCTACATGGCGGCTCAGCGTACCTTCCCGGACTATAATGATATGGCGGACAATAAGGCCTACTTGGAGTCGGTGGCAAGAAGCTTTGGATACTTTTTTGGGAAAGAAAAGAAAGTTCGAGTCAACACTGTGTCGCAATCACCAACAGCAACCACTGCCGGTCAGGGAATCAAGGGGTTTGATGGTTTCATCAACTATGCGGAAAAAATGTCGCCACTTGGTAATGCAACGGCCCAGGATTGTGCGGACTATACCATTTCCTTATTTTCGGACTTGACTAGAAAAGTAACTATGCAGAATCTTTTCCACGACGGTGGTTTTTCCAACACAGGGGTCAGTCAGGAAGTCATAGATAAATTCTAAAAAGGTAATCAGGGATTTCTGGGGCTTTAATTACTTGAAAGTTTGAAATGAATGTATCATTCTCGTTTATAATTCCAGTATTTAATAGACCTGATGAAATTAAAGAACTCTTGGAAAGTCTTTTATTACAAACTTATTCCAAGGGTTATGAGGTGGTCATTGTAGAAGACGGCTCTACAATTCCTGCAAAGGATGTTGTAGATCTTTTTAGGGATCGACTCAATATTTCCTACTATCAAAAACCAAATTCAGGTCCAGGGGATTCCCGCAATTATGGTATGAAATTGGCTCAAGGGAATTATTTTATTGTCTTGGATTCTGATTGTATTCTACCGCCCCAGTATTTGGAGGAGGCTGCAAAAAGCCTCTCTCAGCAATTTGTACATTGTTATGGGGGACCAGATGCGGCCCACCCATCCTTCAGTGATGTACAAAAGGCTATCAACTATGCGATGACCTCTTTTTTGACTACCGGAGGTATTAGAGGAAGAAAGGATGCCGTAAATAAATTTCAGCCTAGGAGTTTTAATATGGGCATATCCAAGGAAGCCTTTGAAAAAACGGGCGGGTACGGGAACATCCATCCGGGCGAGGATCCAGACCTGACCATTCGTATTTGGGAAAAGGGATATGAAACCAAATTGATACCCGAAGCATTTGTTTACCATAAAAGAAGAATCGACTGGAACAAATTTTACATGCAAGTGAAAAAATTTGGACTGGTACGACCTATACTGAACGCTTGGCACCCAAAAACTGCAAAATTGACTTATTGGTTTCCTACCATTTTTATATTGACTTTGTTGGTATCCATTGCGTTCGCTATTTTTGGTTTTAATCCCTTACTTTACTGCTTTATTTTCTATTTTTCCATATTGTTGATAGATGCGATTTTTAAGACCAAAAGTCTAAAAGTAGCTTTTATGGCCCTTTTGGCCACCTTGGTGCAATTTGCGGGCTACGGATTTGGATTTTTGAAGTCGGTAATTTATACTAGGTTCAGTAACAAACCTCCAGAGGTGATTTTTCCAAAATTGTTTTTCAAAACCAAAATTGAGTTGTGATTATAGAAAGAATTAAAGCGGGTCTAAAGAAACGAAAGGTCAAGGTATTCTTGGTCTTTTTATTCTTTTCTTTTTTGGCCTGGTTTGTCAATAATCTGGCTCAGACCTTTGTGGGAATCACTTCCTTTAATTTGAATTATGTGAACGTTCCCCAGGAATTTCTTTTGAAAGAGATTCCAAAAAGCCAATTGCAAGCTAGAATTAGGGCAGTGGGATTTCAATTAATCGGTTTTGGGATTAGAAAGAAAAATATCCAAATCAATCTTGCCGAAGTAAGGAAAAAAAATGATCAATATTTTATTCCCCCATCGGTCTACAGAAGGCAGGTTCAAAGCCAGTTGTCCAACGATATGGAATTATTGGAAATGGACAACGATACCATTTTTGTGAAGTTTACCTCTTTGGAATCCAAAGAAGTTCCCGTTCTACCAAGATTGAATATTACCTATGCAAAAAACCATGCATTAATGGACTCCCTGTTAATTGAACCACGAACAATTACGATAAACGGACCCAAAACACAAATTGATACCATAGAAAGTGTACGTACTTCTTATATGGAGTTGCTGAATGTTGAAACTGATTTCTCCCAAAAACTGACCGTAGTAAAATCTAGGGAGTTGCAGGATACCAATTTCGAACCTTCATCGGTCACAATTTCTGGAAAGGTATATCGGTTTTCGGAACAGGTATTTGATGTGCCCGTAGTGATGAGGAATCTACCGGATAGTGTTCAAGTGAGAATGTTTCCCGATGTGGTTCAGGTAGTTTGTCAGGCACCTTTGGATATTCTTAAGGATATTTCTCCCGAGGATTTTTTGGTGGTGGCAGACTATAACCAGATAGTAGGTGGAGACCAGAATGTTTTGCCTTTGATTCTGGAAGAAAAACCTGAAAATATCAATAATGCCGACCTACGGAGTAAAGAAATAGAATTCATATTGAAAAAGGAATAATGCGCTATGGTATAGTTTTGGTACAAAATGTATCGATTGTATTTTGTGAGGCATGTGACCTTTAAATTATCCAAGAATATACTCATGAAAATAGTTGGACTTACCGGGGGAATTGGAAGTGGTAAGACCACAGTGGCAAAAATGTTTGCAGAACTGGGTGTACCTGTTTACAATTCAGATTTGGAAGCTAAAAAATTGATGCATTCCTCCAAAACTATTAGAAATAAACTGAAAATTTTGTTTGGTGAGTCTGCCTATTTGGACGGAAAATTAAACAGGGGCTACATTGCCAAGTCCGTTTTTAACGATCAGGACTTATTGAAAGCGCTAAACGGCATTGTACACCCGGCTGTGAGAAGACATTTTAAAAAATGGTGCAAAAAACAGGATCATTCTTATGTCATTCAAGAAACCGCGCTTTTATTTGAAAACAGGGCCCAGGATTTGTACGATAAGATAATTTTGGTAGTCGCTCCCAAAGAAGTTAGAATAGACCGCTTGTTGGAGCGAGACCAAAGTACCCGGGAAGACATATTGGCAAGAATGGAGAATCAGTTGGAGGATAAGGAAAAAATACCTTTGGCAGATTTTATCATTAAAAACACAAACCTTGAAAAAACAGGTGAACGCGTCACGGAAGTAAATCGGGCCATCCTTGATTCTTACTAAGACTCGCTTATTTTAACATTTGTGTTAAGGTTTGGTTAAACGTGTTAAGGGCTTCCTTGTAAATAATTAATTTTAACATTATAATGAATAAGAGGTTATTTGTTCTCTTGGTAGTTCTAATGAGCCTTTCTCTCATTGGATTGATTTTCGTTCAAAGTTTTTGGATAAAGAAATCCGTTGAGAACAAGGAGGAGCAATTTTCAAATGTTGTTTCAGAAGCGCTCAACAGTGTTACCAATCAGATAGAGGAGCGGGAGAAAAAAAATTACTTCGATAGGTATCTGTATGCCAAGGATAGTATCGGGGAATTAAAAGAAACCCAATTTAGAAATTTCTTTTTCATAGACCGGGATGTCAATTCCAATGAGATTTTATTGTTCCAACATGGAATATTAGAGGAAAAATATGGCATTTCATCAACGTTCTTTGATAATGGTGAAGAGGGTGATACCACATTCATCAAAAACTATACGAGCAAGCGATCAACTTCTATATTTAAGGAAGACTACGACATAGATGGCAAAAGTTTTCAACTTACTCCTATACAACGAATCGAGAAGATAGGTGAACTGAGCGAAATGGATAAGATGGCTATTGAGGATTTGTTTATGACCGAAGCCAAAAGAGTACCCATACATAAGCGGGTTTCCAAACAGGAAATTGAACTGTTGCTTCAAAGAGAGTTGGAAGATAGGGGAGTGGATATTGGTTTTGAATACGGAGTTTATAGCAATGGCTTGCCCACAAAACTAAAATCGAGGAAATTTAAATATTCCGAAGCAAATATTTATAAATCGCCATTGTTTACGGATTTTGAAGGGATATCCAATTTTGATCTTTTGGTTTCGTTTCCGAAGAAAAAGCGCTTTTTGGTACAATCCATTTTGGGTCTTGCCTTATTGTCATTGTTGTTCACCTTGATAATTGTCATCGCCTATTCTGGGGCCATATATCAATTGATTAGACAAAAACAGATTTCCGAAATAAAATCGGATTTCATCAACAACATGACCCATGAGTTCAAAACACCCATTGCTACCATTAACTTGGCGGTAGAGGCTATTAGAAACCCCAAAGTGATTGCAGATCAGGAAAAGGTCTCTAGGTATTTGCAAATGATTAGGGACGAAAACAAGCGAATGCACGCACAGGTTGAAAATGTACTCCGAATTTCCAAATTGGAAAAAAACCAATTGGATATTAGTAAGGATAGGGTCGATGCCCACGACATAATAGAAGACGCAATTACCCATGTAGAGCTCATTGTGCAGGATAGGGGAGGATATATAGAAACCCATTTGGATGCAGAACGTTCCGAAGTTTTGGCCAATGAAATGCATTTTACCAATGTAATTGTGAACATATTGGACAACGCGATTAAATACTCTATAAATGCCCCTAAAATAGATGTATTTACGGAGGTCGTTAAAAATAATATAGTAATAAAGGTTCAAGATCAGGGAGCAGGAATGAGCAAGGCCGTATTAAAAAGAGTTTTTGAGAAATTTTATAGAGAACACACAGGAGATATTCACAACGTCAAAGGTCATGGACTTGGGCTTGCGTACGTAAAAAAAATAGTAGATGATCATCAAGGGGAGGTATATGCGGAAAGTGAAAAAGATAAAGGAAGCACTTTCTACATTAAACTGCCTTTAATTTAAAAATTATGGAAACAGTAAATAAAAAAATACTTTTAGTAGAGGATGACCCAAACTTTGGAATCGTTCTTAAGGATTATTTGTCCATGAACGATTTCGATGTGACTTTGGCGAAGAATGGAATGGAAGGATTTGAAAAGTTCAAGAAGGATAATTTCGATATCTGTATTCTAGACGTCATGATGCCCTATAAGGATGGGTTTACCTTGGCAAAGGAAATAAGGGAAAAGAATGAAAATGTTCCTATTGTTTTCTTGACGGCAAAAACAATGAAGGAGGATGTTTTAAAGGGATATAAGGCCGGTGCCGATGATTATCTTAACAAACCTTTTGACTCTGAAGTTCTTTTAATGAAAATTAGGGCCATACTTCAAAGAAAGGCGTCGAGCAGTTTGGCGGATAGTAAGAAATTTGAATTTGAGATTGGTGGTTTTCATCTAAATTCAAAATTGAGGTTCTTAAAGTATAAGGATGAGGAGTCTATTAAATTATCCCCGAAAGAAAACGAACTTTTACGACTTTTGGCACTACATGAGAATGATCTGATGCCCCGTGAATTGGCTTTGACGAAAATATGGAGGGATGACAACTATTTCACTTCAAGAAGTATGGACGTATACATCGCCAAACTTAGAAAATATCTAAAACGGGACGAAAATGTGGAAATCTTGAATATACATGGTGAAGGTTTCCGTTTGGTAATCAAAAACGAAGACGAGTAGTATAATTCTATAACATAAAGAAAAAGCACCCTACAGGGGTGCTTTTTTAGTTTTTAAGCTGGACAATTGCTTGGGATACTATTTCTTCCGGAGTTTGATCAATTGAAATTATAACAGCGTTTTCAGGTTCTTCCAAGGTTTCAAATTGCGATTTCAATAAATCCTTGGGCATGAAATGCCCTTTTCTTTGGCTTAGCCTGTTGCTAATCTGTTCCAAGGAACCCTTCAAAAAAAGAAAGGTAGTGGTTTGTTCTATGTCCTTTCTTAGGATTTCCCTATACTTAACCTTTAAAGCAGAACAAACAATTACGGCACCTTCTTGTTGGTGCTCCTTTCCCAATTCATTTAAGGTATTTAACCAACCTATCCTATCTTCGTCGTTTAGCGGTATGCCTTTCGACATTTTATCAATATTGGACTTTGGATGATAATGGTCACCATCAAAAAATGGATATCCCAGTTTATCGGCCAAAAGTGAACCGATAGTAGATTTCCCACTACCGGAAACCCCCATTACATAAATAATTTTAGGTACGTTCATGTTGTAATTCCATAACGGCTTTATCCATCATGGCTAGAATTTCATTTTCTTTATAATTATAATCGACATAGAGCGTTTCCAGACTCTTTTTGAACCAGGTATTTTGTCTTTTCGCAAACCGTCGGGTGTTTTTTTTAATTTCGGAAATGGCGAAATCCAGTGTCCAGTTGCCATCCAAATACTCAAAAAGCTCTTTGTACCCAACCGTTTGTAGCGCATTTAAATCTCTAGTGCTTTTTAATAATTTAACTTCATCAAGAAGACCTTCCTTCATCATAAGGTCAACCCGTTCGTTTATTCTTTCATAGACCACAGTCCGGTCGGCTTTTAAACCCACCGATAAAACCTTAAAATTTCTTTTATCCTTTGGCTTGTTTAAAAAACTGGAGTACGGCCTTCCCGTACCTATACATATTTCCAAGGCCCTAATGAGTCTATGCGGATTATGAATATCGATTCTGTTATAATGCTCAGGATCCAATGTACTGAGCATATTTTGCAATATTTCGATGCCATCATTCGTTAATTGTTTGTTCAGGTTTTCACGGATACTCTTACCTACTTTTGGAAATGCATCCAGTCCTTTGGTAATTGCATCCACATAAAGTCCACTACCACCAACCATGATGACAACTTCATGGTCTTGAAACAGTTCATCCAATTTTTTTAAGGCATCCTTTTCAAAATCACCCACCGAGTAAGGTTCATGAATACTCTTGTGTTGAATGAAGTGATGAACCGCACTGGTTAGCTCATGTTTTGTAGGTACCGCTGTACCAATTGACATTTCCTTGTAAAATTGACGGGAGTCCGCCGAAATAATTTCCGTATTAAAATGATTCGCCAAAAGAATGCCCAACCTCGTTTTCCCTATGGCAGTTGGCCCTGTTACGGAAATGAGTACTTTATTCATTTAATATACTTCCACAATTATAACAATGAGTGGCATCGTCCCTATGTCCTTCTTTGGCACAAACGGGACATGCTTGGGTATTTACGTGCACAAAATGTTCCACACTTTCGTCGCCAGATCCTTTTTTGGAACGTTTTCCAAATTCAACGGTTACGATTCCCGTGGGTACCGCTATTATTCCATAACCCAATAACATTATTATGGTTGCAATGAGTTGACCCTGCGGGGTAATGGGTGCTATATCGCCATATCCCACTGTAGTTAGGGTAACAATGGTCCAATATATACTGGTGGGGATACTGGTGAAGCCGGCTTCATCCCCTTCCACAATGTACATAAGAGTACCCAACATTACAGATAATATAAGTACAGCAAAAAGAAAAACCGTAATTTTTGCCCTACTTGCTTTTAACGCACTTTTTAATTGGGATGCCTCCCCTAAAAACTGAACCAGTTTTAATATCCTGAAGACTCGAAGCAATCGGAAAGCGCGGACTGCCAATAACACCTGCGATCCCGCCAAAATATAGGATAGATAAAGCGGAATGGTAGACAAAAAATCCACGATTCCATAAAAACTGAAAATATATCTGGTGGGTTTCTTTATACAGATAATCCTGGCAAAATATTCAATGGTGAAGAGAATGGTAACGATCCACTCCAAGATTAACAATGTATTATGGTATTCCGCATCAATACTTTTGACGCTTTCCAACATAATTAGGAGAACACTAAAAAGTATAAGGATGATCAGAAGAATATCGAACCACTTTCCCATAGGGGTGTCCGCCTCATAAATAATCTCATGTAGCCTTTGTTTCCAACCTATATTTTTCTCCTCCTTGTCCAATGATCGTTACAATGGAATGGTTTTTAGTATTTTTTTCTTTCTAAGGTAGGACTCGACAATAAAATTGGCATTTGTTGTCCCATCCATGGGCGTTATCAAGGATTCTAAGATATGAATATTATTTATTTGATGATTTAGATCATAATAACCAACCCCCACTAAAGAGCCCTTTCTAATCATAATGGCAGCATTCTCGCCAATTTGACGACCCTTATCGACCAGCAATATATTCTTATTCTTAAGGGTATATTTATGCAGTGCTTCCATGACCCTTGTGTTATAGTCTCCCTGGTCTTCCTTTTGAATACAGGCACCTTTGCATTTTCCTTCGGAAAAATTGGAACAGCTTCCACGTGCCTCACTAATTCCATTTACCTTATCACAAAGATTAAATTCCTTAGTAATCTTGAATAAATGGTTTTCGGCACTGAATTCACCATTGAAGTAGCCCCAGGAATCAGGACATGAATTTATTTTGGATGACCTTAATTCCAAGTACCCATGTTCATTTTTTGAAAGGCAAAGCGTATGGGAGAACATTCGTTTTCTGGGTATTGAATTGTATTTAGGCCTATTTTTTAAAAGTTCCTGATATTCCTTCAATTGTGCCACTAGTTCACTACCCGTTTTTTCAAAGGTAACCTTTCTGGTGTCCTTTGTCAGTTTTCTTACACGGTCACTTGATTGGGTAAACAATTGATTCACCCTTTTTTTGATGTCGTTGCTTTTACTCAGGTAAATGATATCCCCATCTTTATTGTGCATATAAAATACCCCCGTTTCATTGGGCATATTTTGAACAATATCCAATTGTTTTTCGGACAGTTCACCATGGGCTTCCTTTCGGATAACGTCCTGTATAATTTTCTTTTCCGAATCCTTGGCCAATAAGAGTTTAAACAATTTTACCGTAGCCAAGGCATCGCCGTTGGCCCGGTGACGATCACTTACTGGGATTCCCAAGGATCGTACTAATTTTCCTAAACTGTAAGAATCGGCATCCGGTAAAAGAGCTTTGGACAAATCTACGGTACAAAGGCTTTTTCGCTCATAATTATAACCCAACCTCCTGAATTCCGTTCTTAGGATTCTATAATCAAACTGTGCATTATGGGCAACAAGTACCGTCCCCTCCGTGATTTCCACAATCCTCTTGGCTACTTCATGGAACTTAGGGGCTGTGCGAAGCATTTTGTTGTTAATTCCCGTAAGGTTGACTACAAAGGGTTGAATTTCCTTTTCTGGATTGACCAAGCTAATGAAGGAGTCTATTACTTCATGTCCATTGAATTTATGTATCGCTATCTCCGTGATACCTTCCTCATTAAATTTCCCTCCGGTCGTTTCTATATCCAGTATAGCGTACATAAAAATATTTTCAGTCTGAATTCCAAACGCTTTTGTCCTTTGCGCTAGTTATAATTTCGACTACCAAAGATACTACTTCCAATTCGCACCATGTTACTACCTTCCTCAATGGCAATTTTATAGTCGCCGCTCATACCCATGGAGAGAATGGAAATATGTGTCAAGCTATTCTTCAAGTCTTGGAAAAGCTTGTTTAATGATTGAAATTCCCGTCTCACTTGATCCATATTGTCTGTAAAGGTGGCCATGCCCATTAAACCTTTAATTCTGACGTTTTCCAATTTTTCGAATTCCGGGTTGCTAATCAGTTCCTTGATCTCATCTGCGTCAAAACCAAATTTGGTGTCTTCTTCTGCAATATGCACCTGCAATAGGCATGGAATAACCCGCTCGTGCTTTTTTGCTTGTTTATTGATTTCCTTTAATAATTTAAGACTGTCTACTCCATGGATCAAGGCTACATATTCGGCCATATACTTTACCTTGTTTCGCTGTACATGTCCAATCATATGCCATTCGATATCCTTGGGCATTTCTTCCCATTTTTGGGTCATTTCCTGCACCTTGTTTTCCCCAAAAACCCTATGCCCACTATTATAGGCTTCTAAAATATCTGAAAAAGGCTTGGTTTTGGAAACGGCGACCAAGGTCACATTCTCTGTCAGTTCCTTTTTTATGGATGATAATTTTTCTGCTATGGACATATTTACAATTTAAACTGATTCGGAACTTTTTCGGCCTTATTACTTTGGGAATAATCATAAAAACCTTCCTTGGATTTAACACCCAATTTCCCAGCGGTAACCATGTTCACCAATAGGGGGGAAGGAGCGTATTTTGGATTTTTGAATCCGTCATACATGACGTTCAAAATAGAAAGACAAATGTCAAGCCCTATAAAATCGGCAAGCTGTAATGGCCCCATAGGATGGGCCATTCCCAATTTCATTACGGTGTCTATTTCCAAAACACCGGCAACCCCATGATGCAGAGTCTCTATAGCTTCGTTGATCATGGGCATTAGAATTCTATTGGCTACAAAACCCGGATAATCATTGACTTCCGTAGGCGTTTTTCCCAATTTCTTGGATAATGCCATGGTTTGTTCAGTGGTTTCGTCCGAAGTATTATAACCACGAATAATTTCCACTAAGGGCATAATGGGGACCGGATTCATAAAATGCATACCGATTACCTTGTCAGGTCTTGTGGTTACCGAAGCAATTCGGGTAATGGAAATCGAGGAAGTATTGGTGGCCAAAATGGTTTCCGGTTTACAAATTATATCCAGTTTACCAAAAATATCCAGTTTTATTTCTAATGTTTCTGATGCAGCCTCCACCACAAGGTCTACCTCGCTTGCTCCATTTTTTAAATCGGAAAAAGTGGTAATGTTGTCAAGAGTAGCTTTTTTGTCTTCTTGAGATATTTTCTCCTTGGCCAACATGCGGTCCAAATTTTTGGAAATGGTGGAAACCCCTCTTTCCAAGGCCTTTTGGTCAAGGTCTATTAGATTTACTTTATATCCATATTGTGCAAACACATGGGCAATTCCGTTTCCCATGGTCCCAGCACCTATTACCGCAATTTTTTTCATAAACTAGTTTTATAGGAAAATAGGATTTTAGACTTGAAATATCAACCCAAAACCGTTTTGTTTTCAAACGCATCAATAATCTGCAAAGCTACCTTTAAGGCTTCCGTTCCTTGTTTCAAGGTAACCTGCGGAGTGTTGTTTTTTTGGATGGCTTCGGCGAAGGACTCCAATTCGTCCAAGATGGCATTGTTTTCCAAAATATCGGGGTTTTCAAAATAAATCTGCTTTTTAACCCCTTCCGCATTCTGTAAAATCATATCGAAATCCCCAGGCACTTCCGGTGCATCCTTCATTTTAACCACCTCCACTTTTTTCTCAAGAAAATCTACGGATATGTAGGCATCTTTTTGGAAGAATCTAGATTTACGCATGTTTTTTAAACTGATTCTACTGGCCGTAAGGTTTGCAACACAGCCGTTTTCAAATTCCAATCTGGCATTGGCGATGTCAGGGGATTGACTCAATACGGAAACCCCACTCGCATTGATTCCGACAACCTTAGATTTCACCACACTAAGTATTGCATCTATATCATGTATCATCAAATCCAAAACCACAGGTACATCCGTTCCACGAGGATTAAATTCTGCCAACCTATGCGTTTCAATGAACATGGGTTCCTTTATGGATTCCCGTACCGCCATGAAAGCCGGGTTGAAGCGTTCCACATGGCCCACTTGACCCTTAACACCATACTTTTCCTCCAGTGCCAACAGATTTTCGGCTTCATCCAAGGTATTGGTAATGGGTTTTTCAATAAAAACATGTTTGCCCTTTTCCATGGCCTTTTTGGCACAATCGAAATGGGATAGGGTAGGGGTCACAATATCCACGACATCTACGGCATCGATCAAGTCATTTAAATGGTCAAAATAAGCATATCCAAATTCGGCCGCCACTTGTTTCCCATTTATAATGTCCGCATCAAAAAAACCTATTAGTTCATATTTTTCAGACTGATTAAGCAATCGTAAATGAATTTTACCTAAATGTCCGGCCCCTAAAACCCCTACTTTGAGCATGCTTCTACTTTTTCATCAAAAATACACATAGTTTACAAGTTTCAGTAGGAATGTAAAATCCATTTTTGACATTTACTGTTTGGTCAACTTCTTTTCTATGGCAATCTTTTATAACTTTGAGAACCAAACCAAGCTAAAATTGAAAGATACCTATAGACACAAAGGCATGCGCAATCAATTGGCAGAATTGCTGATGGAAAAAGGCATTACGGATACAAAGGTCCTGAATGCTATTAGAGAGGTGCCCAGACATCTTTTTATGGACAGTAGTTTTGAAGGTCATGCCTATCAGGACAAGGCGTTTCCCATTGCGGCGGACCAGACGATATCGCAGCCTTATACGGTGGCGTTCCAAACAGAATTATTGCAATTGGAACCCAACCATACCGTGTTGGAAATTGGCACCGGTAGTGGTTATCAAACTGCAGTTTTATTAAAATGCAAGGCCAAAGTGTATACCATTGAAAGACAATTGGAGCTGTTTAAAAAAACTAACCTATTTTTTAAGAAAATGGGATACCGGCCCAAAAAGTTTGTATTTGGTGATGGCTATAAAGGTCTTCCAGAAGATGCGCCATTTGATCGGATTATTGTTACCGCCGGGGCACCGGAAGTGCCCAAGGCATTGATGTCCCAATTAAAAGTAGGAGGCAGGCTCGTGATACCGGTAGGTTTTGAAGATCAGATCATGACCTTGTTAGAAAGAACATCGGAAAAAGAATTCAAGAAAACCGAGTATGGTTCCTTCAGGTTTGTACCCTTATTAGAGGATAAAAACTAAGAATTGAAGCTTTTTTTGATTCGGTCTAAATTTCGCTTATTGTCCCTGTCCCTTATGGTATCTCTCTTGTCATAAAGCTTTTTACCCTTAGCTAAAGCAATTTGCATTTTGGCTAGTCCGCGATCATTTATAAAAAGGGACAAGGGCACTATGGTTAGACCCGATGCCTTAACTTCTTTATGAAGTTTATTTAGCTCTCTTTTATTCAATAATAGTTTTCTTTCAGCCTTTGGTTTGTGGTTGAAATGGTAGGCATGGGAATACTCGTCTATTTGCATATTGATCACAAAAAGTTCTCCCCGGTCATTAAACTCGCAAAAACTTTCTGCAATGGAAGCTTTTCCATATCGAATGGACTTTATTTCCGTACCTGCAAGTACGATTCCTGCAGTATAGGTATCCAGTAACTCGTATTCGAAACGAGCCCTTTTATTTTTAATATTTATTTTATTCTGCATGACTTACAAAAGTAAGGACAAATAAATAATCCTGTGGAACCATATAAAAATTTAAAGTGCTTATTTTGTAATGAATCCATGTTTTTAACGATTATCATTTAAAAAAATACATGAATAGAGTATTCACAATCTTGATATTAATTGGCCTACTGGGTTGCCAAGAAGACAAAAAAATACCCTCGGCCCAAGAAATAGTGGATAAAAGTATCCAAGTCAGTGGTGGAAAAAAGTATGGGAATTCCAATATTGAATTCGATTTTAGGAAAATTCATTATAGCTCTGAATTGGAGAATGGCCAAAAGGTGTTGAAACGGCGAATAGAAAATGATACTGCCGTTATTTTGGACGTGAAGTCACCTTCCGGTTTTGAGCGATATATAAACGATAGTCTTGTCGTACTAGCGGATACAACGTCAAATAAATACGCTAATTCTGTCAATTCCGTTCATTATTTTGCCTATTTACCCTATGGTTTAAACGATAGGGCGGTTCAAAAAAGGCTTTTGGGAAAAGTGGATCTAAACGGAAAAAGCTACTATAAAATCCAAGTTACCTTTAAGGAAGATGGTGGGGGCGACGATTTTGACGATGTATATATCTATTGGTTCAATGCCGATACATTCAAACCTGATTATCTGGCCTATGAGTTTCATGTGAACGGTGGCGGACAGCGTTTTAGGGAAGCCTATAATGAACGGTATGTTGGTGATATCCGATTTGTGGATTATAAAAATTATAAACCCAAACTGGAGAATACGACCATCTTTAACATAGACAGTCTTTACCTAAATAATCAATTGGAATTGCTTTCCAATATCGCATTGGAAAACGTACAGGTTAATCAGGGCAGTTACAATTAAAAATAAGCCTACTACTAGTTGCAATACCGTCAACAATGGTGACAATGAATAAGGTCCCGTTTTCATTGTCATCTATTTGGGTGTATTTATCTTCACCCAATAAAAGATTGACGAATTCAGGTGTAGTATTGCTATGACCAACTACAAGTACATTCTTATTAAGATTGTCCTTTTTAAATTGATCTATATCCAAAATTCTAGGATCATAATATTGAACATCGATGTTCTTTTTTACAGAGGTGGGGGCAGCGGTCATCGAAGTCCTATTGAAATTAGTGGAATAAATAGCATCCAAATCTACTTCATTTAAAATTTCAGCCCAATGCATGGCTCTTCCCAATCCCTTTTGGCTAAGTTCAGGGTCGGGGTCTTCTGGATTGGTTCTATCCTTCTCGGCATGCCGTATGAAATAAAAAGTAGAAATACCGGCATCTTGGTTTGGTTTTTCAGTGGGATTGTCTTCCTTGCAGGAAATAAATGACAATAAAAGAAAGAATGAAAGAATCTTTAGTAATTTCATGGTTTAACGTTAACAATTACTTTTATACAGAACTAAATTTACTTTAAAATAGTACGTTTCAACGCTATTTTTTGTTTTTTTGCATATGAATAAATTTTGTGGGGCACTTCTTATTGTATTTGTAGTTGTTGGTTTAAACGCCCAGGATGTTGAACTTCCTAGTGATTATAGGCAACACAATTTGATGGAATACAATTCCAGTCTACTTAATCCCGCATTTGCGCTCGACAGGAACAATCCTTCTTCAGTTGCTTTTTGGTCCAGATGGCAGTGGCAGACCCTTGATGCCGACCCTACCAGTTTATTCTTGAACTACTCCCATAGATTAAACGATATTTCTACGGCAGGTCTTGGATTCTTTCAACAGAATACGGAAATATTCATAAATACAGGAATCATTTTAAACTACGGCTATACCATTACCTTAGGCGAGCGTGCAAGTCTAGGGGTAGGAATCAACATTTTAGGATTTCAGCAAAAATTGGCGGATCAAAGATTTTTTATTCCAAACCCCATACAAACTGAAATTACCGATGATTTCGTAGTTCAAATGGCGCCAGGTATTAATGTGAAAATAGACCGATTTAGTTTGGGTTTGTCCTCGGAAAATCTAATGGACTATAATATCAGCACTAATGAAAGAAACACCAGTACCGACGGTCGAATTTTTCTCGCTTTGGCCAGTTATGAATTTCAGGGTGTAATTCAATCTGATGAAAATTCTATTTTACGACCATCCATTTACTATAAATCTATCCCAGGATTTGATGCGCAGTTAGGAGCATCAGCCTTGCTTTCTACCAATAAATTCTGGACACAGATTGGATACAATAGCTTCTACGGAATCTCAGGTGGAGTAGGAGGAAGATTTTTTAAGCGATTTTCCCTCGGGGCTCTGGTAGAATTTGGTATATCCAACGATTTAAAAGGTACAGACCCCACTTTTGAATTGGTGACCGCTTATAAATTAGGGCCTTTATCCTCAGAAGAACGATATCCACAAGATGAATTGATAGCGGAGGAAACCATTGAGAAAGAATTGACTCGTGCTGAGAAATTAGCTAAAAGAAAAGAGGAGAAGGAACAGGAACGATTGGCCAAATTGCAACAACAAAGACAGAAAGACTCTATCAGGGAAGCTAGTAAATTGGCAGATTTGGCCCTTGAAGAATCTAAAAAGCAAGACCAAAGAAAAAGGGATTCTATTGCAGAGGCTAGCGAAAAAAAGTTATTGGCAGAGGCTCAAGCCTTGGAACGCCAAAGGGTGTTGGATTCTACCGAAGCTGTTAACAAGGCCAAGGAAGAAGCTTTGGCCTTGGAAATTCAAAGAAAACAGGATTCTATAGCCCAAGTAAAATTGGCCGAGGCCGAAGCTCTAAAAAAAGAAGTGGTAACACCCGAAAAAGGAGAGCGCTACGAGGAAGTAGCCAAACAAGGTTCCTTGGAGCCCGGTTATTATTTAATAGCTAATGTTTTTGGCACTAAGCGCTACTTTGATGCTTTTATGGCCGATTTGCAAAAGAGAGGTCTCAGTCCGGGATCATTCTATAGGGAAACTAACAAATATAACTATGTGTTTTTGGCAAGATATGATTCCATCTCTGAAGCACGAGCCGCAAGGGATTCCAATTTTGGAGGAAAGTATACCGATAAAACTTGGATCTTTAGAGTTGTAGGGGAATAAAATAGACTAAAGAACAAAAGGATATGTGGAAGGGGAGTTATAACTCCCTCCTCACCAAAACTTCCAAGTAAGTAATAGTATTTAACAAATACTTTCTGTCCTTTGTTATGGTCGCCATGGAAATGGCACCCTGAATCATAGTATATAATTGTTTGGCAAATTGAAGTGGTGTAACAGGGATTTTAATTTCATCCTTATTTACACCATTTTCCAGAACCAGGGCTATTTTTCCTTCAATCTCCTTTATGGTTTCCCTAGCGGCCGCTGCCAATAATGTATTGTTATGCTGTGCATCCACACCAACGTTAAGTACCGGACATCCACTCATGGGGTTCGTAAAAGCATCATATTGCTTATAGAAATCCATTAGACTTTTTAGCTTGTCCAAGGACGAGCCTGATATATTAAGGACCTCGTCCAAAGCATTTAGCAATATCTTGCTATTATGTTCAAAGGCAGAGAGCGCCAAAGCCTCCTTATTTTCAAAATTACCGTAGAGTGCGCCTTTAGTTAAACCCGTTGCCTCGGTGAGATCGCTCATACTAGTGCCTATATAGCCATGTTTATTGAATACAGGGGCAACTGTTTCAATGATATAGGCAGTGGTTCTTTCAGCTTTGGTGGACATATTCGGCTATTTTTCACGAAGATAAAAAAACAATACTGTATGGTATATCTAGCAGATAAAAAAAAGCGCCCTAAATAATTTTTAGGGCGCTTAACTAACTAATTATCAATTTATACTACCAAATCATTTTGATTTCTAAATACAAGTTCGTCATCAAAGGCATCCAAGAGAATTACACTATCGGATTTGATTTTTCCGCTTAAGAGCTCCTTGGACATATTGTTAAGAACCTCTTTCTGAATGGTCCTTTTTACCGGTCTGGCACCAAATTGCGGCTCATAGCCTCGTTCCGCCAAATAGTCAATAGCTTCATCGGTTGCATCCAAAGTGATATTTTGTTTATCCAACATTTTCTTCAATCCTTCCAATTGAAGTTTCACAATCTCACGTATATCTTCCTTGTTTAGGGGTGTAAACATAATGATGTCATCAATTCTATTTAGGAACTCCGGTCTAATCATTTTATTGAGAAGTCCCAGGACCTCCACCCTTGCCGCCTCGGATGCACTGTGTATATCGGTTGAATTTTCAAACTTCTCTTGAATTATCTGACTACCCATATTACTGGTCATAATGATAATGGTGTTCTTGAAATCGGCAACACGTCCCTTATTATCCGTTAACCTTCCCTCATCCAAAACCTGTAGAAGAATATTAAACGTATCTGGATGTGCCTTTTCAATTTCATCCAGCAAAACAACGGAGTAGGGGCGTCTTCGCACGGCTTCTGTCAATTGCCCTCCTTCATCATAACCAACGTAGCCTGGAGGTGCTCCTACCAATCTACTTACGGAATGCCTTTCTTGGTATTCGCTCATGTCTATTCTGGTCATGGCATTTTCATCGTCGAACAAGTATGAGGCCAGTGTTTTGGCCAACTCCGTTTTACCAACACCCGTGGTACCTAAGAACAGAAAGGAACCTATTGGTTTTTTCATATCTTGCAAACCTGCCCTACTTCTTCTAATGGCATCAGAAACCGCCTGAATGGCTTCATCCTGACCTACGACCCTCTTATGCAACACATTTTCCAGATTTAGGAGCTTCTCACGTTCACTCTGTAGCATTTTGGTTACAGGTATTCCAGTCCATTTCGCTACGACTTCGGCAATATCCTCACTGGTTACTTCTTCTTTAATCAAGGTACCTGCATTTTGTTGCTCAGCGAGCTCTTCCTGCAGTTTTGCCAGATTTTCTTGGGCATCCTTGATTTTACCATATCTAATTTCAGCCACTTTACCGTAATCCCCGTTTCGCTCGGCTCTTTCCGCCTCCGCCTTATAGTTTTCAATATCCATTTTAGTTTTTTGGATGTTGTCCACTACGGATTTTTCAGTTTCCCATTTGGCAAAAATCTCGTTACGTTCTTCCTTAACATTGGCTAACTCTAAGTTCAGGGACTTTAGCTTTGACTGATCGTTTTCTCTTTTTATCGCTTCTATTTCAATCTCAAGTTGCATAATTCTTCGGTCCAACACATCAAGTTCCTCAGGTTTGGAATTGATCTCCATTCTTAATTTAGAAGCCGCTTCGTCCATAAGGTCGATTGCTTTATCGGGCAAAAACCTATTGGTAATGTAGCGTTGGGACAGTTCTACGGCAGCAATTACCGCTTCGTCCTTGATACGTACCTTATGGTGCGTCTCGTACCGTTCCTTTATTCCCCTAAGAATGGAAATGGCACTTTCCGTATCGGGTTGATCTACCACAACCTTTTGAAAACGACGTTCCAATGCCTTGTCCTTTTCAAAGTATTTTTGATACTCATCCAAAGTCGTGGCTCCAATGGCCCTAAGTTCGCCCCTCGCCAAAGCGGGTTTTAGAATATTGGCGGCATCCATTGCTCCTTGACCACCACCAGCACCTACCAACGTATGAATCTCGTCAATAAACAATATGATATTACCATCAGCACTGGTCACTTCCTTAATAACAGCCTTTAATCGTTCCTCAAACTCCCCTTTGTATTTGGCACCAGCAATCAGGGCACCCATATCCAAGGAATAAATAACCTTGTCCTTTAGGTTTTCAGGGATATCGCCTTGAACGATTCTGTGGGCCAGACCTTCGGCAATAGCCGTTTTTCCCACTCCAGGTTCACCCACAAGCATGGGGTTGTTCTTGGTCCTTCTGGATAGAATCTGTAGCACCCTTCTAATCTCTTCATCCCTTCCTATAACCGGGTCCAGTTTACCACTATCGGCCAATTCATTAAGGTTTTTGGCATATTTGTTTAATGAATTATAAGTTTCCTCCGCACTTTGGGAAGTCACATTGGAGCCTTTTCTCAATTCATTGATAGCGGCAACCAAATTCTTCTCGGTCACCCCTTGATCTTTTAGGATTTGGGAGATTTTACTTTTTGACTTGAAAATAGCCAATAGGAGATGCTCTATGGAAACATATTCATCCCCCATATTTTTAGCGATTATAGAGGCTTCGTTTACCGATTTACCCGCCTCTCTGGAAAGCATAATGTCTCCACCTTGAACCTTAGGAAAGGAATTGAGTTCCTTTTCTAAAATCTGTTTAATAAGGTTGGCATTGAGTCCCAATTTTTTGAATATAAATGGAACCACGTTTTCTTCTACCTCTGTAATAGCTTTAAATAAATGTTCGTTCTCTATTTGTTGATGCCCCAATGATTGGGCAATTACCTGAGCCTGTTGTACAGCCTCCTGTGATTTTATGGTGAAATTATTAAAGTTCATATGGATTACTTTTATTTTGAATATTACTTTTGTAAGGAAATGGGCAACAATCCTACCAATTGAATCAACAAGACAAAATGTCCTGTAATTTCAATATTTTCAAGACATAAAGTCAGTATCGGATTAATATTTATAGCGTCATTTAAAGTTAGTGGAGAATGGGATTATTTGGTAATTTTTTTGGTAAAAATGATAATGGAAATTCTGAAAGTGGTATGGATATACCGTGGATTTCCCTTGAGAATACAGATCAGCTAGAGGTATTGACGAAAAATTCTGGAACAAGACCTCAGGCCATTTTCAAGCATTCCACCACATGCGGTGTGAGCAGAATGGTTTTAAATATGTTCAAGACCTCTTATGGTCTAGAACCTTCCCAAATGGATTTCTATTTTTTGGATTTGCACGCACACCGGGAGGTATCCAACGAAGTGGTGAAAAGATTTGGGGTTGTGCATCAGTCGCCCCAGTTATTGATTATTAAGAATGGGGTAGTGGTAGCCCATAGTTCACATGGGGGCATATCGGAAATAAAATTAGAACAATATGTATAAAAAAACTCCGCACATTTGCGGAGTTTTTCTTTTAGTTAAAATGTTGTCTTGTAAGAATCGATTTTAAATTATTCTTTAAATCTTCTCCTGCGTCGTAGACCATTTGTTCATTTGTGGGAAAGGGTACTCTTGCAGCTTGTAAGAAAGGTAGCAAATCATTGTCCAAAGCACGTTTGTCTCCGTTATAATTGGCGAATATATGCTCAAAAACGAACTCACTGGCCAAAGGATATTGATTTATTTGTTGTTGCTTTCTTAAGTCCGTAAAATTAACCACCCCAACGACCTGAGCGCTTTTGAACTGGGTAAATTGATAAAAATCACACCTAACAGTTTTAAACTTATCCACTTTTATTTTGTTTCCTAGGCTATCCTTAACAATATTGCCATTTTGGTCTTCTACATACTGATAACCATCCTTGATCTGTTTTTCCTTTATAATCTGTTTTTCATTTACCTGTTCCGGTGAAATGTTGATATCTTGAAAGGAAACCTCCATTAAATAATCATAGTCGATGTTAGCCAACTTGTTGGTATGGTACTCTGTCCATAGATTGTTTAATCCATAAGTATTCAGATTCAACAATTCGTCTTCAAGTCTCTGTGGTATTACTTTATCCGTATTGTTTACCATCTCTACCACCACATAATCCAATCCTTTTTGATAAGCTTCATCCATTTTCAATTTGGTATCCTTATAATTTGGATTAATTTCCTCCAAATATTTTAAATCATCATACGCACTCCTATACTCATTTTTATAACGGGCATTTTGTAAAAGGCCCACTGCATTATTATATAGGAATTCCGATAGATTTTCCTTTGCTGCAATGATATCAGAATCGTAATTGTTGAAATTGAACCTGGCGTTGCGGTTTTCTTCCATAATGTAAAGCGGCAAAAGGGGTCTAATACCTTGTTGAATCTGTTTCAATCTGGAATAGGACTCATAAATAGTTTCATAATTGGCGGGATTGCCATCTTTTTTTAGAAACTTAATATTCTGAAGCTCACGCTCCGTGTTTTTTTGATATGCTTCCTCCAATAATAAGATGTAGGCCTGATTACCTTTTTTGGTCTTGTTTTCTGCAATATTTGCAATGGCTTTGTTTATGGCCGCATTATAATTCCCAGAATTCAATGCCTCTTGTGTTCTTTTTACTCCACTACAAGAGTATACCAACACAATGATGCCAAGAAGTAGAAATTTTTTCATAACTAGAACTTTAAGGGTTTCAATTGGAGCTATTTCAATAGCTATGCCAGAAATATTCCAATACATAACGAAAAAGGTTGAAGATTAGTGTAAAAGGGATGAATTACACTTTTTAAAGTATTGGAAGTAACATTAAGAGTTGAAATTCGCCTTCAGTTATTAACCATTGTTGAATAAAATAATAGTGAGCTTACCATTTTTATGGTAATAGAAATGGGATCATATTGTATTTTTGCAAAAGATTAAAATACATCAACAACATGGAAAGGGATAATCGAATATTTGAACTCATTGAAGCGGAAAGAAGGCGCCAAAAAAACGGTATTGAATTAATTGCTTCTGAAAACTTTGTGAGCCCACAGGTTATGGAGGCTGCCGGTTCCGTTCTAACGAACAAATATGCTGAAGGATATCCAGGGAAACGTTATTATGGCGGATGCGAAGTTGTCGATGAAGTAGAGCAATTGGCCATTGATAGGGCAAAGGAGTTGTTTGGGGCGGAATATGCCAACGTACAGCCCCATTCGGGTTCCCAAGCCAATGCTTCTGTATATCATGCCTGTCTTCAAGCAGGTGACACCATTTTGGGGTTTGATCTTTCCCATGGGGGTCACCTTACCCACGGGTCTCCGGTCAATTTTTCCGGTAAATTGTACAACCCGGTTTTTTATGGGGTAGATGAAAAAACGGGAACGCTGGACTATGATAAAATTCAGGAAATAGCAACGAAGGAGCGACCAAAACTTATAATAGCGGGAGCCTCTGCCTATTCTCGCGATATGGATTTCAAAAGGTTTCGGGAAATTGCCGATAGTGTAAACGCTTTGTTGTTGGCCGACATTTCGCATCCCGCCGGTTTAATAGCGAAAGGATTGTTAAGTGACCCCATACCTCATTGTCATATAGTGACTACTACTACCCATAAAACCTTAAGAGGACCAAGGGGAGGTTTGATTTTGATGGGTAAGGATTTTGACAACCCCTTCGGAATCAAGCTTAAGAACGGTAACCTAAGAAAGATGTCCGCCTTATTGGATTTGGCCGTTTTTCCAGGCAATCAAGGAGGACCTTTGGAACATATCATTGCAGCAAAGGCAGTAGCCTTTGGGGAAGCGCTTACCGAGGAATTTGGGGAATATATGCAACAGGTGAAAAAGAATGCAGATGCTATGGCCAAGGCTTTTGTGGCCAAGGACTATAATATTATTTCCGGTGGTACTGACAACCACATGATGTTGATAGATCTCCGAAATAAGGGAATTACCGGTAAGGATGCCGAAAAGGCTTTGGTATTGGCCGATATTACGGCAAACAAGAATATGGTTCCTTTTGATGATAAATCACCATTTGTAACCTCTGGTATTCGTTTTGGAACAGCAGCAATTACAACGAGAGGGTTGGTAGAAGAGGATATGAAGACCGTTGTAGAATTTATTGATAAAGTATTGACGAATCCCGAGGATTCTCAGGTAATTTCGGAAGTTAAGAACAGTGTCAATGCCATGATGGGAGGCAGGGAAATCTTTAATGAAATGTCGGTAAAGGCCTAATTATTTTCATCGAACATATAATAATCTAAATTGGCAGAAATAAATTTGTTGTGCTGTACATCAAATATTAATCCGTCAACTTCAGATTCCATGTATATGCCCCAGTATTCTGTATAGCTATTTAATGTTGGTCTCTTTTCAACACCGTTCAGAGAACTATTTAATGAATCCTCAAAGACCGGTATAAATATTTCTTCAGGCTGTTCCGTTAAACCCTTTGTAATGGAAACGTATTGTTTACCTATTTCAGATATGATATTGTTGAACTGCTCAGGAATACTGTGCTTATAAATATTTTTGATGACAATATTCGTGTCATTTAAGTACAAGGTAAACTCCTGAATATCAATATCCAATTCCTTGTTATATGCCAATAAACAATCAAAACTTTTGGCCAAAGGCGATTTTGTAATCTCAGAGGAGCCCCAAAGCCCTTTATTGAAATGACTTAAAATATCCAATAGGTTAAGTGGGCAGTTTAGCTCAACGACCAAGTCCAATTTATGGGTGCTATCACTATTGTTTTTAAGTATAACTTCTGAAAAGTATCCCAACTCAATCGATTTTTTAAAATCGAATAGACCGAGCATAACGTCAGTGGACTTGACATTTATAAAATCAATGGAATGGTAATTATTTGGTTTGAAAAGCATTCTTTACAATCTCTTTTATAATAAAGATAGCTTTATTGGAAATTCATAGGACTTAGGAAAACCTTAGAATTTCGGAGGAAATTGTAATATTCTGAAAATATAATTTACAAAGAATTGATTTTCAGTATTTTAAAATTTCATGGATTCGGGTTATAAGAACCCTCTTTTCTTGGCTTCTTGAATGAGCGCCAAATCATTTCCGTTTTTTACCCCAAAAATAGCTTTTAGCTGTCGTTTTCTGGCCTCTACGGTAGTATTGGCAGACGCTATTAAGGGAGCAATATCCCGAGTATTGGTTCCCAGGGATAAATAATACAGTATTTTTTGGTCCTGCTCGTCAATTTCGATATTGCTGGCCATTCTTCTACGAACGGCGCCCAATGCACTGGCCGTGTAATATGGAGGTTTTTTAACTATGGTTTCTACCATGGTTTTTAAGGACATTTCATCAATCTCCGACTTAACCATATAACCATCAGGATTAACCGCTTTGAAAATGTTATTAATTCGGTAGCTATCACTAAAAGAAGACATGAAAACGACCTTTGAGTCGGGTACAATTTCCCTTGCCAATTTACCTAAATCAACACCAGACCTAGGGTCCTTGGACTCTGCGGGGAACAATTGTATATCCAACAAAATTATATCATATGGTAAAGTTCTTGCGGAGTGTTCAATTTTTTCCTTTCCCTTATCATAGCTTTTAGCTATGTCCACTTTGACCATAAAATCTTCAAACTCCGCATCCTCTAGGATATATTTATATCCTAAAGTTGTCATTTCATGATCATCCACCGCCAGAATCCTCACCGTATCCATTCTTTATCAATTTTAAGATTATTCCTTTAAACGTTCTGTAATGTACCTTTTGTATTTGAATCTACAAAATATAAGGGAATTTCCAAGATTATTGTGGTTCCCGCATTGGGTTTGGATTCCATTCGCCATTGCCCTTTTAACTTTTCTATTCTTGAGCTAATATTCCGCATGCCAATGCCTTTTCTTTCCTTTTCCAAATCAAAACCTTTTCCGTCATCTCCCATTTCTACAATAAGATTGTTTCCGTCTCTTTCAAAGCTAACAAAGAAATTATCAGCCTCGGAATGCTTTATGGTATTTTGTAGACATTCCTGAATCATACGATACATATTTATTTTGATTTCCCCTTTAAGTTCATCATAGTCCTCGTCCTCATCATACTTGAATGTAGTGATAATATTGGAATTCTCTTTTGCGGAACTCAATAAATCCTCAACAGAGTTGATAAAATTGTTTATTTTTTGATAAGCGCTATGGCTTAGTTCATGTGAAATAGATCGTACTTCCTCTTCTACATTTTTAAGTGCTTTTATCGCTTCCATCCTAGCTTCAATAATTTCTTGCCCTTCCTTTTTGTTAAGTCCGGTCAATACCATACGTGCACCCAACATTTTACCAAGAACGCCATCATGGAGTTCCTCAGAAATTCTTTTTTGCTCCAATCTCTTTACCTCGTCTACTTTTTGTTTTTGGGTAAGCATCAAGTTGAAAATTTCTTGATTATTGGCCTGTTGCTGTTGTGTAAATAGGAGCTTTTGGTTCTTGGCTCTTTGATTAATGATAATATAAACCGATAACCCCAAAAGGAAAAAACCAAGGGCCACCCCGGTCCAAATCTGCTTTTGTCTGGCTAGAACTTCTGTCTCTTCTTCCAACTGTTCATTTTGGGCAATAAATTCATCAGTCTCAAAACGGATGCGCGCAAATTTGTTTCTAGCCTTACGTTCTTCCTTGACAATGCTATCATTTAAAGCAATATATTTTTGGGCATATTGCGAAGCATTTTGATTTTCTAAACGGGCTAAAAAAGCATAGGTTTCCAATAGGCGCTCGTTACTGGAACTTTCCTTGGCCAAGCGCATCGCTTTCCTTGCGCTGACCACTGCTTTTGACGTATCTTTGAGGTATAATTGATATTGGGCTTCGATAAAAAAGGAAGACGCCAAGCCTCTTATATCTTGAAGACTATCATTTATTTGTATCGAATTCTCAATTAATTTCCTCACCTGAGTGGTGTCATTCAACTTTATTTTGGTGAAGGCAAGATTACTTAGTATTATGGCATAAAGCTTCTTATCATTATTCGCTAAATTTTTATTGCTAAGGCTTTCTTTGAAAATTTCTAAAGCTTTTTCGTATTCTTCTAGGTCCTGATAAACCATACCTCGATTATTCATATTCTGTAATACATCACGTTCTGAATAATCAGTTTTTTTTAAATAAAACAAGGCCTCATCATAATATTGAATGGCTTGTTCGTACTCTTCCAAGTCTTGTGTGATTATGGCGAGGGTATTGTAAGAATAATAAAGTTCTTTGCTTTTGCTTAAGGGCTTTAGGCGTTCAATGGCAGCTATGGCATTGGCTTCACTACCCACGTAGTCCTTTACCTCCAACTGTTGAATGGCCATGTTATTTAGCATGCGCCCTGAAAGGTAGGAATTCCCTTGGGCCTCGAATATTTTGTGGGCTTCAGAATAGCTCTGGTAAGCACTGTCCTTTACTGAGTTTTTACTATAAAAAAATCCTCGGTCCCAGAAGGCATTGGCCAATGCAGTCGAATCATTTAAATCTTTGGCCAAACGTATGGTCTCCCAATTTATATTTTTGAAAAGGTTATTAAGTCGTGATGAAGAACTATAATAGGAAAGACTTGATAAAAATTTTATTCGAAGGCTATCCGATTTGATTTCATTAGATAATTCAAAGGCTTGACCCAGTAATTCATTTCTCGTTGCCTGTGAAATCCTAGGTGAGTTACTCAAGTCAATGAGACTATCAATTTGTGTTTTTAGCCCATTTGAATAATCTGAAGTTTTTTCATTTTGGCTTTGGAGGATATTTAAGAATACAAAGGCAAATACGAAGAATTGGAATTTTTTCAATCGATTAGGTTTTGTCCTGTAACTATTTACCTACAAGATATAAAAAAGCCCTGAACTTTAAGGTTCTGGGCGTGATTTAATTATTTCCTAAAAGAATATTAAGCAATAGGCTTTGGAGGGTCCCTTCTATCTTCAGTTGTAGAACAACCATCACAGGCCAACATTTTGCTCAAATCTTTCATAAAATCAAACTCGTTTGCAGTGTTCTCTACTACGTAGGTGGTTAGTCCTAATGCCATTAATGCTACTGCTGCAATACTTACTACTTTTTTCATTTTTTTAGTGTTTTTTTAGTTAGGGAAACGTTTTTTTATTACACTACTAAAGTAATAAGCCAATTTGTCGAAACAGCCTATTTTACTGGGTGTTTAGTGGATGGAGCGGTTCTGATAGTATTTGAACCGATTTTGAGAGAATTCGGTCAGTTTAGTGAGGAAATGCTGTTCTTTGACAAGGTTTCCTTCAATTGATCCATCTTGTCCTTGTAGGATTTTGAGAAAGGCAGGTTTTTTTCACCCTCTTTTAATGCGCAGATATTCTTACCAAAGTTGATTCTGGAAACATAATCTGTATTTACGATGTAGCTTTGGTGAATGCGGATGAAATTTTGAGGCAATTGCTTTTCAAAAGTCTTCAAGGTCTTGAAAGCGTTTACCACGGTTCCGTCCTTCATAAAAAATTCCGTGGTATTGTTGTCCGCCTGCAAATAGAGAATATCCTTGGTATTCAAATATTGAAAATCATTGTAGGACTTTAAACATATGGTCTGAGGTTGCTTTGTCTTGGGCATTCTTTTCCTCAGTTTCAAAAGAGATTTTCTAATATCGAACTCATTAAACGGCAATAACCAATAATCAAAAAAACCATTCTTTATAGCATCATAAGCATGTTTCTTGGATTTGGAAATACCTATCACTACGGGAATGTCCAGAAGGTATTGGTGCATTTCCAGTACCATTTGAAATTGGGCCTTGGCTTTTTGGTCCAGATTGATAAAAACCAAATCGGGGGAATACTTAAGAATTTGGTTCAGACCGTCATCAGGACTTTTTGCTAGTCCTGAGCAAGAAAAATCCCCATACTCTTCCAAAAAAGTGCTCAATTGCAAATTGGAAACGGCATCAGAATCTATAATGACGTAAGAATATTCCAAATCTAAATAGTGTTCACTCGCAAGGTACTAATAGACTGAAAATCTTTGAACTAGGAAAACCTTATAAAAATGGAGGATATTATTATATTTTTTCTAAATATTTACTTTTGAAAGTTTTTTCCTCGAGATATATAAGGTATAGATTACTCCTCCTTTGCCGTTGCCTCATAAACACCTAAATCCGGTGATGAAATTCTTTCCCTATTTAGCAGATCAAATGGGACTTGTTGCGCAATGGGAATGCTACCCTTATTGATAACATCGGAATCCAGTCCGATCCTAAAATCATTTGCCCGGGTATTAAAATAATCTGGATCTCCATTTAAAATACAATTGATAAAATTCGGACCTTCAAAATTGTAAAATGAATCATCCGGAGAGGCCGGACCTGATTTATTGAACTTTATAAAGCAATTTTCAAAACTGTAATTAAAAATATTCTCCCCATTGGAGGAAAGTGTCAATTCCGACATGGAATTTCCATCTATAATGGAATTTCGGAAATCGGCCTGTAACAGATCAACTCCTAAATTTACATCGGAATCTTCATAATTCCTTAGACTCAAAGCTCTACCCGTCCTAAATCCATTGGTCCAATAATTGGAAATGGTAGCATGAATAAATTCATACTTGCCTCCTAAGTCACATTTTAGCGATGAACTCCCCGCATTGCCCAACAATATATTTTTGGCCTTTATGGTTGCCGATTTGGCCCAAAGGTTAAATAAGGAACTGTTATGGATTTGGCTATTGGCAATGTCTAAACTTGAATCCTCTATTTCAATGTTCCCTTCCACATAAATCCCTATTTCAGCGTTCTTAATAGTAAGATGGTCGATGCTATTACTTATACTTCCTTTTGTAATAAATATCGTTCCCCATTGACCCGGTGTATTTGAAAAGGCCGGTTCCAACCTATCTCCCTCAAATATGACTTCACCTTCCAACAGGTCTTGGTCTATACTATGGGTGCCGTTAACTTCTAACGAGGCGGTTGGCCTAACCAGTATTCCAGAACCATTGTGAAAATGAATCCTGGCACCGGCATCTATTGTAAGTTTTTGGCTTTCAGGAATAGCGGCATACCCGTAAATAACATAAGGTTTGTTATTATTGAAATGCAGTTGGTCATCCGTAAGTTCAAAACTTTCTACCCATACCTCGGTGCCATCTTCCCGGGTATATAACATAATTTTCTCTTTTGTCCCGTTGGAATCATTTTTGGGATAAAGGAAAATTGCATCCTTTGCCAAAGTTACCAGTTCTACTTCTTGCAGATATATATCATTATCAAATTGAATGGCATCTGTATATATTAACTGTGAAGTATTATCTGGAAATAAAGTAACATTGGTCTCTATAAAAATGAAAAGGCTGTCCTCAGCATATAAAGGTATGTCCTCAAAGTATTTTCCAGCTTTTCCATCCACATTTAATCTGTATTGACTATCGGCGCCGTTTCTTAGCTTAATTGATGGAATAAGGATATCGTCTTTGGTAGTATTATATACTTTAAGCGAATAGGTACTGCTGCCTATACCTTTGAAAACAGTATCCAAGTATACGGTATCCTTGGAAAAAGAAAGATGGCCATTGCTGGAGGCAAATTCAAAATCCTTTCTACAGGAACTGCCCCAGAGCACCAATATAAACAGTATCACCAGTATAGGAACCTTCTGTTTCACCATCAAGTTTTTGTTGTGATTTAGGAAAAAATATGCTGTATATCTTCTGAAATCCGCATAGGTTTATTAGTGTCCTTATTTAATAGACACCATTCAGTACTTGAACGGACCAAGAGCGTTTTTGTTATTTCATGAAACATTTCCACGACACGAATTGAAATTGCACCTTTACTTTTCTCTATATATGTGGAAATTAGTATCGGGTCATGGAGCACCGCTGGTGACTTATATTCAATGGTATGTTTCAGAACCACCCAAACTACCTCGTTTTGGATATCAATAGGTGCCTTTTTCTGCCAATGTTCTTTAGATATATCCTGTATCCATTGCACATACCTAACGTTGTTCACATGATTTAGGTCATCCAAATCCTCTATTGAAACTTTGATACGTTTCGTAAAAGACATATTATTTTTTTTGAATTTCGACTTCGAACAATTTGTCCCAGTCTTTCCCGGTCACAAAAAATGTCTTCCGGTCTGGATGATATGCGATACCGTTCAATACATTTTCTGTATCTACCCAGTTTTCAGTTTTGGTAACCTTATCGCTTAATCCACCAAAGTTTATAACACCTTCAATGGCTCCACTTTTGGCATCGATGATCATGACACCGGGTTTTTGATATACATTGGCATAAATTTTCCCATCTACATATTCTAATTCGTTGGTGTCCGCAAACAGAGATTTGTTGGTGGCAATCTCTATGTGGTCTTCTTCGACCAGAGTGTTCGGGTTCAAAATCCAAATTTTATCGGTTCCATCACTTTTATAAAGCTTTTCTCCATCGTTTGTAAGTCCCCAACCTTCTCGGCTTTTACCATACTGGAAATTATCCAATTTTTTCATGTTCTTCAGTTCATAGATAAAGCCCATACCACTACGCCAAGTTAACTGATATATCTTGTCGTTCAATATTGTAATGCCTTCCCCAAAATAAGTTTCGTCCAAATCGATTTGTTGATATACCTTTCCAGTCCTGTAATCAAATTTTCTAAGAAAGGAGCGCCCATTCTTTCCTGTACCTTCATATAACGTATCATTGTGGAATTCCAAACCTTGGGTGTAAGCATTGGGGTCATGGGGATATTCGTTTAAAATGGTATAGGTATAAATTTCGGGTGCTTGTGAGGCTAAAACTTTTAAATTCTTGGTTACTTCAACAACATTTCCTTCATAGGTAATGGTAGCCTTTAACACCTTATTTCCCAATTTGGGAACCCAGAAGTCCAACTTATTACCTACAACGCTTAATTCATTGCCATCAATGCTATAAACGACATTTTCTATCTCCTTATTCTTCATATTTTTTAAGGAAACCCCAACTTTTTCATTTTGGTTCACTTGTTTTGTGTTGCCTTCCAGTTCTATCGTGAAAAGTGAAGAAGGCTTTTGATTACCGCTCCCACAGGAGACAATCAAAAGAAACAACATAATGGCTTTGCTTGTTCTAAAAAATTTCATTTGAAATTGTATTCTAAAATTCTAAGGTAATTATGTCAAAACGGCAAGTTAAACCATAAATTTAGAATGTAAAAAGGATTGTGAAAGATTTAAAAGGTTGTATATTTGCACCCGGCAAGTCCTACACGACCAGCTCCTGTAGAATCCCCCAGGGTGGGAACGCAGCAAGGGTATACGGTCGTAGCGGTGCGATGTAGGTAGCTTGCCTTTTTTTGTACCCGAAAGTTATCAATGCGTTCATATTCCTTTGAATCAAAATCCATTCATTTTTTTTATACACTTACCGACCTTATTTTTGAAATATGGATTCTAAGATAGTACTTATCACAGGTGGGTCATCCGGTATTGGAAAAGCCATCGGTATATATTTGACCAAAAAGGGTTTTACCGTTTATGGAACTACACGAAATTTAAAAAAATATCCGGATTTTACCGAGTTCCAACTATTGGAAATGGACGTTAGGGAACCGCAATCGGTGAACAGGGCTATTGACGTGTTATTGGAAAAGGAAAATAGATTGGACGTATTGGTCAATAATGCAGGGGTAGGAATTACTGGACCTCTGGAGGAAACCCCAAACAAGGAGATATTGAATGCCTTTGATATTAATTTTATCGGTCCGCTTAACGTAATAAAAAGTGTTTTACCCCAAATGCGGAGACAAGGTTCCGGTCTCATTATCAACATTACCTCTATAGCTGGTTATATGGGATTACCTTATCGCGGAATTTATTCCGCCACAAAAGGTGCATTAGAACTTATTACAGAAAGTCTAAGGATGGAAATCAAGGACTTTGGGATAACATGTACTTGTTTGGCCCCCGGAGATTTTGCTACCAATATCGCCGCAGGTCGCTATCATGCACCTGTAAATAACGATTCTCCGTATAAGGAATCTTATGGAAAGACATTAAATACCATTGATCAAGATGTGGACAAAGGAGGAGATCCGGAAGAAGTAGCAAAAAAGGTTTTGCAAATAATCAATACAAAAAATCCGAAGGTGCATTATAAGGTCGGCGCTCTACTTCAAAAATTTTCAATTGTCCTTAAAAAAGTACTTCCCGATACATGGTACGAGCAACTCTTATTAAATCACAGCAAGAAATAATTGATTATTGACTTTGACCAAAGACTAAAGGTCGTTTCTATAAATATTGGAAAAAGCATCCACAATCATAGCATCTTTAGTGATAATACATTTATTCATAGGATAGAGGATAAGTTTTTCGGCAAGCTGTTCTAAATCGTCCGCTTTGTATTGACTATGAGCATCAAAACCAAACTTATTAACTATAGCCTTCCAATTATTGGTTTCGGTTCTAAAATTAATACCGATAAAATCATAGTCCGGTTTAAGCGCCTGCAACTCTTTAACACGGCTAAATATATTTTCATAATGGTTTTTATCCGTAGCGGACCAAAAGTAAAATACAACCTTTTTATCCTTACTTAAGGAAGGAAGAGAAACCAAAGTATCTTTCATGGATACCACATTAATCTCAGGTATCGGACTATTGGGCTGAATATTGCTAATACCATTATACAACCTTTCGATTTCCTTAATATGCATATTGTTTCCAGATATCCTTTGGAACTTCTCTATGAATACTTTATTGCTATCAACATCGTGTTCCCGTAATAAATAATTGAAGGCAACGTTCCTAAAAAGATTGTCTTTGAGTTCTTTTTCACCCACCAGACTATCAATAATAGCCAATTTATGTTGGTTAAAATGTAATTGGTTATGGGTGGTACCAGCTTTTTTTCCACAAGAATGAGAGCAGTTCATATAAGAAAGGTTCCCCATGTGAGACTTCATAAAATCATAATAGGGTCTAAGATAGATTAGGTTTTTGTTATTATAATCTATTCCTTTTCTGTAGGCGTAAAAATCACTTGGTAAATCATGAAGTTCATCTTCACGTAAGGATCCCCTATGCTTAAATGGATAAATCTCCTTGAACCTGTAGAAGGTATAATTAATGCTGGCCTTGGCAATTTCGTAAGCGGTATCGGAAAGTTTGGCTTCCTTATTTAACGCTTCGAGAGCTTGGAGCTTTTCATTTCGTAATTTCTCGATTTTCTCCGAAAAATCATCTCCTTCCAATGCGTAAAGCTCTGAGTACATTAATTGCTCCACTTCCTCATCTTCTAGAAAAATCTCCAAAAGAAAGTTATTTAATTCCTCGTTGGTTCCTGAAAAAACCAAAGATTCATCAAAATAGAGCGTATTTAAACGTATCCAAACACTATCACCCTTTTCTAAATATACATATTGCTGCTCAGGACTATGATTGAAGTGGTATAAACCATCGCTTACGTTATCAAACTGGAATGAGAATCTGTTATTTTCGTCAAGTTTAGCAGAATCCAGAGCATCGCTTCCTTTGAAAAGCACTACATACTCACTTGTTGGATTGACAATTTCCCCAGCGAAGAAAACACTCTGGTCATTCCTTTCAGGTGTATTACATCCAATTAAACATAAAGCAAGAGCAATAGGTAAAAATTTATCCATACACAAAATGGGCAACATTTAGGACCAAAAATAAGGATACCACACTTCGCTCCTTGTTAATACCTAGTTAAAAATTAATGGATTAGGATGAAAGGATGATTGTAGGGGATGATATGAAATGTTTATTGGTTTTAGCCTTTAAAATTCTGTATTTTTGCACGGATTTTTAAATCGTACCCTATGTTATCAGTATCCAATTTATCAGTTCAGTTTGGAAAAAGAATATTATTCGATGAAGTCAACGTGTCCTTTACGGAGGGTAACTGTTATGGAATAATTGGAGCCAATGGAGCAGGGAAATCGACCTTTTTAAAAATATTATCGGGACAGATGGACCCCACATCCGGCCATGTACATCTGGAGCCTGGTAAAAGAATGTCCATTTTGGAGCAGGACCATAATGCGTCAGACGAGTACACTGTTCTGGAGACCGTGGTCAAAGGCAATAAGCCACTCTACGATATAAAAAAGGAAATTGATGCCTTGTATGCCGATTACAATGATGAAAATGCCGATAGAATAGGGGAGTTACAAGTGCAATTCGAAGAAATGAATGGCTGGAATGCAGATAGCGATGCGGCCGCTCTGCTTTCAAATCTGGGTATTGGTGAGGAAATGCACTATACATTGATGGCGGATATGGATTCCAAACTCAAGGTTAGGGTCCTTTTGGCCCAAGCCCTTTTTGGTAGTCCAGATGTATTGATCATGGATGAGCCTACGAATGATTTGGATTATGAGACCATCAATTGGTTGGAGAACTTTTTGGCCGATTATGAAAACACGGTAATTGTAGTATCACATGACCGTCATTTCTTGGATACAGTCTGTACCCACATTGGGGATATCGACTTTGGCAAATTGAACCTATATTCCGGAAATTATACTTTCTGGTATGAAAGTAGTCAGTTGGCGGCAAGACAAAGGGCACAACAAAATAAAAAGGCAGAGGAAAAAGCCAAGGAATTGCAAGAGTTTATTATGCGCTTTAGTGCAAACGTGGCAAAAAGCAAGCAGGCTACTTCCAGAAAGAAAATGTTGTCCAAATTGAAAGTGGATGATATAAAACCTTCCAGCAGAAGATACCCTGCAATTATTTTTGAGAGAGAACGTGAAGCGGGTGATCAAATACTGAATGTGGATGGTTTAAAAGCTACTACGGAAGAGGGCGAAGTTTTGTTCGATAATGTCAACATTAATCTAGCAAAAGGAGATAAAATAGCTGTTATTTCAAGGGATTCTAGGGCAACCTCGGCCTTTTATGAAATTATCAACGGAAATAAAAAGGCGGATCACGGAAAATATAGTTGGGGGATTACAACTACGCAATCCTATTTACCTGCGGATAATTCCAGTTTTTTTACCCAAGATATCAACTTGGTAGATTGGTTAAGACAATGGGCAAAGACGGAGGAAGAGCGTGAAGAAGTTTATATAAGGGGGTTTTTGGGTAAAATGTTGTTTAGTGGAGAAGAGGCCCTTAAAAAGTGTACCGTACTCTCTGGAGGAGAAAAAGTCAGGTGTATGTTAAGCAGGATGATGATGCTAAGAGCAAATGTGCTTATGTTGGATGAACCTACGAACCATTTAGATCTGGAGAGTATCACGGCATTCAATAATTCCTTAAAGAATTTTAAGGGAACGGTGCTCTTTACCACCCATGATCACGAGTTTGCACAAACTGTTGCCAACAGAATCATAGAATTGACACCCAAAGGCAACATTGACCGATATTCTACGTTTGATGAATATATGTCGGACAAGGCATTGAAGGAACAGAGGGGCAAGATGTATGCTGTTCCTGCATAAGGAAGTATAACCCAAATCTATACATCATGAAGACCTACACCTACAAGGTCGGCATATTGCTGATGGCTTTATTGGCCGCATGCAGTAAACCTGCCGCAGAGCCCCAAGAGAATGAGACCCCTTTATCTATTAAAGCAGATTATACCCTTTTGATGGATCAAAACGGTGTTTTTGCGACTCAAAGTATCTTATCATCTGAAAATGGAATGGTACCAGAAACTCATGATTTGAATTTCCCGTCATTTCCATCAACAGAAATTTCCTATGCAGATGGAAATACATTTAGTTTTTTTGAAGTCACATCGGATTGTAAGGGAAAGGTTTTAAGGTATGATTTTGATTCTGGTGACTATCAATTGATTGAAACCTTTTTGAATCTAGATGCATGTGACTTAAATATTACAGCCATCGCACACGATAACACCCATGTTTTCCTAAGCTTTATTAAAAGTGAAGTAGGTAAATCAGATGCTTATTTCGTTAGGATTATCAATTTGAACGATACCGAAAGTGCAGTTGATGTGGAGCTTGGTTTAAAACCAATGTATTTGGTTCCTAGTCAGGAAAAAGTATTTGTACTTGCCCACGACGTTGAAATTACCGATGAAAATGGAGTCATTGTCATAGATATCAATGGTCAATCTACTGTTTATGAAAAGCTAATTGGATTTAATGCGAAGAAAATCTTTAAGACACCGGATGGCAATATCGTAATCAGTTACCCAGAACTACATACAAAAATGAATAGTAGTACTTTTGAGGAGCTGTATACTCAATATGGAGAGACACTACGTCCCAATTTATACGCATCCACATACTATGAATTTGATTCGACCGATAAGTTGTACTATACCATGAACACAGAGGATAATCAAATTATGAAAATCCCTGCCGTTTATGATTTTCAAGCCAATAAGGCTACGTTGTACTATTTTGATAACTTTTTGTCTGATATTCAATCCACGGAACTAAACATTAAATCAGCATCTGCTATAGGATATGATGAGAAGAACGGATTCATTCTAGTGGGATACCAAAAAAACGGCAACGGTAATACTGGGGGTATACTTCGCTTAACACCAACACCAGATTTCACCTATGTTGATAACGTTGACTTGGAAGGTATTCCAAAGGCCATCATGGTACAATAAAAACTTCCTAGGCATTATAGTATTTACTATTCCATATGGCGGGACTAAAGTTTTTCCCTAGGGCAAATCCATAGAAAATTGCAACGGCAACTATGCTTTTGAACGTGAAGAAAAATAATATTCCAAACTCCGCCACCGAATTCGATTTTGAAAATAACCCGTTGGGAATTAAAAGAGTGGTCAAGTAACTAATTAGAACAATTACAAAAATTAGGTTTCCCACGTTCTTAAAAGGCCACATCATCATTTTCCTGAAAGGATGTAGATCATTGCCCCATTTATGGATTAGATAATAGTATCCGTTGCCTATTGGGGCAAACAAAAGAGGATCATCCTTATCCTCCAATTTAAACAACCTAGAAGGTGCAATTATCTTAAAGCCTTTGATTTCAATGGTATGCTCTTGTTCCAACTTTCTAATTTTGGCATAGGCTTCGACCGGTATTTCACCTTTAAAGTATTTGCTGTCCAAAAACCTTAGTCTATAATCGATACATAGGCTTTTTATTTGATCGATGTGAAAAATTTTATCGGACTCCAAAAGGTCAAAATCAAAGGAATTGATATCGGAAACAGTGTCGGTCAAGGAGAGATTGTCTTCAATACGAGAGTAGCTTTTATCCACCTGATCAAGGATATTTCTTACCTCACTCAATATATTCTCTTCTGACTTTCTTTGCTTTTCTTTTTCTAAATGTAACTTTTCTAAAAGGTTCGTTTTTCGAAATAGCATATTCTTTTTTTTAGCAACTCTTTCAAAGTTAGACAATAAATAAAATTAGTATTGACCACAAAATCCTTAATGAATGTTAAAAATATGTTAAATCAAATTCTAGGCACTTCCTCCTGCTATGCCTTTTGAACCTAAGATTGTATATTGTCCTCAATAGTTGACCATTCGTCGATTATGTGCCATTGCCCCTAACCAAGAACCTTGAATATGAAAAACTGGACATCCCCCATGTCTCTTTTACTCTTGCTTTTTTTCGCTTTTAGTAATGCGCAAGAACCCCAAAACGAACAATCCTCAACAAGCCTGATTCATTTTGGGAATTCTATTTTATCTAATACTGAAAATACAACCAGTCATAGTGTATTATTGGCGGCACTCAGGGCTTCGGATTTAGATTGTCTTTTGGACTACGACGCCCAATTCACAGTTTTCGCCCCTTCCAATGCCGCTTTTAACAAGCTTTCTGATGTTACCAAAAAATTACTTCTAAACCCAGACAACAAAGAAAAGCTTAAGGCTATAATGTCCTATCATATTATTGCAGGCAAGTTATCGGCCTCTAATATTTTAAGGGCTATGTGCCGGGGAAACGGCGAGGCCTCATTTACTACTATTTTAGGTGAAAAAATAACGGCCACTATGAACGGAATAGATATTGTCTTAACCGATAACAAAGGTAACAAGGCCAAGATAGTTACCGCAGATTCCGAACAGAGCAACGGATTTATACATGAAATAGATAGTGTATTCTTTCCTGTAAACTTGTTTTAACCTTACCTAAGTTCTGCCCCAAGTTCCCTTTCATAGTTGTTTTGGAGCTTGTTCATAATTTTATCTATTTGCTTATCCGTCAAGGTACTGGACGTGTCCTTTAACGTAAAACTAACCGCATATGATTTTTTACCCGCCGGTAACTTATCACCCTGATATACATCAAATAAACTTATGTTTGTTAATAGCTTTCGTTCCGTCTTGAAGCCTAAATCGTATACTTCTTTAAACGTGGTGGAATTGTCCAACATAAGTGCAAAATCCCTTTTTACTTCAGGATATTTTGAAATCTCCCGAAAAGTGATTCCCGTTTTATTAAGGCTATTCAAAATATCGTCCCATTTAAAATCGGCATAGAAAATTTGTTGTTTTATATCGAAATGTTTAACAATTTTCTTTTTAATCATGCCAAATGACACTAGGGTTATACCTTCTTTAGTTTTATAGGAAATGCCTTCTGAAAACAATAGGGATTCATCTGGACCGGTTGTTAAATTCATTATACCTAATCGCTCAAGTACAGTGTCAACAATGGATTTGAGTTGAAAAAAATCTGTTTTCTTTGATGGCCCGGTCCAACTATTCTCGTTGGTTTCGCCACTAAGTAAAATACCTAGGTATTTTTCTTCAATACGTTCGTCATGTATCTGATGGTATGTTTTACCAAACTCAAAAAGTTTAAGATTCTGACGTTTTCTGTTGATATTGAAGCTTGCCGATTCCAAAGCGGTGAACAAAGAGGATTTTCTAAGCACGGACAGCTCCCCACTTAATGGATTCATGACCGTGACATGGTTTTTGTTTTTAAAATCACCTTCTAAAAAAGAATCATATTCCGGTGAGGTCAGGCTATTGGTCAATGTTTCATAATAGCCCTTTGAAGCCAATAAATCTCCTATTATTTGTTGAATTTTATAGTCCTCAAAAGGACTTGTAGAAGCCACAGAAGCATTCAATTTTTCACTAAAGGCCACATTGTTGTAGCCATAGACCCTTAAAATTTCCTCGATAACATCCACTTGACGCTGAACATCCACACGATAGGAAGGAACTGTTAATCCCATACCTGCTTCCGTCACGTTTTTGACCTTGATATCCAAGGAAGCCAAAATCGATTTAATAGTGTCTTGGGGAATATTTTGCCCGATGAGCTTATTGATTTTTTCGAAGGCCAAAAATACTTCAAAGTCCTTGTGCTTGTTGGGATAAAGATCTACAATATCCGAAGTGATTTCGCCCCCCGCAATTTCCTTGATCAATAAAGCAGCACGCTTAAGGCTGTACTCAACATTTTCGATGTCTATACCTCGTTCAAATCTAAAGGAAGCATCCGTATTGAGTGCATATCTCTTAGCGGTCCTACGAATGGATACTGGATCAAAATAGGCACTTTCCAAGAAAATGGAAGTGGTATGTTCCGTTACCCCTGAATGTATTCCCCCAAAAACACCGGCAATACACATAGGTTTTTCAACATCACAAATCATAAGGTCATCCTCGTGCAATTCTCTTTCTATACCATCGAGCGTCGTGAACTTGGTTCCTTTTGGAAGTGTTTTCACCTCTATCTTATTCCCTTTGATTTTGTTCGCGTCAAATGCATGTAAGGGCTGCCCCAATTCGTGAAGTACATAGTTTGTGGCATCAACTACATTGTTTTTTGGTGTAAGACCAATAGCCTTCAATCGGTTTTTAAGCCAATCAGGTGAATCTTGTACCAGTATGTTGCTTATGGTAACACCACAATATCTTGGGGCTAATGTATTGTTCTTTACGTCAACATCGATTCGTAATGACCTGTTGGAAACATTGAAATGGCTTACAGGAGGGGTAATCAACTCCTGGTTGATTTCCTTCTGCTTTAAACCCGCCTTTAAATCCCTTGCAACACCAAAATGGCTCATGGCATCTGCCCGGTTGGGAGTAAGTCCTATCTCGAATACTTCGTCTTTTTCAACTTTGAATACCTCAGAAGCCAAGGTTCCCGGTTGTAGACTATCATCCAAAATCATAATACCGTCATGGCTTTCGCCAAGGCCCAACTCATCCTCGGCACATATCATTCCATGGCTTTCCTCACCGCGAATCTTACCCTTTTTAATCTTCCAAGCCTCACCGTCTTTTGTATACAGCGTGGTACCTATAGTAGCTACCGGTACTTTTTGTCCCTTTGCAACATTGGGCGCACCGCAAACAATCTGTACTGGTTTTTCATCGCCAATATCGACCAACGTGACTTTCAATCGGTCCGCGTTGCTGTGCTGTTCACAGCTCACTACATGACCAATGACAATACCGTCCAAGCCGCCCTTTACTGATTCAAAGGGCTCGATGCCTTCTACCTCCAAACCTAAATCTGTAAGAAGTTCCCCTGTTTTTTGGGAGCTCCAATCTATATTTATAAACTGTTTAAGCCAGTTGTAAGAAATTTTCATTGGTCTATTTTAAGCAGGCAAAGATAAAACAATGCCCTAAGACATTCAACAGACGCTAGTTTGTTTTCTCCTGAATTTTAAAATGAAGTTTTTAAGTTGTTAATTCGCAGAAGAATCTATTGACGATGAGAAAAATTTATATAACATTTTTATTTCTTTCTATAACGGCCTGTACACCCAAAAAGTCAAGTAACGTACCAAAAAATGGTATATGGCAGGCCAGATTGACGGTTCAGGACAATCAGATTCTCCCTTTTAATTTCGAGCTGAGTAGTACAGATGATCAAGGGACCAATATAACCATACACAATGGCGAGGAAATCATTTATGTAGATGAAATTACCATAAAGGAGGATTCCATTTTGATTAAAGCTCCAGTTTTTGAGGGATATATTACCGCAAAACTTGCCAGTGATAGAATGCAAGGAAAATTTGTTATTGAAAGTTTAGATCGCGAGGTTCCTTTTGAGGCCGTTTTTGGAATTGAAGAACGATTTTCAAATACGGAGGAAGGTAATGTTGATGTAACCGGTATTTGGGAAACCGAGTTTAGTCCAGACACGGAGGATAGCTACATGGGCAAGGGGATTTTTACCCAAAAGAATGGGGTGGTTTCTGGCACCTTTAGAACGACCACCGGAGATTATAGATTTTTAGAGGGAACAATGCATGCCGATTCAATTAAAATATCTGCATTTGATGGCGCTCATGCCTTTTTGTTCCAGGCAAAGGTAACGGATAGCACAATGAACGGTATTTTTTATTCAGGTAATCATTTTAAGGAACCTTTTGTTGCCGTTAAAAACGAAACCTATGAACTTCCCAGTCCTGACTCACTGACCTTTATAAAAGAGGGATACGAAAGATTGGAATTCTCTTTTCCTGATTTAAATGGAGAAGAAGTATCCTTATCAGATCCCGAGTTTGAAAACAAGGTAGTTGTTGTGCAGCTTATGGGTTCTTGGTGTCCGAATTGTTTGGATGAATCCAAATTTTTGGTGAACTATCTCAACAACAATCAGCATGAGGATTTGGCCATTTTAGGTCTGGCATTTGAACAGGCAAAGACTAAGGAATTGGCTCTAAAAAGTATTAGTCGCCTTAAAGATAGAATTGGTATTGATTACCCTATTTTACTGGCGCAATATGGAAGTTATGACAAAGAAAAAGCACAAGAAAAATTACCGATGTTAAACCACGTGCTGTCTTATCCTACCACTATTTTCATAGATAAACAAGGTGTTGTCAGAAAAATACACACAGGATTTAATGGTCCTGCAACGGGAGAAAAATTCGAGGAATTTAAATTGGATTTCGATAGTTTCTTAAAAGAGTTATTATCGGAATAAAATGATGTTAAATGATGGTAGACTTTCCCAAGTCTATATTCTCATCGTTCATATTGAAATTATCGTCCAGTTCCATGATATTGTCCGCAATAAAATCTCCCACATAATTGGTTCCATACTTACTACTTCCCATAATATCCGGAGTAACGATTTTTTTTGAGAACGATTTTAAAACAGCAGCGACAAGGGCATCGGCTTCTTCATTAAGTTTAAAGTGCTGTAAAAGCATACCGGCACTTAAAATTGCGGCCACCGGGTTGGCTATATTTTTATCCTTAGCATCAGGATAGGACCCATGTATTGGTTCAAACATGGCATGTTCCGTTCCAACTGAGGCCGAGGGTAGAAGACCTATAGATCCTGCTAGGACACTACCTTGGTCCGACAATATATCACCGAACATGTTATCCGTCAGGATAACGTCAAACTGTGAGGGGTTAAGAATCATCTGCACGGCTGCATTGTCTATAAACAAAGTTTCCAATTCAATTTCGGGATAGCTTTTTGCAATGGACCTTACGACCCTTCTCCATAAACGGGAAGTTTCCAGTACGTTAGCCTTATCCACTAAAGTGACCTTCTTTCTTCTATTTTTGGCCGCTTTAAAAGCCAAATGCGTTATTCTACTGATTTCGTCCTCAGAATACGAACAAGTATCGGTAGCGATATTGGTACCTGAATCCATGGACTTGTTTCCATAATAAATCCCACCGGACAATTCCCTGTAAATGACCAAATCAGTATGTTTTATCAACTTTTTGTTTAAAGGAGATTGTTTGATCAATGCGGGAAACACTTTAACCGGTCGTATATTGGCAAAAAGATCTAATTCCTTTCTCAGTCTCAGTAAACCTTGTTCCGGCCAAATTTTAGAATCTGGATTACCATCGTATTTTGGCATACCTATGGCTCCAAATAAAATAGCATCGGAATTTTTACAGAGCTTTAAAGTATCTTCGGGCAAGGGAGTCCCTTTTTTGTCAATAGCCTCAGCACCTATAAGCGCTTTCTTGAATTTAAAGGAATGACCAAAAGTTTCTTCAACCGAGCGCAGGCATTTTAGGGATTGGGCAACGACTTCCGGGCCAATACCATCCCCTCCAAGTACAGCTATTTCCAAACGCATGTTAACTTATACTTTGAAGATTTACCTTGCTCGCTTCAACAATATCGTGAATATCCTCATCAAGAATTTCCTTTTTTCTATCTGCAAACTTTAGAAATTCTTCATAAACCTTATCCAATTGGATTTTGGTTAGCTCATAGCCAACTAGTTTTGCACGATAGGCAAGGGCGGCCCTACCACTTCTAGCGGTCAAAACAATAGAGGATTCCGTTACCCCTACATCCGCAGGATCAATAATTTCATACGTTTCCCTGTTCTTAATGACCCCGTCTTGATGAATACCTGAACTGTGGGCAAATGCATTGGCACCTACAATGGCCTTATTTGGCTGCACAACCATACCCATTTTGTTGGAGACCATTTTGCTGGTATCAAAGAGTAACTGGCTGTTAATAGTGGTATCCAAATTTAGACTTGGATGCTGCCTCATGATCATTACCACTTCCTCCAAGGAAGTGTTTCCGGCACGCTCCCCAATTCCATTGATGGTACACTCTATTTGTCGGGCACCGTTGATTACCCCTGCTATGGAATTGGCCGTGGCCAATCCTAGGTCGTTATGACAATGACAGGAAAGAATAGCTTTATCTATACCTTTGACATTTTCCTTCAAATACTTCATTTTAGCACCGTATTCTTCGGGCAGACAATACCCTGTGGTATCCGGAATATTTAAAACTGTAGCACCAGCTTTCACGACTGCTTCACAAACCCGTGCCAAAAATTCGTTATCCGTTCTGCCGGCATCTTCCGCATAAAACTCAACATCCTCAACAAAGGTCTTTGCATAACTTACGGCTTCTATGGCCCTTTCTATGATGGCATCCCTATTCGAGTTGAATTTATGCTTAATGTGGGAGTCCGAAGTCCCGATTCCTGTATGTATTCTAGGTTTTTTTGCATATTTAAGGGCTTCTGCCGCCACTTCGATATCTTTTTTAACCGCTCTGGTCAATCCGCATACCGTTGCATTCTTAACCAATTTGGCAATACTTTCCACAGATTTAAAATCACCTGGGCTAGAAATAGGAAACCCCGCTTCTATAATATTAACACCCAGTTCATCCAATCTTTCAGCTATCACTAACTTTTGTTCCATGTCCAATTTGCATCCTGGAACCTGTTCGCCATCCCTAAGTGTAGTATCAAAAATTTGTACTATATCTTTGCTCATTATATTTATGTAGTTTTAGCTAGTTAAACGAATATATAACCCTGATAACGAAAAAAGCAAATTTTGTTAGAACATTTACAATGTTAATTAACTTTTCGCTAATATCAATCAATTGATTTACAATAATTTAAACATATATTTTTACGATGACAAGTGCTCATAAAGATGCGTTGTTCGTTTTGGTAAAATCGCTCTCAAAATCAGAAAAGCGTCAATTTAAGCTTTATGTGGGTCGTTTAGGTGTGAATACCGATGCCAAGTTCCTTGCACTTTTCAATCTTCTGGACAAAATTAAGCGATACGATGAAAAAGTAATACTTTCCAGCGGAATAGTTAAGAAAGCGCAACTTTCCAACCTGAAGGCCCATCTATATAAACAGATTTTAGTCAGTCTTCGCCTTAATCCTGTCAACCAAAACATTCGGGTTCAAATACGGGAACAGTTGGATTTTGCAACTATTCTCTATCAAAAAGGACTTTACAAGCAAAGTCTTAAAATTTTGGACAAAGCCAAATCCACAGCCATAGAAAACGAGGAAAAGAACATCGCCTATGAAATTGTAGAGTTTGAAAAAATTATTGAAACACAATACATTACCCGGAGTATTCCTGATAGGGCAGACGAACTTGCCTTACAGGCAAAGGAACTATCCGGACAAAATGTTGTGACCAGCAAGCTATCCAATCTTTCGTTGCAACTATATAGCATGATGCTAAAGGTAGGATATGTTAGGAGCGATGAGGACCTACAGAAAGTAAAGCACTATTTTTCCAAACACTTGCCCAAGGTTGATATTGAAAAGCTAGGGTTCAGGGAGAAATTATGGCTCTATAAGGCCCACTTATGGTATAGTTTTTTAATCCAGGATTTTCTTTCTTCTTATAAATATGCCAGTAAATGGGTAGATCTATTCTATGATTACAAGGAAATGATCTATTTAAATCCCGTGTTTTTTCTAAAGGGCAATCATTACTTATTGGAATCTCTTTTTTACGTAAAATATAGTTCGCAATTTAGGGAAACACTTCAAAAAATGGAGGGTGTCATACAGGAAAAGAATTTTCCTAATAATGACAATATAAACTCGCTTGCCTTTCTCTATTTGAATGCAAATAAATTGAACCTGCATTTTTTGGAAGGTACTTTTGAAAAAGGATTGTATCTCGTAAAAATCGTGGAATATGGTATAAATAAGCATAAGGACCGTATAGATGCGCATCACGTAATGGTACTTTATTATAAAATTGCTTGCCTGTATTTTGGAATCGGTGATAATAAGACCTGCATTGTTTACCTTAAAAAAATCATCAATAATAAAAACCTTAAAATGCGTGAAGACCTAATGTGCTTTGCTAGGGTTTTGAGTTTGGTGGCGCATTATGAAGCGGGCATGGACTACCATTTGGAGGTACAATTAAAAAGTACCTATAAGTTCCTGCTAAAAATGAACGATATGCATGCGGTACAAAAGGAAATGATAAAGTTTTTACGGAATTTGGGCGGAATTTATCCCAATGAATTAAAAAATGAATTTAAAAAGCTCCACACCGAACTCAAAAAATATGAGGACCATCCCTATGAAAAACGTGCCTTTCTTTACCTTGACATTATTTCATGGTTAGAGAGCCACTTGGAAAACAAACCGGTTTCGGAAATCATTAGAGAAAAAGCATTAAAACAGACCAGGTAAGTAAGGACATCTTCTATGGACCGAACCCATGCTTCCCAATTATTGGAAATCAACCTAGCCATGTTGTTTATAGCGACATCCGGTCCTTTGGGAAGAATTGTGGATTTATCGGTACCCGTAACAACTGGAATACGTGGTGCCATAGCTTTTGTGCTCTTATTACTTTTCTGCAGGTTTAGAAAAATTTCGTTGAACGTAAAAAAAAGGGATTTGCCCGTTATTTTACTTACCGGTGTCTTAATGGCCTCCCACTGGCTATTTTACTTTTATGCCCTTCAATGGTCCAATGTAGCCATTGGAATGTTATCCCTTTTTACCTATCCGGTGATAACGGCCTTTTTAGAACCAATCTTGTTAAAAACAAAGCTTCAAAAAATGCATCTTTTGCTTGGTGCTTTGGTTTTGTTGGGTATCTATTTCTTAAGCCCCCATTTTAGTTTAAAGGACTCGAGCACTCTGGCAATTTTAATGGGATTGATTTCTGCTATCGCCTACGCACTAAGAAACATCATTTTGAAATTAAAAGTTGAAAAATATCAAGGGACTACCCTAATGGTCTATCAAACAGGAACAATAGCCCTACTCATGTTACCCGCATTATTTTTCACGACCCCAACCAATATATTGGAAAATTGGCAAGGGCTTTTGGCCTTAGGAGTGATTACCACGGCAATTGGACATAGCCTTTTTCTTATGACATTCAAACATTTTAGTATAACTACGGTAAGTATACTAAGTAGTGTGCAGCCAATTTATGGTATAGTAATCGGGGTGATATTTCTACACGAAATTCCTAAAAACACTACCTTAATTGGCGGAGTATTGATTCTTAGTTCCGTGATTATTGAAAGCTTTAGGTCCTCAAAAAGGAAGAAGGTCAGTTCTTCGGATTAATATTTGGAAGGTACTCGTTCATAACATTGTTTCCTAGCGTTTCAAACTCGTTGTTCCGTGCCATTTCCCTAACTTTTATAGGGTCAAAATCGCCATTGAAATAAAGAAAGGAGGCAGATTCTGCATTGTTGTTATAAATTAAGATTTCCTTTACACTGTTTCTTTTTTCCCTGATGGAAACTACATTTCGTTTTAAATTGTCATTCTTTCTATACACCTCAATAAAAGAATTACTCGTAATGCCATTCATTTGCTGATTTAAAAACTGCGTTCTGGCCGGCGTAGCACTAGGAAACTGCATATATCTTAAATCCCTAGTATTTCCGATCAGGGATTGCATTTCTGGGGAAATACCACTGATTAAAGTTAACATGAACTGTGGCACCCTTACAGCGGTTACCTGATCATCATTTTTATGGGCATTATAAAAGGTATCGATGGAATTATAAGTACCGCAACTATAGAAAAGAACGAATATGAAAAGTATACTGATTTTCTTATACATGGTTTAGTGTTTAAAAATCCTAATGTACAAAATCTAGGAACAGGCATCCCAAATAGGGTCTTTGGGCAAGGGGGCCAAGATGGAAAGGGGTTTGTTTTGAACGGGATGTTCAAATTCAAGTTTACGTGCATGGAGATGAATGCTGGCATCCTTGTTACTTCGAGGGAAACCATATTTTAAATCTCCTTTAACAGGGTGCCCAAGGGCGGATAATTGCGATCTGATTTGGTGATGCCTCCCTGTCTTTAAATCAATTTCCAATAAATAATAGGAGTCCAACTTTTTTAGAATTCGATACTGGAGTATAGCTTTTTTACTGTCGGGTACTTCCCTGTCGTTGGCATAAGATTTGTTTTGTTTCGGATTCCTTTTAAGCCAGTGCGTTAATGTCCCCTCGATTTTTTGTGGTGCTTCCTTAACTATTGCCCAATAGGTTTTTTTCGCCTTTTTATCCGAAAAAAGTTTGTTCAATCGAGGTAGGGCTTTGGAGGTTTTTGCAAAAACCACCAATCCGGATGTAGGACGGTCTAAACGGTGCACCACGCCCAAATATACATTACCAGGTTTTTGGTATTTTTCCTTAAGGTATTGTTTAACGACTTCACTCAAAGGTAAATCACCGGTTTTATCTCCTTGAACAATATCCCCTGGCCTTTTATTGACAATGATAAGGTGATTGTCCTCATATAATACTTGGAGATTTTTAGGGGTGGATATTACCTTTTCAAAAGCTCCCATACACTTTAAATGGTAATTTTTTTTCCAACAAGCCCAAGAAACAAAATAAGCAGCACCCCGGTGGTAACTGCAACATCTGCCATATTAAAAATACCTGTTTTAAAAAAACCTAGACGGATTTGAAAAAAATCGGTAACCGATCCTAGTGCAATTCTATCGATTAAATTACCTATACCACCACCAATTACAAAAGCAAATGCCATAATCATCCATTTGTTGGTATGGATTTTCGTTAGCATTCTATACAGTAAAACCAGTAAAACAGCAAAGGGCAAAACTTGAAACAAAATGAGTTTAAGGGTAGGAGGGAAGTTGGCTCCAAATCCCAACATGGCCCCAGTGTTCTCTACGTTGGTAAGAATGAAATGATTTTTAATCAGAGGAATATATTCCCGATGTGATACATTTTCACGTACAACCCTTTTAGACACCTGGTCACAGCCTATATTGAGAAGCACCAGAAATATGATTACAAGCCTGCTAAAAAGCACTTTATTTCTTAGGGACAAAGTCATAATAATCAATATTGTTCCTCATCGTTGGGAAAGTCCATACTTTTTACGTCCTTGACATAGTTGGATATGGCGTTGCCCATTTCCTCATAAAGGTTCATGTATCGCCTTAAAAACCTTGGATTAAATTCATGGGTCATTCCCAAGAGGTCATGTACTACCAAAACTTGTCCGTCAGCATGTTTTCCCCCGCCAATTCCAATGGTAGGTATGGTCAATTGTTCCGACACTTTTTTGGTCAAAGCTGCCGGTATTTTTTCAAGGACTACACTAAAGCAACCTAATTTCTCCAACATGGCGGCATCCTCAAGCAATTTTTGGGCCTCTTCCTCTTCCTTGGCCCTTACTGTGTACGTTCCAAATTTATAAATGGATTGGGGGGTCAAACCTAAATGGCCCATGACGGGAATTCCAGCAGCCAAGATACGTTTTACCGATTCTTTAATTTCCAGCCCGCCTTCCACTTTTACCGCGTGGGCCCCACTTTCCTTCATGATTCTGATGGCAGACCTTAATGCTTCCTTTGGGTCGCTCTGATAACTTCCAAAAGGCAGGTCAACCACAACCAAGGCTCTTTCTACCGCTCTAATTACCGAAGATGCATGATAGATCATTTGATCTAAGGTAATGGGCAAAGTGGTTTCGTGACCGGCCATTACATTGCTAGCGGAATCACCCACCAGAATGACATCAACTTTTGCCGCATCCACAATTTTTGCCATAGAGTAGTCATAGGACGTTAGCATGGATATTTTTTCACCATTGCTTTTCATTTCGACCAAAGACTTGACCGTTACTCTCTTGTATTCCTTTTTTGCGGTAGACATATATTTCCTTTTTAGTCTGGGCAAAAGTAATGAGTTTTGTTGAGAAATTTTTTACGAAGATTTCCCTGCTTTGGTCTCTGTATGGGTCATAATCATTATTTTTAGCCAACCAAAATTTATTTGAGTGATGCTAAAAAAATTAATGCTATTTGTGTTTCCGTTTATTTCCATGGTTCTGCCGGCACAATCCAACGAAGAAACGGCAGTAAGAAAAACGGTAGATGATTTTTTTACAGCTTTCCATACACAGGATTCTATCGGTATGGCGAATGTTCTTCGTGAAGATGTTGTATTGCAGACCATTGGTACCGATAAGCAAGGAAAGACCATCTTAAAAACGGAAAATATTAAGGATATGATTCGCTCTATTGTAAGCATTCCCGATACGGTAAGCTTTCAGGAAAAGCTATTGGATTATTCCATACAGGTCGATGGTGCGATGGCCAATGCTTGGACACCCTATGAGTTTTGGTATAAAAATAAATTCAGCCACTGTGGGGTAAATTCCTTTCAACTACTGAAGCAAGAAGGCACGTGGAAAATTATATATTTAATCGATACCAGACGGAAAGAGGGATGCCAAACCGACCCGATAAGCCAACCAGACCAAGAATCTACTAATTAGCCCTTCCATTTTCTTGAGGATGTTTCATTCTCTTTTGGAAAGTCTTTAGGGATGGGTTGTGTTACCTTACCCGTTGCCGCCCACTCGGCACCTCGTTGTAACGTGGTGATAAACCCTACACCTTCCATGGAATAATCAAAATGTCCCAAGGTGGTATGAAAAACACGTCCATCGCCATACTCAATGGCCATTAATTGTGGTACATGTTGTCCAAGACCTTTTACGTTCGGGTTCCAAGGCGGTGCATTCTTTTCCACATCGGCATAGGCGGTTGCAAGAATAGTGGCATTCTCAAAAGGACCTCGCATACGTTCGTACAGTTCGTCCTGAGTGTGTGACCATTTGCTGGGTATTCCTTTCATAATAGGATGTTCCGGTGCCCGATTGGTGAGCTCAAACTCATATTCCGGTCCGTGCGAACCACAGACCCCTTCTGAATCGTCCCTTACCACTTCTCCGGCATCGTTATAATACACATAAGGACCCGTACTTTCGTCACGACCTCCCCAAGCTCCAAGGGCGATCATCTTGTTGAATTCATCCCATTCGCCCCATGCATTATTGGCGGCATGAACTACCACAAATCCACCACCATTGGAAATATAATTTTCGAAATTACTTCTCGTGGCTTCGGGCCATAGGGGAGAGTCTGCACCTAAATTAGAGATAATGACATCATACTGTTCAAAATCCATGGAAAACATAGATGTTTTGATAGGCTTGGAAGACACTCCGTACTTGGTGGAATCCAAGGGGTACTTTTCAATATAAAAAGTATACGATTCAGGTCTCGATTCATTATATTTTATACCCAACCAAACGGAGTCCATACGATGTATATCAACATCAAATAATTGGGTTTCCTCCAAATAATCTTTCATCATCATCGTAGTCTTGGGCCAAACATAATGATTGTTCTGTCCGTCCAGAATCAATGCTTTTAATTTAACGGGATTCCTTTCTTCCACGATTTCGCTCTTTTTTGCTTCCTCCTTACAGGCAGTCGCCAAGATGACGACAAGCACAAACCATTTTAGGTATTTCATAGGGCATAGATTTTACAGTGTTTAAATGTAATGGAAGTTCCTTAGATTAACAACTAGCATAAATATGCTTCAATTTTTTATTTGATTCAAAGAATTTTTCCTTGCTGAAAAATGTCATTGGTACTACCTTAGCTTTCAAAATTAAAAAAACACTATGCAATTATTGGGAATAGGCTCTCGTATTAAACATAGCGAGTATGGATTTGGAGTGGTTACCAATGTTTCTTCCAAACATTATTGGGTGACCTTCATGGAAAAGGGACTCGAAACTATCTATATTAATGATGATTTTGAAGTTATTGAAGCTTTGGAGAATGATGTGGACACGGTAAGTTTTTTGGAAGTGGAGACTTCACTAATGAACATTTTAAAAAGATGGAGCGATGTTACGGAACAAGTGGCTATCGCGGACAAGTGGAAAGGTGGCAATCTCATATTGGAACCAGGGGAAACAGGTTTAAGCAACAAGGAAATCCCTATTGATACCTTTTTTCATAAAATAGTCATGGTACGGGATAGGATTAGGGTAATGGAGCAAAAAATCAATTCCAGCAAGAATTTGGACGACCAGGAAAAGATTGATTTACAGCAATACATTACGAGAATTTATGGCAGTCTAACAACGTTCAATGTTCTTTTTAAAAATAAGAGTGACCATTTTATCGGCGAAAAAAGCATAAAGTAGATTTAGGATAATTTTTTAAACTTCAAACAATACCATCATTGCATGAAGCAAGCAACTTGTGCAATATCGTATAATGAACCTTAAAGCATTTATTATTTCGATTTGTCATACACAACTTTGCCGTTGAAAATGGTCATGTCGATTTCGGTCCCTAAAAAATCATCTTCAGGCACGGTCATCAAATCTTGGTTATATATGGTGAAATCGGCCAACTTGCCTGGGGAGATGGAACCTTTGATTTCTTCTTCAAAGGCACCATAGGCGGCATCAAGTGTATAGGATCGTAGTGCTTGCTCACGCGTCATTTTTTGCTCAGGTTCATAGCCTCCTTCCGGGGTTCCTTTCAAAGTTTTCCGTGTAAAACTTGCATATAAGCTGGCAATCGGATTTAACGGTTCCACGGGTACATCGGTGCCGTTAACAATAGGGATTCCTGATTTCAATAAGGATTGCCACATATAAGCTCCTTCTTTTATCCGCTTCTCACCCAGACGATCAATAGCCCAAGGTCTATCCGATGACATATGCACCGCTTGCATAGCCGGAATTACCTGCAATTGGGCAAAGCGTGGAATATCATCGGGGTGTAAATGTTGCGCATGCTCAATTCTAAATCTATGATTCTCCGCCATTTCGGGTAATTCCGTAAACGCAGCTTCGTAACGGTCCAATATTTCTTTATTTGCACGATCACCAATGGCATGGGAACATACTTGAAAACCATGTTGCAATCCGTTTAGAGCAGTTTCTTTTACAAACTCCATTGGGAGGGTCTCATGCCCAAAATGCCCAGGTCGGTCCGTGTACTCCTCCAAAAGCCAGGCACCTCTTGACCCTAATGCTCCATCGCAATTTAATTTTACGGAGCGAATAGTAAATAGATTATCCTCATCAATACTTGGGCCTTTTGCATACCAGTCCTTCAGGAGCTCTTTGTCCCAACCAGTCAACATAGCGTACATACGTACGTTCATTTCACCCTCACTTTTCATCTGATTATAAAGTTCAATAGTCTCTTTACCAATACCCGCATCGTGGAAACCTGTAATTCCATTTTCGTGACAAGCCTTAATAGCCAATTTAAAGGCCTGAATATTCTTTTCTGGAGTAGTTTCTGGAATGTGTTGGGTAATTAAAGACATGGCTCGCTCATTAAAAATACCAGTTGGTCTTCCTAAACCATCTCGCATTACTTCACCACCTTCTACCTCCAATTTATCAACTCCGTCCTTTGAAAGTTCCAAAACACCAGCAATTTCCATGGCTTTTGCATTGGCGAAACCTGCATGACCACTTGCATGTCTCAAATAAACGGGGTTATCCGGTGATACTTCACTTAACAAATCATGGGTTTGAAAACCATTTACCGTATCACTTGGCATTTCCTCCCATTTACTTTGGTGCCAGCCTCTTCCCGTTATCCATTCACCCGGAGCCACTTTCTTTACTTGTTCTGCCACTGCATCTACAATTTCCTGATAACTCTTTGTATTCATCAGGTCCAAATTCAACTCATTATAACCTAAACCCATAAAATGACCGTGACCCTCAATTAGGCCAGGTGCCATGGTTCTACCTTTTAGGTCAATAACTTTTGTTATATCTCCTTTATATTTTTCCGCATCGGCTAAACTCCCAACAAATAGAATTTTATTTTCTTTAACGGCAACAGCTTCCACCATAGGCTGAATGGAATCTACGGTATAAATAGGACCACCGTAGATGAGTAATGAAGCAGTAGTTTTTGGTGTTTCATTACAAGATAACACGAGAATTGAAAGAATAAGGAAACTTACAAATGGTGTTTTGGAAATCATAATTTCTATTTTAAGAAAAGAATATCAAGTTACAATATAACTAATAGAAACTGATTATTATTTGGGTGATGTATATTTAAAATTACTTATGAATCAAATGGACTTAATCATTCATTAAACCAATTCAAATCTAAAGTGTGTTTAAACTGCTTCCTTCTTTTCACTAAGGTATTTCCAATAACGTTTGGGTACATGCTGTGTGTGTAGTTTTTTATTAATTCTGGATTTGATATTGGTACTATTGAAATAATTATTCCACAAATTTTGATAGTCGTATTCACCATCTGTCAACAAGTGACTTTTTCCTATATCATTTACAAGCTCCTGGGACAGATCCATAGTAATAATTTCAACCCCGCTCAAGTCATAGTATAAACCATATTTTCTCTTAAGATCGTAGATTATCCATTCCTGATCTGCATATCTATTTTTAAAATGTCTGGAAATCAAGGGAAGTACATCATAGTCCGGTTCAATATTTGCAAAATAAATACCGTCTTTGGTAAGTTGAAATCGTACGAATGCCTCCATACGGTGTTTTTCCCGATTGACCTTTTGGGCGATCTGATTGATTTTTAGAATGGCTGTATCAGAAAAATTCTTCTCCATAGATTGTTTAGAACCCATTAACTTGCGAATGTATTGATAGAGTAGGGGCTCCAAACCCTCTTCTCCGCTAAGGAAGGAAAAATATATGTTACGAATGGCATTGCTACTTTTAGATTTTATTCCGTTCCATACCCTTTTAGCTGTTGTTACGTTTGTAAAGATGATTTCTGTTTCAGAAAACAATCCATTTTGAACAAGTCGATCCTTTTGAATGTCCACAGACCCTAGTCGCTGCTCAAATCCAGAAAAAACAGCGGTTAAAAATCCATTAAAGCTTCCGTCGTAAATAAATGTTTTTGTTGTTTCCATAAGCCCCTATTCAGTTGAAAAGTGATAATTGATTGCTATATTGACCTCTAAATTTTCCATAGGACGTACTTAAAATCATCCCTTTTATACGTTCCGCATCCAAATCCCTTCTTTCCCAGTACCTTGAGTCACAATGAATAAAATACTTGGCCCTATTTAGTGCAACCCCCATTTTCTTTAAGTGATCCCAATCCAATTTCCTGAACTTCCTTGCATTTACAATCTTATGTACCGAGGATATTCCCACGCCAGGAATACGGGCCAAAAGAGATTTGTCCGCTTTATTGATGTCCACGGGAAAATATTGAAGGTTTCTTAGGGCCCACCCTAATTTTGGATCAACGTCCATATCCAGATTGGGATGCTCATCATTAAGGATTTCATTAACGGCAAAACCGTAAAAACGTAACAACCAATCTGTTTGATATAATCTATTTTCCCGTAACATAGGTACCTGTGTTCCGATAGACGGTAACCGACTGTCATGGGAAACCGGAACATAACCGGAATAATAGACCCGCTTCATATGAAATTTTTTGTAAAAATGGGTTGCGGAATACATCACGTCTTTGTCCGATTCCCCTGTTGCACCCACTATCATCTGGGTACTTTGCCCAGCCGGTGCATATGCCTGTATACTTTTTATTCGCTTTTTTTCTTCTTGATAACGCAGAATTTCGTCCTTCACCTTGCGCATGGGCTTTGCAAAATCTTCGTGTTTTTTATCAGGTGCCAAAAGTTTAAGGCCGGATATTGTGGGGATTTCAATGTTTACCGACAAGCGGTCCGCATATAATCCGGCCTCATACATCAATTCATCACTAGCTCCGGGAATCGACTTTAAATGAATATATCCATTAAAATTTTCCTCTTCCCTTAATTTTTTGGCCACTGCAATAAGTCTCTCCATCGTATAATCAGCATTCTTAAAAATACCTGAACTCAAAAAGAGACCTTCGATATAATTTCTTCTGTAAAAATTTATGGTCAGGTCCACCACTTCCTGAATTTTAAAAGCAGCACGTTTTACATCATTGCTCTTTCTAGTAACACAATAGGCACAGTCATAGATACAATGGTTGGTCAATAATATCTTTAAAAGAGAGATACACCTGCCGTCTTCTGAATAACTATGACAGATACCGTTGCTGGCATTGCCCAGCCCCTTATCCTTATTCTTTCTATTACTACCACTGCTGGAACACGAAACATCGTATTTGGCGGCATCCGCAAGAATATTCAATTTTTCCTTTATACGTTCAAAATTCATCAGGATATGTAATTAATCCAAAATTATGGATATATTCCTAATTATGGAAATAATCCATATTTTATTTTGGAAATAATCCATATTGACTATATTTGAATATGGAAAATGAACTGACGCTCAAAAGATTTATTGATATCCGCAGGGAACTAGGATACACCCAAGCTGAATTTGCCGAGCTTTTAGGCATTAAAAATACGACTGCTGATATTGAAAGGGGAAGGACCAAACTATCCGGAAAAGTGGTCTCGGAGCTTCTGAAACAGTTTAAGATTAACCCCTTGTGGTTGTTTGGGGAAAGCGACAACCAATATTTAGAAACTTCCCAAGTAAGTGTGATTCCCAAAGTGGTTACTGTAGATAGCGCCGACCGTGACAATATGGTTTTAGTTAATGCAAAGGCCGCCGCCGGATATCCCCAAAACATTTCAGATACGAGTTGGTACCAACAGCTACCAGCGTTTGATTTGCCAATACCAGAATTTAGGAACGCTACATATCGTGGCTTTCAAGTGGAAGGAGATAGTATGCTTCCCAATCTTAGACCTGGCGAGTGGGTTTTGGCCAGGGCCATAGAACATATTGACCATGTGAGTGCCAACAAAATGTACGTGGTGGTATTACAGGATTCGGTCATGGTCAAAAAAATTGAAAAAAGACCAAATTCCAACAATATTACCTTGGTTTCCTTGAACGAAACATATCCACCATACGAAATAAAACCCTTTTTGATTCAGGAGATATGGGAAGTAAGTAGTAAGATTACCTTCAATGTAGATGCAACCACTGATAGTGGCCTTTTACGACAGTTACAGGAATCCATGCAAGAGCTCAAAAGTCAATTGCAACACGTTAAGAAAGTATAGGTGCTAATCCAATTTTTTAATGTAAAGTCCGCTGTTCTTTAAAGTAAAGCCTAAACTTTTATAGAGACTGATGGCGGCAGTTCGATGATGACCGCTGAAAAGGAGCACATCATCAAGCTTTCTTTTTTTAGCTTGTTGAAGTAATACTTCCATGAGTTTTCTTCCGATTCCCTGTCCTCTGTAATTTTCTGATACAATAACATCCTCTATCATTCCTTTGTGCCCCGAAACTACTTTGTAATTGACCATCATCGCGATACCAACAAGTTTGTCGTCATCAAAACAGGCGGCTATATCAATATATTCTTCGTCATATAATATTTCTTCCAAGGAAAGCTGTTTCAGTTCGGAATTAAGCTGCAGGTATAACTTGGATAGTTGTTCCTGTAAATCCTGGGTTAAATCCTTTTCAGCTAAAAGTTTAATTTCCATTGTTTTGGCAGTTGGAATTTTTAATTTGTTTATTAGGATTTGTACTTGAATTTGTGTTTGATTTTTTAGACTATCGATTATACCCTCTAACATCGCCCATGGAAATTTCTAAAGGTCCCATGACATGGGTCTTGGGCAGAAATGCGCCACTATCGGTAACCAGCCAATCGTCCCAAGTAGCTTCAACACCCCCTATAGGTATAATTTTCACCCACATTTTAAAACTTTTAGGGAATCCACTAGGTTGTAAAATCCATAAATAGGAATCCCCCGGAGTAGTGCCACCACTGTTGAAGGTAACCAACAAACCTTCCGAACCATCTTCTAAAGCGACCACTTCCCGCCGCGTTCCAGGGTCAAAAACCTTGTACGGTGCCACCAACCAAAAGGAATCATTGTTGAACATGGAAACGGCATCTTCTATGACATCCTCGTTCTCTTTGGCATTTAGTCGTTCTCCGTTTCTATATCCTATACTGGATTCTGTAGCAATGAGGTCCAAATTGACTCTGTAATCGTCCCATTGGACCTCCACCTTTTTATTATTCCTGTCCCACTTATATAAATGGGAGCCATCCCTAAAAGACCATTCAATGAATCGGGTGTTTTTATATTGATCATAGTTTAAGGAGTTCAACATTTTTTGGGCCAGGGCATCCGCCTCCGGTCCCGACCTGCCTTCTGGCAAGGGTTCGTTGTATAAGGCATAGATTGTTCCAAAGGCGATTACGATTACTAAAACAATAATACCTAGGATTCGTAATAATTTTTTAAGCATATTTTTTACTATTTGCTGTTCGCTATTGGTTGCCGATTGTTGGTTATAGGAAAATTAAAACTTTTCATTTTGAGCTTGTACTTGTACTTGAATTTGAGTTTGACACTTGAATTTAATATCCAACTGCGGCATCGTCACCTCGCTTATCGGCACCACCTTCCAGTTTTCCATCGGGTAAAACCCGAATGGCATCCACTTTTCCTATTATAGGAGTTCTTTCTTCGTTAATGATATATCCTTTGGATTTCATTTCTTCCTTAAGGGTATCCGGAAATCCTTCCGGTTCAAAAATGACCATGTCCGGCAACCATTGATGATGAAAACGTGGAGCGTTAACCGCTTCCTGCATGCTCATATCAAACTCATAGGCGTTCAAAATGGTTTGGGCCACTGCTGTTATTATGGTAGAACCACCCGGAGTACCTACTACCATCCAAAGTTTACCATCCTTTTCCACTATGGTAGGAGTCATACTACTCAACATTCGTTTTTCGGGTGCAATACTATTGGCTTCCGCACCTATTAAACCAAACATATTGGGAACGCCAGGCTTTGCACTAAAATCATCCATTTCATTATTGAGAAAAAATCCCAGTTCGTCAGAATATAGCTTGGAACCATAGGCTCCGTTCAAGGTTGTGGTGACCGAGACGGCATTGCCTTCGGCATCAACGATAGAGTAGTGGGTGGTCTCCATACTTTCTACAATCTCTACATTACCACGTTCTACATCCGAGGATTTAGTGGCCTTTTCAAAAGAAAAGTTCTTCATGCGTTCCTCCAAGTAAGCATTGGATAACAGTACATCCAAAGGTATATCCACAAAATCAGGGTCTCCAAGATAATAGTTACGGTCCGCATACGCTCTACGTGCAGCTTCGGTAAACAATTGAACGGTCTTAGCAGAATTATGTCCAAAATCGGCAACATCATAGGGTTCTATCATCTTGAATATTTGATTGATTGTCACTCCCCCGCTACTTGGAGGACTCATGGATATGATTCGTAGATCTTTATAATTGAATATAATAGGTTGCCTCCATACCGCTTGGTACTTTTCTAAATCCTCTTCGGTAATAAATCCTCCATGTTCCTGAATGAAGGCCGCCAATTTTTGAGCGGTTTCCCCTTTGTAGAATCCGTCGCGTCCCTGCTCAGCAATCTTTCGCATCGTATTGGCCAAAGCAGGATATTTGATAATATCTCCTTCCTTGTAAACTGTTGCAAATTTTGTGCTATCGCCATTAACTTCTATAAACTTGTCCCGTTGGCTAGCTAATCTTCTTTCTTGGTTGGCGGTAACGGGAACCCCTTTTTCGGCCAGTGCGATTACGGGTTCAAATATTTCTTCCAAGGGAAGGGAACCAAATTTTTTATGAACCTCTATAATACCCGCAACGGTACCCGGTACACCGACAGCAGTGGCGCCCACGGTACTCATATTGGGAATTACATTGCCAAGAGAATCCAAATACATATCCTTGTGTCCTGCTAAGGGGGCTTTTTCCCTATAGTCCAAACCACCAACGTCTCCATCTGCCTTTCGGTAAACCATAAATCCACCACCCCCAAGATTTCCAGCAAAGGGATACGCTACTACTAGGGCCATTTCCGTCGCTACCATAGCGTCAAAGGCATTGCCCCCCTTTTTCATGATTTCCACACCAATTTTGGAGGCCTCCTCACGAGCTGAGACCACCATGGCCTTATCGGTAACTAAACCAGTTGGATCGGAAGCTGACTTTCTGCAATTTGTTAATACTAATAAGCCAAGAAAAAGAAAGGAAAGTTTTTTCATTTAAAGTTCTATTAGGTTGATTTAAATTGGTTTTAAAGAATTGTATTTGTGTTTGGAAAAGATAACCAATTCTTCAAAAAACAGGGTAAACTCTTTTTCAAAATCGTCATAATATTCCTCCAGGTCCAAAATGGCAAAATTCATTTTTGACCTGTTGCGGGTTCTACGGTTCATTCCATTTAGAACTCTTGCGATTCCATCCATTTTAGAATAATTCAACAACCAATTATCGGAAATCATGTAAGGCATCATATGTTTGGTGCCGTCTGGCAGATAATCATAATATTCTTCCAACAAGTCATAAAATTCGTCCACAAAGTGTTCCAAAGGAATATTGGAGTATTCCTTCCAATTTTTGGCTAAAAAATGGTCATAAAAAATATCTACGATTACCCTACTATAGTGGCCGTAGTTCTTATGAAGGCGCTTACTGCTCAGTTTGGGAATTTTATGCGTGTCCGTAAAGGTATCTATGGAGCGGTGCAATTGAATGCCCTGTTGAATTCTGTATGGTAAGTGCCGAAACTTGTTTCCCCGGATACTGTCCGCAATAAAATTACCAATGGTAATTTCCTTATCATTAAAGGAAAGATAAATATGGGCCAAGAAGTTCATTCAGCTAATATTTTTCTATAAAAGTCGAATTTACGAATTGGTAAACTTTCAAATAACCTTAGAGCTTTATATTTGCAAAAACTTAATTCAAATAATGACACTAATAAAATCAATTTCAGGAATACGAGGAACAATTGGAGGCAAGCCGGGCGATAACTTAACACCTATAGACGCGGTTAAATTTGCAGCTTCTTATGGTATTTGGCTTAAGGATTATTCCAAAAAGGACAAATTAAAAGTGGTGATTGGCCGAGATGCCCGACTTTCTGGTGAAATGATCCAAAATCTTGTTGTTTCTACCCTTGTAGGACTTGGAATCGATGTCATAGATTTGGATTTGTCCACCACCCCTACCGTAGAAATAGCCGTTCCTTTGGAAAAGGCGGATGGGGGAATCATACTTACCGCTAGTCATAACCCAAAACAATGGAACGCCCTAAAGTTGTTGAACGAGCGAGGAGAATTTTTGGACGCAGCCCAAGGTGCTAAAATTTTGGAAATAGCAGAAAAGGAGGATTTTGATTTTTCCGAAGTGGACGAATTGGGCGAAATTATTAAAAATGATAGTTATATCGATATACATATCGATGAAGTTCTAAACCTATCCCTGGTGGATGCAGATGTCATCAAAAAAGCAAAATTCAAGGTTGTTGTAGATGGGGTCAATTCTACAGGGGGAGTTGCTATTCCAAAGCTTTTAAAGGAACTGGGAGTAAAGGTCGTAAAATTGTATTGTGAGCCTACGGGCCACTTTCCCCATAACCCGGAGCCTTTAAAGGAACACCTGGGAGATATATGCAAATTGGTCGTTGAAGAAAAGGCCGATTTTGGTATCGTGGTAGACCCTGATGTTGACCGATTGGCCTTTATTAGCAATGATGGTGAAATGTTCGGTGAAGAATATACTTTGGTAGCCTGTGCGGATTATGTTCTTGGTAAAACAAAAGGAGATACGGTTTCCAACCTATCTTCATCCAGGGCATTAAGGGATATTACCCAAAAACATGGAGGAACATACGAGGCCGCGGCGGTTGGAGAAGTCAATGTGGTGACCAAAATGAAGGCGAATAATGCGATTATTGGTGGAGAAGGAAATGGAGGTATCATTTATCCCGAAAGCCATTATGGACGCGATGCCTTGGTAGGTACGGCTTTATTTCTGATGTTGATGTCTGAAAAAGGGGGAACAGTGGCCGAACTTAGGGCCAGCTACCCAAGTTATTTTATGAGCAAAAAGAAAATTGAACTTACTCCAGGGCTTGATGTTGACGGAATATTAAGTGCGATGGCCGACAAATATAAAGATGAAGAAATTTCCACCATTGATGGGGTAAAAATTGATTTTGCGGATAACTGGGTGCATTTGAGAAAATCGAATACGGAGCCCATCATCAGAATTTATACCGAAGCGAAAAGTCAGACCGAAGCGGATTCACTGGCAGACCGAATTATTAGTGAAATAAAGGAAGTGGCAGGAATCTAAGTCTTTCCTGTTAAATATTCAGATCTTACAATTTTAAATGTTTTATGTTCCCCTGTATGGCTCCATCCAGGGGGCATAAAAATATAGGCGAGCTTATTTTTAATTCCTGGGGCCTTCACTATATCCCTGCCTAAAGCTATAAATTCACCAAAATATACATCCATAAAATTACCGGAATTTACCTTCCGGGTAATGCCATATTCTGGTTTGGTATCGGGTTGTTCTTCTTGGTAGGTTCCAAAAACCCGATCCCAGATATTCAACAAATTACAAAAATTTGTATCCATATACAGCGGATTTCGGGCATGATGAACCCGATGATGGGAAGGCGTCAGCATAATTTTGTTCAAAAATCCGAATCGGGCATCTTTAATCATGTTTTCGCCCACATGTATGAAAGCGCCATAGGTACCATCTATGAACATGATCAAAAATAACATAGCGGGTTCCACTCCTAATAGTAAACACACGGTCGTACGTATAACATCGGCATAAGGTGCTTCAAGGAAAAAATGTGCATACGTGACCGATAGGTTCATGTCCTCCGGGGTATGGTGGGTAGCGTGTAAACACCAAAACAATCGAACCTTATGTCCAAGATAATGATAAATAAAATGTCCGAACTCCCATACGATATAGGCATATATAAACCAATACCACGTTGGGCCAGTTTTAATCAAGGCATAGGGCTCAAACCAACCGATACAAAGGGTTACCATTGCGATTGCGATAAACCTACCGACGAATCGGTTAAAAACATATATTAGAAAATTGACCTTGTAAACCTTGGTCTGTGGCTTTTTATAAACAAGTCCTAAAATGAACTCCAATAATACCAATAATGGTATAATTGGGAAAATCAGGCTTTGTACACCCTCAAAAGTTCTAAAGGAACTATAATCACCCGATTTAATGATTTCCCAAGCTTGGGAAATTCCCAAAAAACCAATGATTTCGTTGTAAATCGTTTCAAAAAATTCCATACCTTAAAATTCTGTTGCTCAAAATACCCTTTAAATATAAGATTTTAACAGAATAATTCGTCAGTAGGTAGCACTTTAAAAGAGGGTTTAACTAAGTCACCTTGGCAAAGTGAGCTGGGGTTTTATCCCTGTGTTTCCACCTCTTATGTGTCCATAAGTAGTGCTCGGGTCTTTCTTTTATCTGTTGTTCCGTCAACCTTAGAAAGGTTTCGGTGATTTCATTTTCTTCGGTATCTTTCCCATTCTCGGTAATGGGGATGAATTCCGCTTGGTAGTAGCCCCGTTTCACCTTACTGACCTTCAGAAAAACAACGGCCAAACCTAATTTTCGCGCCATGGTTTCCGCTCCGTTGAAAATAGGGACCTTTACACCCATAAATTCCGACCAATATTGTGCCCTATGGGCCTGAGGGGATTGATCACTGACCATACCGAAAATACCAATGACCCCATCTCGTTTATCCCTAACTACCGTTTTAACCGTTTGTTGTTGGGTGATTAAAGTAGTATTCCATCGTTCCCTCACCTTTTTAATGAACCGATCAAAATATTTATTACCTATTTTTTGATAAACGGCGTAACCCTTGGCTTGTACATAATTATTCATGCTCACGGTCCATTCCCAATTGGCATAATGTGAGCAAACCACCAAAATACTACGTTTTTTTTCAAGATTATTGATCACTTCAATATTGAGTACATTGTATTTTTTTTTAATCTGGTCTTTGGTCAAATTCATGGTCTTTACCATTTCGAGGAACATATCACACATGTGTTTATAGAATTTGCGTTCTATGCGATGAATCTCATCCTGGCCTTTCTCCGGAAACACAAGATTCAGGTTTTCCTGAACCACCTTTCTTCGGTATCCGATTACTTTATAGACCAAAAAAAACACGAAATCGGAAAAGCCATAAAATATCCGATGGGGTAGAATGGAAATTAGCCATAAAAATGGATAGACTAAAATAAAAACCAGCAGTTGCATACCTTCTAATATAAGGGCAAATATAGCTATATTTGAGGCCAATAATTATGGAACTGTATGTATAACTTGGACATTGCCACCATAGCCGTTATAGCTGCGAACATCATTGTATCCCTCAAAGGGTTTAACGATACCTTTTTCTTTGACCGTTATAAATTCAGTATAGGGGCAATTAAAAGCGGTCAAAAAGAAAGAATGCTTACCTCGGGATTTCTTCATGTAGACATAGCCCACCTCTTTTTTAATATGTTCACCTTGTATTTTTTCGCAGATGTGGTCATAGGTTGGTTTGGACAAGGGAAATTCATTGCCATATATTTCATAAGCCTTTTGGCAGGAAGCCTTTTGGCCTTATTTTTTCATAAAGACGAACCTTATTATAGTGCAGTAGGGGCCAGTGGAGCTGTGACTGGTGTTTTGTACTCTGCCATATTACTACAACCTAATGACAGTTTGTATTTGATGTTCATACCCATACCCATACCTGCCTATGTTCTTGGTATTGGATATTTACTCTATTCCATTTATGGCATGAAAAGTCGTTTGGGCAATATTGGCCACACGGCACATTTTGGTGGAGCGGTTGGTGGTTATTTAACAACACTACTATTTATGCCCAGTCTTCTGGGAACGGATACGCTTATGGTCATCTTATTGGCACTTCCCATTATTCTATTGTTTATTCTAGCCAAACTAGGAAAATTAAATTAAGTAATACTATTCTTACAAGAAAAATCGAATTAGGTATTTTTTATTGCATTTCATCGAAAAAGTCAAGTATATCATAAGGAAAAAGAGGTCGGTTCGTTGTTTAGAAACTAAATAAAAACCAAACTCTTTTACCCATGATAAGAAGATTCCCCATTTTAATCGCTGCAATAAACTCAATATTTTTTTCCTGTAGTGATGAAACGACTGTTTATGAAGACCCCAACAATAAAGAAAATTTAAGATTGGAGTCCAATGAAGTAATTTTAGAAAATAGTATCATGTATGACAAGGCCGGTGTACTTGATATATTGGATGAAGCTACGATTACGGGTAAGTATGCCTCGAGTGCAAAAGCACAACCCGCTGGGGATTATCCATTGACTTTGGTAGCCCAGGTAGATGTCCCCACGTTTCAGGGTGGCGAAAATCTAACGGCATCCCATGTAGTAGTTGATGGGGATTATGCTTATGTTTCCTATAATACGGTTGATGCTGGCTTTGTAGGAGCCGTAGATATCATAAATGTTAAAAACCCAAGAAATCCAAGGGTGACATCACGTTTGTATTACACAAATGCTGATATCAACGCCGTAGACTATGACAACGGATATGTATACTTAGCAGGTGGTGTAGACTCTGAACTTTCAGTAACGGCAACGGCCAATTCTTTTGTAGCTAAAATTTATGCTCCTAATGGAAGTTTTGACTTAGATGCTGGTATAACCTACGGATTTCAGGACGGTTACAATGCCACAGATGTAGAAGTGGTATCGGATAAAGTAATTGTTACCAGTGGTCAGGAAGGCTTTGTACGCGTATACAACAAGTCCGACTTAACTATGGTCGTAGAAGCACCATACGCCGATTTAAGGGCAGTAGCTGCTAACGAAACGAACATAGCTGTATTGGATGCAAGTGCCGGGGTATCCATTTTAGACCAAAGTCTGAACACGGTAAAGGATATTGCCATAGATTCGGATTTTGGAGTAAATACAAAGAGAACCCTTGATTTTTACGGTGAAAACATTATCGTTTCGGAAGGTTCCAAAGGAGCTGGCGTTTATAATGGAAGTACAGGTAATTTTGTAGAGTATGTTCCTATTTTACTGGATCCGGAGACCGTTGATGATGCCGATGTGGTGACCAATGCCGTGGCAACAAACGAAAATGTGCTTTTGATGGCCAACGGTGGTGCAGGCCTGTGCCTTTCTGAGGACAAAGAGAATGCAGACACCAGCCTAGTTGGAATCATTCAGTTAGAGGGTTCCATAAATTTTGTAGCCTCAAAGGATGACTATATTTTTGCAGCTTCCGGATTGGAAGGATTGCAAATTATTAAATTGAATAGGCCAGATGAAAGTTTGGCAGCTCGTTGCTCCGATTTAATAGCCTATTCTGGAAGTGCTAACCTTAATGTGAATGGGGGTGAAAACCTATCTTTTCGTGGTTCTAAAAGGTTTAATAGTTTAAATATAGGTGGTTCACTATTACTTTGCGGATCATGGACAGTAAAAGAAAATGTCAATATTAACCAAGATGGGCTTTTTGAGATGAACGGAACATTTGTGGTAGGACGTAATAACAGGAAGAGAAACGTAAATGTAAATAATGGAGCCAAGTTACGAGTAGAAGGTAATCTTGCTATCTATGGAGATTTAGTCTTGAACGATGGCGCCACAATTGAATTTATTGGAGAGGATTCCGTAGTTAATATCTTTGGAAGAGTAATAAGGAATGGCGATACAAATGTCACTGGAACTTTTAGGGATATTAGAAATAAATTCCAATAATTTTTTAAAAGCATAATCATATAAAAAAAGCCCGAACGACTTATCCGTTCGGGCTTTTTTATTCTAGCAAATGCACTGTTAGTTTAGCAGCTCGGCCACTTTTTGCTCCAAAGCAGGGCCACGTAAGTCTTTTGCCACGATTACTCCATTTTCATCCAATAAGAAAGCAGCGGGAATGGCTTCTACATTATAAAGTTTGGCAATTTCATCATCAAAATAGGCAATATTAGAAATGTGGTTCCAATCTAACCCATCATCTTCAATGGCTTTTTTCCAAGCATCAGCGGTTCTGTCCAAGGAAACACCCACTATATTCAATCCTTTGTCGTGATACTTTTCATAAACTGAAACGATATTTGGGTTTTCAGCCCTACAAGGTCTGCACCAAGCCGCCCAAAAATCAACCAAGGTGGCCTTGCCCAGCAATTTTTTTAGCTCCAAGGTTTTACCTTCCGGGTTTGGTCCCGAAAAGTTGGGGGCCGTGGCACCAATGGAAGTGTTTTTCTCCGATTCCTCGGCTTGTTTAAGTTTATCCAAAAGCTCCATAATATTTTTCCCAGGCTTGGACTGTTTTATTTCTTCCGAAAAGGCATCGTACAACTTCTGTGCCTCAGAAGAATCAACAGTTTTGGTACTGATGGCCCTTTCCAAAAGCAATGCGGAAATGAGTGCATTAGGATTTTCCTTAACAAATTTAGTTTCAAATCCCTGATATTCTTCTGTGAGTTCCTGCATTTCGTCCCTTAAAGCTGCGATGCTTTCAGGAGTTCCACCTGAGGTTGTAGCTCGTTGCAAATCCTCTTGAATAGACTTCGCCTGGAGTGAAATTTTTCTGGATTCTTCCATATAATTGGAGAAGTAGTCATTTTGAGGGGTTCCTCCAATTTCTGCAAAACCAAGGCTATCAATGGAAGCTTCGAATTCAATTTCGCCATTTTCAAGAATAACAGCGGTATACCCTTTCGTATTGTCCACAAAAATATAATAAAGCTCCGGTTTTTCAGAAGTGCCCGTAAACTCGAATTTACCTTCCTTAATGGTCGTGGTATCCACTTCTATGGGTTGATTTCCTTCACCAATGGTTTTTAAAAAAACCTGTGTCCCGTCTTCCAAGTCACCTCTTAAGGAACCGTTAATGGTGAACCCCTCTGGTGATTGATTACAGCTTTGGGTCAGTATTAACCCAAATAAAAGCAATAGTAAATTTCTCATGTTATCTTTTTAATGAAGTGCAAAGGTAATTATATTCTATAATAGCATAAAAAAGCCCTTCAACAAAATGCTGAAGGGCTTTGGTTTGTATATAAAAGTTGAGTTGCCTAAAATTGATATCTGACTCCTAATCCTATATCAAAGTCAAAATTATCTGAAAATCCATCGTAACCCAACACTCCAATTTCTGGTCTAAAATCCAAGGATAGCAACAAGGGAATATCAAAATTATATTCAACGCCTATATCACCTGCCGCAAAAACGAATAGGCCGCCATCGCCGTCATAATTTGGTATTCCTGGACTAAAATCAACACTTCCAACTCCTCCTCCTACACCGTAATACCAGTTAAAACCACCATCTATAGGTCTTACCCATTGATAAAGTCCAGCCAGTTTAAAGGCGTCATAATTTCTACTATCCCTCCAACCAAGGTCAAATTCTGCCCTGTTTGTTCTTCCAATGGATTTTTGATAGGATATTTCAGCTCCAAAACCATCACTGTCACCCAAACGCAAACCTATGGCATGGTCAGATATTTCCTGGGCGCTCATGGAAATTGTACTTATAAATGCGATGAGGGATAAAAATTTTAAAATCTTCATATATTCTAGTTTTAAATTATTAACAAAAAGCGACAATCATGGTTGTGTCGCTCACACAATAAAACTTAATTTAGCGGTCAAAATTGTGCTACCTTGAATTTATTATTATCTCGTTTAGAAAAGAATTTACAGGGAGAATTACGAGTAGATGACTTGTACAAGTCCTTGTATGCAACCGATGCCTCCGTATACCGAAAAATTCCATTGGCGGTAGCCTTTCCTGAGACCAAGGATGATATTAAAAATCTTATTGCTTTTGCCAATGAGCATAAAATTGGTATTATTCCAAGAACTGCAGGTACATCACTTGCAGGGCAATGTGTTGGTGACGGTATAGTTGTAGATGTGTCACGGCACTTTACGGAGATTATCCATTTGGATAAGGAAAGGAAACAAGTAACGGTACAACCTGGTGTAATCCGAGATGAACTAAATCTTTTTTTGAAACCATTTGGTCTTTTCTTCGGTCCAAATACATCCACCTCCAATAGGTGTATGATAGGGGGAATGGTTGGCAACAATTCCTCCGGAACCACTTCCATCCAATATGGGGTGACACGGGACAAAGTGGTTTCCATGAAAACTATTCTATCCGATGGCAGCGAAGCTGAATTCAAGGGACTTTCTTCTTCGGAAATAGAACAAAAAAAATCTCTAAGTAGATTTGAATCTTTAGTTTATACCAATGTTATTAAAGAATTGGATGATAAGGAAATACAAAATGAAATCAATAAAGAATTTCCCAAACCATCCATTCATAGAAGAAACACGGGTTACGCCGTAGACGAACTTTTAAAATCCCAAGTTTTTGGAGGCCAGGAACCTTACCTAAATTTAGCCCAATTACTTTGTGGGAGTGAAGGAACTTTGGCCTTTACTACGGAAATTACTTTACAATTGGATGACCTTCCGCCCAAGCTTTCGGCCATGGTTGTAACCCATTACCGTACGCTGGAGGATTGTCTTATGGATGTGGTCCCCGTAATGCAACATTCCCTGTACTTGTGCGAGATGATGGATAAGGTCATTTTGGATTGCACCAAAAACAACAGGTCCCAAATGGCGAATCGATTCTTTGTAGAAGGAGATCCGGCTGCATTGTTAATGCTTCAGGTAAGCGCAGATGACGAACAGGCTTTGGATATAGAGGTCAAAAAACTTATGGCTACTATTGAAGAATCTGGCCTTAGTTATGCGAATCCTGTGCTAATTGGTGACAGTATCAATAAGGCTATAGAATTGAGAAAGGCCGGACTGGGTCTGCTTGGCAATATCGTGGGAGACATGAAAGCCGTTGCCTGTATAGAGGATACCGCAGTTGCAGTAGAAGATTTAAAAGAATTTATTGGGGAATTCACCCAAATCATGAAAGGATATGGTCAGAGTGCCGTATACTATGCCCACGCCGGTGCTGGGGAGCTCCATTTAAGACCTATACTCAACCTTAAAAAATCAGGGGATGTTAAACTTTTTAGGAATATTACAACAGATGTTGCCAAACTCACAAAAAAATACAAAGGATCCTTTAGCGGAGAACACGGGGACGGCATCGTGAGGGCGGAGTTTCTACCTTTGATGATTGGTGATAACAATTACCAACTTTTAAAAAGGATAAAATCCTATTTTGACCCCAATAATATTTTTAATCCAGGGAAGATTGTAGATGCCTATCCCATGGATGAATCCTTCCGGTATGAAATCAATAGAAAAGAGCCAGAAATAAACACGTTGATGGATTTTTCGGACAGTGAAGGCATACTTAAAGCTGCCGAAAAATGTAATGGTAGCGGGGATTGCCGCAAGACACATCATATGAATGGGGGTATGTGCCCCAGTTATCATGTCACAAAGAACGAAAAGGACACCACAAGGGGCAGGGCCAATGCCCTTAGGGAGTTCCTAACGAATCCTGAAAAATCCAATGCATTTGACCGGAAAGAACTCAAGGAAGTTTTTGACCTCTGTCTAAGCTGCAAGGCCTGCGCCAGTGAATGTCCAAGCAATGTGGATGTCGCAACCTTAAAAGCAGAGTTTTTGTACCAATATCAAGAATCGAATGGATATCCTTTACGAGGAAAATTGTTCGCTTACAATACGAGTTTAAACAAATTGGGTAGCAAGGTTCCCGGACTGACCAATGCGTTATATGCTTCAAAACTATTGGGCGGGTTACTAAAGAAAACATCCGGGGTTGCCCAAGAAAGACACCTACCAAAAGTTTATAGTGTTGATTTTAATAAGCACCTTCAACATATTAGTAAACAATATTCTATATCAAAACGAAAAGTTGTATTATATATTGACGAGTTTACAAGATATTTGGACGTAGAGGTAGGCAAGGACGCTATAGAATTGTTGGTGAAACTGGGATACGAGGTAGAACTTTTTTATGCCGAAAGCGGAAGGACCTATTTGTCAAAAGGGTTTTTGAGACAAGCTAAAAAATTGGTAGACAGGAATACCGGGAAGTTACATCACTTTTCCTCACAAGGGTGGCCGGTTCTTGGTTTGGAGCCTTCTGCCGTTTTATCCTTTAGAGACGAATATAAGCGGTTATCCAATGATAGGGAAATAGCGGAGGCTATATCAAACAATTGCTTTTTAATAGAGGAATTCCTGGCAAGGGAGATTCAGAAGGGCGTGTTGGAGTCATCCATGTTCACCGAAGAAATGGCAGATATTAAAATACACAACCATTGCCATCAAAAGGCTTTGAGCAACCAAAAAGTAACCTTTGACATACTCAATCTCCCTAAAAACTACAAGGTGACTATTATTCCATCCGGATGCTGCGGTATGGCAGGTTCCTTCGGTTATGAAAGGGAACATTATGAAATCAGCATGAAGGTAGGTGGGCTAAAGTTGTTTCCTGCCATTAAAAATGCGACGAGCGATACGATTATCGCTGCAAACGGTACAAGCTGTAGGCATCAAATATTTGACGGAACCAAAAGAATCGCCCATCACCCAGTAAGTATATTGGCCAAGGCCTTAAAATAGTTTGGGCTTATGTGGATGAATATTTTTTTCAACTTCCTTTAACTCAATGGAAGCCATAAGTTGCTCAATGTTCATCTCTTTTAAAGCTTCGTCCATAAAGAATGGGGATAGCTTGTCATTTTTGTAATGATACATTTTCCATCGCTTAAGCGAATATTCCAATGCCGTAAGGTTTTCCACCCAATCCCCGGAATTAAGGTAGGTAATGGTACCTGCACTGTTTTCAACTAGTGCCTTTTTAGGCTTATGGATGTGCCCGCATATCACGCAATCGAAGCGGTTCTGTATGGCCACGTCAATAACGGTGTCCTCAAAATTGGAAATATACTTTTCCGACTTTTTTTCATCCTTTTTGATTTTATTAGCCAAGGAATATTTTTCTCTTCCAAGCCTTTTTAAAAACCAATTGTTCAATTTGTTGATTGTGACCAATAGGCCGAAACCAAAACTCCCAAGTTGGGCAATCCACCTACCATTTATCCATGGAATGTCAAAAACATCGCCATGAAAGAACCACATTTTTTTACCATTCAGGTTTAAAACCAGCTTACGGGAAAATTTAATATTTCCCAAGGAGATGTTGGCAAAGGTTTTTGGAGCTTCGTCATGATTCCCCATAATATAGTATACTTCCGTACCCTTGGAAGCCATGGAAACGATTTTCTTGATGACATTCAAATGGGAAGTTGGGAAATAACTTTTCTTAAATTGCCATATGTCCACGATATCCCCGTTTAGCACAAGAATTTTGGGCTGTATGCTGCACAAGTAAGCCAAGAGTTCATCGGCATAGGAATCGTAAGTCCCCAAATGAACATCGGAAATAACGGCTATTTCCAGTTTCCTCTTTTTCATCCCAGAAATTTCTACAAAAATAAACCTATTGGTATCGGGAAAGGCTAACTACCATATCATCAATTGATAAGCATAAGGTTAAATTTTCATTATCTCCAAAAACCAAGGTTAATTTAAGTTTAAGTAGAGGGTATATTTTTCTTTAAAGCTTTTAAAATTTACATTTGTAGCTATCAATTTTCAATTTCGGTCATGGCAGGAAATTCCTTTGGAAACTTATTTAGGGTAACGACGTTTGGTGAATCGCATGGAAGGGCCATTGGAGGTGTTTTGGATGGTTGTCCGGCAGGAATATCCCTGGACACCAATCTAATACAAAAAGACCTCGATAGAAGAAAACCGGGTCAATCCGCCATTGTAACACAAAGAAAGGAACCGGATACGGTTGAGATTTACTCTGGCATCTTTGAAGGAAAAACCACGGGAACCCCTATAGGGTTTGCTATACATAACACGAATCAAAAATCCAAGGATTACGGACATATCAAGGATTCCTACAGACCTTCCCACGCAGATTATGTATATGACCAAAAGTATGGATTTAGGGATTACCGTGGAGGCGGCCGAAGTTCTGCACGCGAAACGGCCAGTAGGGTAGTGGCAGGTGCCATTGCCAAGCAATTTTTGAAGGGAATTGAAATACATGCTTTTGTATCGCAGGTCGGGAACCTAAAACTGGAAAAGAGCTATTTGGAGTTGGATCTTAATGCTGCCGAAGACAATATGGTTAGATGTCCAGATCAAGAAATGGCATCGAAAATGGAAGATTATATCAAAGCGATAAAGAAAGATGGGGATACCATTGGGGGCGTAATCACTTGTGTTGCCAAAAATGTTCCCGTAGGCCTGGGAGAACCTGTTTTTGATAAACTTCATGCGGAATTGGGCAAGGCCATGCTTTCCATAAACGCCGTTAAAGGCTTTGAATATGGTAGCGGGTTTGAAGGTGTGACCATGAAAGGAAGTGAACACAACGACCCTTTTAATGCGGATGGCTCCACCAAGACCAACCACAGTGGCGGCGTACAAGGAGGTATTAGTAACGGTATGGATATTTATTTCAATGTAGCCTTTAAACCGGTTGCCACGGTAATCCAGGGCTATGAGACTATAGATAAGGAGGGAAATAAAGTGGTAACCCAAGGAAAAGGCAGGCATGACCCTTGTGTAGTACCTAGGGCGGTGCCCATTGTTGAGGCTATGACGGCCTTGGTTCTGGCCGATTATACCTTACTTTCCAGAACAAATAAAATTTAGTCCAACGGTATAGCGTGTCTGCATTCTATTTGGTATCTTGAGCCAAAAGAATAGCAAATGCGTAAATTGGAATTGCACTGGCAAATACTTATAGGAATGCTTTTGGGCATTCTTTTTGGTTTTTTGATGACCCAAGTAGATTGGGGCAAAGATTTCGTCGGAGATTGGATACAACCGTTCGGGACCATCTTTGTAAAACTTCTAAAATTAATCGCCATTCCCCTCATTTTGGCCTCCTTGATTAAAGGTATCTCCGATTTAAAGGATATTTCCAAATTCCGTAATATTGGTCTCCGTACCATAATTATTTACATAGCAACAACCATCGTTGCGATTACGATCGGATTGGTTTTGGTCAATCTTTTGAAACCGGGAGAAGGCATTTCGGAAGAAACCATTGCTAAATTAACCGAGACCTATGCAAACGACAGTGGTGTTACCTCCAAAATGGAGGAAGCTTCAAGACAGCAGGGTGCTGGACCTCTTCAGTTTTTAGAGGATATGGTTCCTGATAATGCCCTATCTGCAATGACCAACAATAGTCTTATGCTTCAGGTTATCTTTTTCGCTATATTTTTAGGAATCTCAATGTTATTGGTGGGTGAAAAATCTGCGAAACCTATGAAGGATTTCTTTGATTCGCTCAACGATATAGTGCTGAAAATGGTGGATTTGATTATGCTGTCTGCTCCATATGCCGTTTTTGCCCTATTGGCCGGCGTTGTGGTATCCTCCAGCGATCCTGAACTGTTACTGGCACTCTTGAAGTATGCCGGGGTGGTTGTTCTCGGTTTGGCTTTGATGATTGTCTTTTATTCCATTGTAGTATCCTCCTTTACGCGATATAACCCTTTGACCTTTTTAAGTAAAATGAGTCCGGCACAATTGTTAGCCTTTTCCACGAGCTCCAGTGCGGCTACTTTGCCCGTGACCATGGAAAGGGTAGAGGAGCATATTGGCGTGGATAAGGAAGTATCCAGTTTTGTGTTACCAGTAGGTGCAACCATCAATATGGATGGAACAAGTCTTTACCAAGGAGTCGCCGCTGTTTTTATTGCTCAGGCCCTCGCATTTGACCTGACCCTTGCCAATCAGTTGACCATTGTACTCACTGCGCTTTTAGCGTCCATTGGATCTGCTGCCGTACCAGGAGCTGGCATGGTTATGCTCGTTATCGTATTGGAATCCATCGGTTTTCCTCAGGATAAATTGGCCATAGGTTTGGCTTTGATTTTTGCTGTGGATAGACCATTGGATATGTGCAGAACCGTAGTAAATGTAACCGGTGACGCCACCGTTGCTATGATGGTGGCAAAATCAGTGGGTAAACTTGGTAAGCCCAAGGTAAAGAATTGGGACGATCATTATGATGAAGTAAAATAGTCCGAACACGCCTTTCAGTATTGTACATGGAGCGTTGTAGATATAGAAAAACTTACCTATAGCATTGCTAAAACATATGTGTGAACCAATGAAAGGGTTTGACATAGAATTTTGGAAATGAATTCGACCTCTCCAAAGGCTTTGTGGGCGATAGATTTAAATGTTCTAAACAAATAGGAAAATAGCAGCCCTCTTGATGAGAAAACTCGGTACGGCTAAATGATACTTCGTAACAATAGATATTTGCTGAACTAAATTAAAAAATATGGAAATTTCAGTGCCTGATACAATAATCAATGTAGAATGGCTTTATAGCAACCTATCATTACCTCAATTGGTTATCTTGGACGCCACTATTCCAAAGGTGGGCGCAAGTGAGGGAGCTGCATCGGAACATCAAATTCCAAATGCTGTTTTTTTCGATATCAAACATAGTTTCAGCCTTCCTAATGCCCCTTTTCCCAATACGGTTCCTACTGCAGAACAATTTGAAAAAGAGGCTCGGAAAATAGGAATCAATAAGGACAGCCTCATTGTAGTGTATGATGAAAAAGGTATGTATTCCAGTCCTAGGGCATGGTATATGTTCAAGGCATTTGGCCATGATAATATAGCCATTTTGGATGGTGGTTTGCCCGAATGGTCAAAAAGGGGTTACCCTCTAGAGGTAAAATACAAAGTAGAAAAATCCGAAGGTAACTTCGAAGCCAGATATCGTCCCAATTTTTTTGTTACTCTAGAGGAATTGCAAAAAACACAGGGCAGCGAAGGGAAAATAATCTTGGACGCACGTTCCTCTGAAAGATTTAAGGGCGAAGTCCCAGAGCCCCGAAAAGGGTTGCGTAGCGGAACTATTCCAAGTTCAAAGAATTTGCCCTTTATCGATTTATCGAAGGAAGGTTTACTTAAATCCAAAGAGGAATTGAAAGAGATTTTTGATAGCGTATCAAATAAGGACGATGAATTGATACTCTCGTGTGGCTCTGGCATCACCGCTTGTGTATTGGCATTGGGGGCTTATGTAGCCGATAGAGAGAATATTTCGGTTTATGACGGTTCTTGGACCGAATACGGAAGCTTGATAGATGCCCAAATAGAAAAATAGCCTTTTCTACGCTTTAAAATAAATACCTTGGAATTCCTATATTAGATATTATCCAAGGCCAGGATCGGTGATTTAAACCTTTTTTAATAGTTTCTTCGCGACTAAAGAATCTCGTTATACAGATTAGTGAATAAAGAGTGGTTTTTTATAATGAGTTGAAGGATTTGATACCTTTGCAAACCATAGAATTTTTAAGGTCATATGATTCCTAAAACATCCCTGATTCGTGAGCATCAAAGTCTTTTTGAAATTGATGCCAACTTAGACCGATTGGTCAAGAATATTGAACTTTTAAGCTATGTGAATCCTTTAAATACCGAAAAGGAAAAACATTCCTTCTTTGCCTCGAAATACACCTCAAATCCGGAGTTCAGGTATCCAAAATTAAAATTCCACCCTTATAAATTACACCGTTTGTTCTTCTCACAACGCTTGGAACGTATCCAAGATGAACAGTTAAGGGATATGTACCAGGATATTATTTACTATTACTCCAATATGGTGCAGTGCATTGAAACAATCGGTATAAAAAAGAGATTTCATTACAATTCCTTGCGCGTGTACGGCTCACCTACCGAAAAAGATGTCGAGAACGCTAAGTTTATCCTTCATTTTGCGGATGAGGAAGTGTCTCCCCTAATGGACAAGGTGTATTCACCAGAATATGCCAAGAATTATTTTGAAGTCTTTTCGAGTAAATACGACTTCCCTTTAAATATTAAGTTTTCCACACATATAGCGGCTGATGCCATGGTTAGTAATGCAACGAGAACCCTTTTGATTAAACGAAATACAAAATTTAGTGAAAACCAATTATTGACATTGGCCAATCACGAAATAGGGGTGCACCTGGTTACCACTTTTAATGCTGAACAGCAACCTTTGAAGATATTTTCAAACGGTTTTCCCAAGAATGTGGAAACCCAAGAGGGCTTGGCCGTTTTTAGCGAGTATATGAGTGGTGCGCTGACCTTAAAGAGACTCAAGGAACTGGCATACCGGGTTTTGGCTTCGGATAGTCTCATCAAAGGCTACACCTTTGCTGATACCTTTGATATGATTCATACCCAATATAAATTGGACAGAAACGAGGCCTTCACCATAACCTTAAGGGCTCATAGGGGAGGAGGGTTTACAAAAGACCGATTATACCTGAGCGGTTTAAGAAAAATCTATAAAAGATACCTTATGAATAAACCGATGGATATTTTACTGTCCGGAAAAGTTTCCTTCGATGCCGAAAGTGTAATCGAGCATTTGGACACCATTGGATTAGCGAATAAAAATAGGTACGACAATTATGCTTATAAGCAAAACAACAATACCAACAAGACCCTGGATTACATTCTGAACAATCTAAAGTAAATATTTGAAATCGTATACGATTTTTTTGAATAAGTTATAAATATCTTATTATCAGATGTTTTTTATTGGAAAGAACGGTATTTGGACATGGTAAACATATAAATACCATAGCAAGCCAATCCTGCGGCAACGAGACCCATTAACCAAGGTCCCGAAGAGTTTTGCTGTAAAAAGGAGAAGGCGCCGGCAGTTCCTTTCATACCGCTCGATGCACTGCTCATTGATAATCCGGCGGTGACAAAGAAATAAGCAACAATACCCACTAGGATACCTCGAGCGGTTAGGCCTGCATACCCCATATTTTTTATAAATTTTCGTTTTTTACTATCGGACATAGCTTTAAGGTTAAATTTTGATATAAATGTTCCCTTGTATGCTTTTATGAATTGATAAATACTTTTACCAGCAAGACATATTCCTAAGGCTAGAAATATATATTGTTGATATTCTGAGGGTATCACCGAAGATTTACTTCCTCCACCACTGCCAGATTGAGAAAATGCCTTGATAATGGCGAAAAAACCAAGTCCCATATAAATTAGGCCACTAATAAAAAAGCTAATACGCTTAACGGTTCCCTTACCATCATTTCCAATATTTTCTGGATCCTGGATGCTTTGAATAAAACGCCAAAGGGCATAACAACAAAGGCCAAGCCCAAGGGCTACCAATATAAACTTTCCAAAAGGTTGATTTTCCAAAAAATCGATTACCTCTAGCTTTCCAGCTTTCTGTCCGCCAAGATTAAAGGCCGCCAAGAAGGCTAAAATCCCTGTTATTAAATAAACGGTACCTTTTGCTGCGAATCCCGTCCTTGCTGCTTTTTTTATTTTATCATCCATAATCACAATTTTGGTATTTATACTCAAAACCAATGACTTAAAAGATAAACATGTTAATCCATTAAAGAAATTATAGGAATTTCGACTTTATTTCTGGGGTGGGAATCATACATTCATCCTTTTTACCGAACCAAGAGTATCGATTTCGAGCAATTAAATCGTATACGATATTTCGTAAAGAACTGGGAATCAATCCAAGCATTTTTGAAAGGGTACGATATCCTTTTAAACCTTTGCCAATCTCCAAAGCCGCATCAGATTTGATATAGTAGGCCACTCCGGGCTCTATCAAAACCACTGAATCTATTCGCCGCGTATCGATTTTTCTTTCCGATAGTAGTTTTTGGGCAATATCGCTTTGCAGGGAAGCATAGCGAAATAGGTCATCTTTGTCCCTTTTAATTACAAATTGGACAAAGCCATTGCACACATTGCAAACGCCGTCGAACAGAATTATTTTTTTTTGTTCTTTCACACTATAAAGATAGCTAATGCTTTCCGCTTACTACAAGCTATTCAGGAAAGTTGCCAAATCGGTCTCCTTGTCCAGGCCCAGCTTCTTTTTGAGTCGGTATTTGGATTTCAGGATACTATCTGGTAAAACGTTCAAGGTTGCGGCAATTTCCTTGGTGGTAAGGTTCATGCGAAGGAAGGCGGCCAGGCGGATTTCCTTTTCGGAGATGTCGGCATAGAGTGTTTTTAGTTTCTGATCAAAGTCGTTGTGCACATCGGCGAAATAACTTTTAAAGACCTCCCAGTCCTTATCCGAAGCATTTTCCTTTTTTAGCAGCATTACGATACGTCGGAATTCCATCTTGAATTTTTCCGGGGAGTTTTTAATGTTTTCCAAGTTTTCCATAAGTTCCTGGATAAAGGTGTTCTTTTGGACCAAGTGAAGGGTCTGGCTGGCCAATTCCTTTTGCTTGTGCTCAATTTCCTGTTGGTAGATAGCTTCTTGTTTTTCCCTTTCAATTTTGTTTTTCTTCATCCGTTGCCTAAACCCAAAAAACAAAAGGCCGGAGAACACTAAGCCTGAGGCCATTCCACCAGCATACATACCTTTTTTTAAATTATCGGCACGTGATTTTTCGTTCAAGGTGTTAATTTCTTCTTGCTGCAATGCGATTTCCGCTTCTTTTTTTTCGGTTTGATATTTAATTTCCAGATTGTTAATTCTTTCTGTAACCTCTATTCCCTTTAGGCTATCATATAATATTATATATTTTGTTTTATAGTCATATGCATTTTTATAATCGTTGGTAGCTGCTTTAATTTCGGCCATCTTTCCATACCCTCGTATGAGTCGCTCTATATTTTGGGTGTTTTTGGCAATGTCCATTGATTTTTGAATGTATTCTTCCGCTTGTCCATAGTCTTTCTCGACCATGGCTATTTCCCCAAGATTTCTATAAATCAATCCTACTAATTGTGGTTCGCCGTATTTTTCAGAATGCATTAATGCTTTTGAATAATATGATTTTGCCACTTTAAAATCTTCCAAATCATCATAGACAGCACCTATATTATTGTATTCACGGGTTAACGCAATACTTGGATTTTTTTCAAACAAGGCAATACTCTTAAGATGATATTCAAGGGCTTTTTCATAATGACCTTCATAGCGGTAATTTGCAGCGAGGTTTCCCCAACATTTAGGGATAAATTCGTTCAACTCATATTTTATACATATTTCTTCGCTTTGTAGATAGTACTTGTTGGAAGCTTCCAAATTTTTCACATCGAACATAAGGTTGCCCATATTCAAATAGCTTCTTGCCAAATCAATTGGGTCGCCATTGATTCTCTCGTTAAGCTCTGCCGACTTCTGATGTGATTTCAAAGCCTCATCATATTGGCTTAAGTATCTCTGCGAGATACCCAATTGGTTGAGTATATTGGGTATGGGACCCTCAACTTTAAGCTTTCCCAATAGGTCCAGCGCTTTCTTACAGTTATCGATAGAATTTTGAAAGTCCGATTTCAAATAGAAATAATGACCCAAAAGTTGATACGCCTTAGCTTCAAAATAAATTTCCTTTTGTTGAACGGCATTAAGCTTTAGGCTATCTACAATAAGTTTGGCCTCTTCTAAATTATTTTCTATCCCTTGCTGGTAACGTAGTATTTGAGCTTCGAATGCCATGCTATCCAATTTCATTGTGCTGCCATTTTGGGCAATAGTGGATGCAAATGAGAGTGTTAATAATAGAATTGCAAAATATCGCATCATAGAGTGTTTAAAAATTGATTCAAGTCGGTATCCTTATCCAAACCCAGTTTCTTTTTAAGTCGATATTTCGATTTTAGAATACTGTCAGGAAGTACGTTCAGGGTAGCGGCGATCTCCTTAGTGGTAAGGTTCATACGAAGGAAGGCAGCCAGACGAATCTCCTTCTCTGAGATGTCCGCATAAATAGTCTTAAGTTTTTGGTCGAAATCGTTGTGGACGTCCGCAAAATAGCTTTTGAAAACCTCCCAGTCCTTGTCCGAAGCATTTTCCTTTTTAAGTAGCATTACGATACGCCGGAATTCCATCTTGAATTTCTCCGGAGAGTTCTTAATGTTCTCTAGGTTTTCCATGAGTTCTTGGATAAAGGTGTTCTTTTGGACCAAATGTAGGGTCTGGCTAGCAAGTTCCTTTTGCTTATGCTCAATTTCCTGTTGGTAAATAGCCTCTTGTTTTTCTCTTTCGATTTTGTTTTTCTTTATACGCTGTCGGAATCCGAAGAATAACAAACCTGAAACGGTCACAAATGTGAACATGCCCCCGGCATAGAGCCCTTTGGTCAATGTATCCACTTTGGCCCTTTCATTTAAAGTGTTGATTTCTTCTTTTTGCAGGGCAATTTCCGCTTCTTTTTTTTCGGTTTCATATAAGGTTTGTAGTTGTTCTATTTGCTTGGATTTCTTGGTATTGAAGATGCTATCCTTTATAACATTCATTTTAAGTAAATCTTCTAAGGCATTGATTTCCATACCCCAAAGCGCATAGGATTTTGACCTGAATTCCAACGCATTTTTAAGCTCATTGGCTTGGCCTAAAGAGTCTGACCAAGAAATAGCCCTGTTAAGATGAAATAAAGCAGAATCCTTATTGTTAAGAAGGGCATGGGTATAACCCACATGATATTCATGGACAATTCGGTTGGCCATACTTTCATCATGTTCAGTATTTTTAGTCGATTTATAAAAATTATTCAGGGCTTCTTCAAGTTTTCCCTGATCCCGAAGTGCAATGGCCAAGTTGCCTAAAGATAAAGATCTGGATTCCTTAAAACCGTAATCTTCGCAAATGGTGAGTCCTTTTTTATAACTTTCAATAGCATTGTCATACTGTTTAAGTTCCAAGTAGACATTCCCAATATCCGACCAAACATAGGATTGAAATAGGTAATCATCTACTTTTTCATAAATATCATTGGCTTTATTTAAATAAGAAAGTGCGTCTTCAAAATCTTTTTCCTGATAATTGAGTTTGGCGATATTTCTATAAACATCACCTTGACGAAAAATATCCCTCGGTATAGTATCAAGTACATTCAATGCCGCCTTAAAACCTCTCATGGCGTTTACATAATCTCCTTGTTCGTAAAAATGATAGGCCCTATTATTGAGCGTAACGCCATAATTGAGATAATCCTTTTCTGCAAGGTTCATTTTTGCGACAGTATCCATAAGCTTTATAGCTTTTAAATAATTGCCATTTTGTCCTTCTATAACACTTATATTGGCCATAGCACTGGCCAAGTTTCTATTACTGTCAAAATGCTTTGAGAACCTAATGGCCTCTTGATAGTTCAGCATGGCACTGTCCATTATTTGCAATGCTCCATAAGCATTGGCCTTAAGGAAATGTCCGTCTGAAAGTCCATTTCCATAGTTATTATTTTTACTAATACTTAATATCAAATTGGCTAGAGCAATGGATTCCCTTGAGTCATTATACATTTGATATTTTGCCATTTGAGCCAAAATATCCACACTATCCTTGTAACTCTTACTTTGCTTTAATAATTCACCAAGACTATCCGATTTTACCAGAGGTTCTTGTGAGAACAGGAGTGAATTAATAGAAATCAACAAAAACACTAAATGTTTAATACAGTTCATAGTTGTAAATGAGAAGTATCAATATAGAAACTACAAGTTAAACTTAAATACCTCAAATTCAGTCCTGTCCATACTTTGTCCATGAATTTGAAGTCAATAGAAATTCATAAATATATTTAAAGTATTTATTATCAGTTGTTTAAAAAAATTATGTCTATATCTATTTTTAACATGTCCATACCCAATTGAGGCCAATATGATTTCACCTGTCCATACTTTGTCCATGGACAAAATTAGGTAAGCCATTGATTGAAAGATAGTTTTGAGGTGTTGAATCCAAAAAACCTTAGAATTATGAAAACAATCAATTTAAAAAACCTGAAAGGAGCATCCATTATGTTAGTCGGTTTAACCCTAGGGGTTAGCTCCTGTAGTAAGGATACCGTTGAACCTATTGACCAAAACCAAGGTGTTGGTGGAGCAGAGGCGGATAGTATAAATGCCTATTTATCCAAGTTGAGCTACGACCCTGATGTATTGCTCAACGTACAGAGTTCACCTGGATCTGAAGTTAAAGAAATTAGCAACACAAATAGTAATAGTCTTGGAAACGTTACAGAGTGCAGAACCAATGAATATGATATACGATCTAATTTTGAGGATGTAGCCATCTTTGACCCAACCTTGGGAGTCGTATATCCAGGGGCTCTTGTAATTGGAAATAGTGAAATGTTAGATGGCTCACCACAGCCATTACAAATTGAGAGGTCTGCAATGCAACTACGTTTGGACCTGCCAGGAATAGGAGAAGGAGGGACTTTAAATGTTGAAAAACCGGATTATGGAACGGTCCAAACGGCTTTGGATAATGGATTGGAATACTGGAACAGCGAAATCGCTCCTCAAGGATATGAAATTGCATCCAATGCTTATTACGAATCAACAACGGCATATACTTCCAAACAAATGAGCCTAGATCTGGGGGTAGGAGTGGAATGGGCAAGCGGTTCTTCCTTCGAGTCTCAGTTCAGTTATAGCAACACAACAGAAAAAAGAGTGGCAGCTATATTATACAGACAAGTGTTTTATGAAGTAACCATGGTAACCCCGGATTCACCGGCAGATGTTTTTGGAAGCTCGGTTGATATTAATAAAGTGAAGTCTTTGATGAATTCAGATGCGCCCCCTGCCTATGTTAGCTCCGTTCAATATGGAAGGATTATCATGGTACGTATGGAGACCACCAGTACGGAAACCAGTGTAGAACTAGATGCGGCCTTGGAATATGCCAGTATAGGAAAAGATGTAAATGCAGATGTAGAAGCTAAATATAAATCCATATTGGAACAATCAACTATTAATGTAGTGACAATAGGTGGTAATGCCGAAGTAGCTTCAAAAGTAATTACCGGGAGCGATGTAGCTTCATCTGGCGGCTTAAATTATGTGATTACGGAAGGGGCACTATATAGTAGGGACAATCCTGGTGCACCCATAGCTTATACGATTAAATATCTTAAGGATAATCGCATTGCAAAAATGGGCTACAATACCGATTATAGACTTGAAGAATGCCAGACTTATGCCTATAAACACAAAAATGCAAGGCTTAAAAAAACCATTGGGGTCGATGTAAGGTTTCGGTTTTCATATAAGAAAAGAGGAAGTCAAACTACAGCTGAGACTTCTTGGAAAAAGGTCGATGAAAATAATATTTTTTTCAATATGACTCCTCCCGATGGGGCCCATGATGTACATATTCAATTCCAATACTGGGACTTGGTTTGGAAAACTATGGGAGAGTTCGACCTAAATTATATCAGTAGCGAAAAATGCTACGAGGCATATTGTTCCAAAACCTTTTTAGGAATTTGTACAGAATATACTATAAAATCAGTTAGTTGTAATTAGCATCCAAATTTTTTGGGAAATACAGTCGGCCTCTCAAGTTGGGTTCAACAACTTGATGTCGGCTGTTTTTCGTTTTTAGATAAATAAAAAAGAACTATAATAATCGTATACGATTTTACTTAAGTGATTGATAATCAATACTTAATTTTATTTTTCGACCAAATCCAACTGGTCCACACTTACGTTGGTTGTAAACATGCCATAATTGACGATGGCCTTGCCTTTTTCAAGGGAATCTATGGTGCCTACGGCTTTTCCGTCCAACATTCGTACCCGGTCTCCCACTTTAAGAACAGGTTTGGGTTTGTTCTTTTCTTTTTGAATGGCCTTTTTCTTTTCTACCTTCTTTTTCTCACGTATGACCTTGACTTCTTTTTGGACCTCTTGAGCTACTTCTGCCTTTTTCGCCCTTTCTTTCTTGGCCTCGGCAGCCGATTTCTTCTTTCGCTTACTGTTTTCGGTTTCCACAATCCGAAGTAATTCGGAAATCAAAGGTCTCTTTTTATTATTCTGAAAATACTTGTCAGCAGCTACGTTTACTTTATTGCCCAACTGAATCATGCGTTGGTCATGGTCATACAGCTCTTGGTAGTTCTCCAGTTTCGACTTTATCTTGGCGTTGAGCTTTTCAAGTCTCTCCGCTTCCTCGCGTGCCTTGGCTTCCTCTTCCTTAAGCTTAGATCCAGTTTCGGCCATCTTGCTACGCTCTTTTTGCAACTTGGCTATGGTGGCGTCAAAACGAACCTTGCCACGCTCAATTTTCTTTTTGGCCTTATTGATAAGCGAGTAGGGGATGCCGTTCTTTTGGGCGACTTCAAAAGTAAAAGAGCTACCGGCCTGGCCTAAAATCAATTGAAAAGTGGGTTCTAGCGTTTTACCGTCAAAAAGCATATTCGCATTGGTGGCATGGGGCAACTCATTGGCCAAGGCCTTCAAATTGGCGTAATGTGTAGTGATAACCCCGTAGGAACCTCGTTCATAGAACACTTCCAAAAAGGTTTCCGCCAGTGCTCCTCCCAATTCCGGGTCGCTCCCCGTTCCAAATTCGTCAATCAGAAATAATGTTTTCTCATTACAACGTTTTAGGAAATGGTTCATGTTTTTGAGTCGGTAACTGTACGTACTTAAATGATTTTCAATGGATTGATTATCTCCAATATCCGTCAAAATCTTATTGAAAAAACAAACTTCGCTGCGTTCATGGACCGGAATCAACAAGCCACTTTGCAGCATTACTTGCAATAGCCCAATAGTTTTTAAAGTGATACTTTTCCCCCCGGCATTGGGCCCCGAAATCACAATAATTCGATTTTCCGAATGTAATTCTATGGTCTGGGGAAAAGTCTTTTCCCCTTTTCTTTTGTTGCTTAAAAAAAGTAGAGGATGAAAGGCATCTCGCAGATACAATCTCCGATCTTTATTCAGTTTGGGCTTTAAAGCATTGATATCTTGCGCGTATTTGGCTTTTGCGGCCGTGACGTCTACTTGGGTCAGATAATCTTGATAATCGCTTAAAAGGGCTCTAAATGGTCTAATTTGATTGGTAAGCTGATTCAGGATGCGCTGTATCTCTTCCTTTTCTTCAAACACCAGGTTGTTCAGCTCCCTGCTATAACGTAATGTGGCTTCTGGTTCAATATAAACGATACTGCCCGTTTTTGAGGTGCCCATCACCGCACCTTTTATTTTTTTGCGGTACATGGCCTTTACGGCCAGTACACGCCGGTTCTCCACCACAGACTCACGAATTTCATCCAAATAATCGGAGGATTGATAGGTTCCCAGTGCAGCGCTAAAGCTTTGGCTGATTTTGCCACGTACTTGGTTCATCTGTCTTCGTATACTCAATAGATTGTCAGATGCGTTGTCCTTTACCTCGCCAAAACGATCGATGACGTTGTTTACAAGAAGGGGTATTTCCTTGTTGGGCTCCAATTCCAAGGCAAAATCGTGTAGTAGCGGAAAATATTCCCTGAATTTTTTAAAAAATGTTTGATGCCCAAGCACGGTCTCACAAATACTCGAGATGCGTCTGAAACCTTGTAGTTCCAACGTGGTGTTTTCAATCTTGAGAAGCCTAAGCTCGCCCGTTATACTGTCAAAACCGTGGTTGGGAATTTTGTTATCGCTTATGAGTGAAGAGAGGTACTCAGAAGTTTGGCCCAACGAGTTTTCCATTACCTCCTCATTAGTTAATGGAGCGATTTCTAAAGAAGCTTCCTTACCCAAAACAGTATTACATCGGGCAGAAACTTGCTGCAATACTTTAGGGAATTCAAGATCTTGAAGTGTTTTTGATTGTATATTGGCCACGGATAATTCAAAAAATCAGTTGCAAAGGTAGGTATTGGTATCTGAATTAGAAATTGATAATTACCTATGGGGTATTTCTCACCCCTTCCAGTATATCTGGGCTTAATACTTCAGATGAATCGGGAGCTGCTTTGTGCAAAACCGATATATCCCCCGTTGCTTCCAAAACTACCGCTTGAACCTGGTTAAAATTTAGGACATTGGCCTCTCTCAACTTGGCGATTAACTGGGATTTTTGGATTCTGGCATATTTTAGATTTTCATAAAGAATAGTGGTGCCGTCCATAAGTAAAATGGGCTTATTGGAAATTAGCCGGTCCAGAGGTTTGAATCTCTTTTGCAGGGTGGAAAAGGAATAGGTAAGGACCAACAATCCGGCTATGGCCGCGGCTCCATGTACGATTGAAGTACTTGAGGTCAAGGTAGAGGAGATGATACTGCCAATGGCCACGGTAAAGGCAAAATCGTAAGCGGTAAATTTGGCAAAGGACCTTAAACCTATGATTCGAGTCAATAGGACAATGACTATAAAAATTAAAAAGCTTCCTATAAGCGTCTCCCACAAGGGGTCGGTCACACTATATATCCAATCCATATATTTTGTTTTAGCGGTTATTGGTACCCAGGTCTTTCTGAAATTGAAAAGTTCCTAACCCTTTGTTAATCTTTTAAATCTATGGTTTAAGAATGGGCATCCAAGGCTTTTAAAATTTTTAAATTTGCTCAAAAGACCAAAATGTCCGTAAATATCCACCCAAGTTGGAAAAAAGAGTTAAAAGAAGAGTTTGAAAAACCCTATTTCAAGCAATTGACCGAATTCGTACGTGAAGAATATGCCCAACACACATGTTATCCTAAGGGAAATGAAATTTTTTCAGCATTTGACCATTGTCCTTTCGACAGCACCAAGGTTGTAATCATTGGTCAAGATCCATACCATGGGCCTGGACAGGCAAATGGGCTATGTTTTTCCGTGAAAGAGGGTGTTCCACATCCGCCGTCCTTGATTAACATTTTCAAGGAAATTCAAGCGGACCTGTCAGTGCCTTATCCAAAAAGTGGTAATCTGGAGCGGTGGGCGGACCAAGGGGTGTTGTTGTTAAACGCAACCTTAACGGTACGCGCACATCAAGCCGGAAGCCATCAAGGTAAGGGCTGGGAAATCTTCACAGACGCGGTCATTCGAAAGTTGTCGGCACGGGAATCGCCAATGGTGTTTTTGCTATGGGGCGGTTTTGCCAAGAAAAAAACAAAGTTGATTGATGCTAAAAGACATCATATACTTACCTCTGGTCATCCTTCTCCGTTAAGTGCCAATAGAGGATATTGGTTTGGAAATCGTCATTTTTCCCAGTGTAACAAAATTTTAAGGGGGTTGAACAATAAAATTGTTGATTGGTAAGTTTTGTATTGTACGTATTTTATGTAATTTGTAGATAGTAAATTCTTAAACTAACTTTAAGTAAAATCCCCGATAATGAGCAAGTTCGAAAACTTAAATTCAATTTTGTTGATAGATGATGATGAATCCAGCAACTTTCTACACTCCATTTTTATAAACAAATTAGGTTTGGACATTGAAATAAATTCCGCCTTAAACGGTCAGGAAGGTTTGGATTTCATTTTGGATAAAGGATTGAAGAAACTCTCTTTGCCCTGTATGGTCATGTTGGATCTTAGAATGCCGGTAAAGGATGGTTGGGAATTCATAAAAATGTACGAAGAACAGGTTCCAAACGAGTTAAAGGAACAACTGGTGGTAGTTTTGGTGACCGTGAGCGACAACGAAGAAGACAAGCAAAGGGCAGAAGCCAATCCGTACATTATGGATTACGCACAAAAGCCACTATCCGATAGTACATTTAAAAAATTGATTGGAAAACATTTCAATTTGACTTCCGTCGTATAGCAAAAGTGTTATACTAGAAAGTGGTCGGCGCTTAATTTTTTAGGTATTAAACTCAATTCTAACAGGGTATTCTGTACGTTTTCCAAGGTTTTAATTGGTAGCTGTTTCTGACTCCATTCCGTAATGGCCATCCACTCTTGAATATCCTCTAATTTTTGACCATATCTATTAGCAAGGGTCCGGTCAATACTTGGAATGCCCTTAAATTCCGAAGTGTAAAGATTGATTACCTCGGTGATATGACCTAATATGTCTGATTGTTCCTCCAAAAACTTCTGTGTTGCGACCAGCATAAAACAAGGCCATGGCGTTGGACAGTCTCCCAATCTCTTAAATATTCCCTGATCTACAAGAGGTTTTGTGGTAAAATGTTCCCACATAAAATAGTCGGCGCTACCTTCGGTCAGGCTTTGAACGGCTCCATCAAGATTATTAATGACATTAAACTGCAGTTTATTGGCATCCCACCCCTCGTTTTGGGCCTGTACGTAGGCCATCAAATGACTGCCGCTCCCAAACCGACTTATAGCCGCCGTTGTTCCTTCCAAATCGCTTAACACCTTAAAATCACTTTTGTCACCAACATGGACTCCCCAGAGCAGGGGAGTGGCTATGTACTCCTGGACAATTTTTACCGGATTTCCTTCCGTAATACTTTTTACTATTCCTTCGGTAAGAATAATGGCCAGATCGGTTTCACCATGCTCCAACATATTGCACATTTTTCCAGTCCCTTCCGGGATATCCGTCCATTGCAAGTCGATTCCACGTTCTTGAAAAGCGCCTTCCTCAATAGCTAAATGCCATGGAAGATTAAAATGCTCCGGCACACCGATAATCTTGACGGTTTTCATTGTGATGAAATTTTATTTAAGGCGAATTTAATGAGTTCTTGTACAGATTCCTTGGGGTTTTTAGAGAATTCCCCTGTCGCTCGGTTGGCAAGTATACAATTCAAGGATATGGCCTGATGCCCTAATAGTTTTGAAAGCGCATAAATACCCGATGTTTCCATTTCAAGATTTGTAATCTGCCTGTCTTGGTAGCGAAAGTCAGCTATGCTTTCTGTAAAATGTTCGAAACTAGAGGATATTCTTAAATTTCGACCTTGCGGGCCGTAAAATCCAGTATTCGTTGTAGTTACACCTAATCGTATACGATTTGAACCGAAAATATCGGCCAATTCTTCATCATATCTAACGATGTAAGGTCTAGATTTGTTGGGTGACCAGTGGGTCTGGCGTACAAACTCATCTTCCATATCGGTGAATTCATTGAAATCATTTTTGTAAAAATGAAGAAGACCGTCAAAACCAATGGCAAGTTCTGTCAATATCCAAGAATTGACCGGTATATCCTTTTGGATAGCTCCTGAAGTTCCAATCCTTGTGATTTTTAATCGTATACGATTCTTACGGACCTTTCTGGTGTCAAAATCGATATTGACCAACGCATCCAGTTCGTTTAATACGATATCTATATTGTCCGTACCAATACCTGTGGAAACTACGCTGATTCTTTTCCCGTTCAAATGGCCCGTATGCGTTATGAATTCCCGCTTGCCTTTTTTTATTTCAATTGAATCGAAGTGATCGGATACTTCCGAAACCCGGTCGGGATCACCTACCGTGATTATGGTATGTGCTATATCCTGCGGAAGTAAATTAAGATGATAAATGCTGCCGTCGGCATTTAAGATAAGCTCAGATGGGCTTAAATGCATTCTAGAGTTTTAATATCCTGTTGGAATCCGTATTGTATAGGAAATCATATTTTAGGGCGCCTCCCAAATAAACATCGTTGTCCTGGATACAAGAGTAGTAACTGGTTTGTCCGTCTAGTATTTCCTTTCCCTTTTTGGTCAGACGAACGGGGTTTAAAGAAGAAAACAAGGGTTTTAGCCGTTGCAAGGCCCTTTCGTATTGGGTGTCCCCAAAACCAAGATTTCCTTGGTTCCTTAGAATAGTGCCTAAAAACTCACTCTTTGATTTTGGCTTTTTATCAATAGCCAATTGCAAGATATTGTTTTCCATATCGTTTAGGCCGTTTGCAATGCTGGGAAAACGTTTTAAATGCGTTTTTACGGCATCTCCAAGATAAGCAAAGCTGTAATCATTAAAATCCGTAAGGTTTTCCAATCGTATGGGATTGTTGCTGCAATACAATTGCCACACATAATCGGCATATTCCACATCGTCCTGGTTCAAAACGACTTTATTATTGTAGAGGCTTAATAGTTTTTCATTTGAAAGTTCATTAAGTCCATAAAGAGTTCCACTTTCATCTTCTTTACCGCTACATACCAATGAAATCTCCGCATATCGCCTATTAGTAAGGAGCCAACTGATTACCGCAAGCATGTTTACCTGGCAAAATAAATCATATTCAAACCAAAGTACTATTTGATCTTGTTGTTTGTGGTTACATAGGGAGCGGTACTCCTTTAAGGTTTTTTCAATAAACCAGGATTTGGAAACTTTGTAATTTTTATGAAGAAATTCAAATCTGGCTTTCCAAAAAGATTCACTGCCAACAGTCGTAAGCGTTTTACCCTCACATAGCATCTCACGCCACGTAATGATATCTCCTTTTAAATTTAACTTTTTTAGACGCTCCGTAAATGCATCTCCATTGGTAATGTGTAGTAGAGAACTCATTTTCTGATAGTGGTTTAGCTTGAACAGCTAAAAGTAAGGTTTAATGTAAAAAAACAAAAAAAATTAACAGAAAAAGACGCAACCTATTTAGATGCGGTGCATTATTACAAGTTATTACCCTCCAACTCGTTTCACGTTAAAGCCCTTTTCCACTAAGATTTCCATGATTTTATCCCGATAATCACCTTGGATAATAATCTTATCATCTTTAAAGCTACCGCCAACGCTAAGGCGGGTCTTTAGTTCTTTGGCCAATTTCTTGAAATCTTCATCCGCACCGGTATATCCTTCGATGATTGTAATGGGTTTTCCCTTTCTCTTTTCGTATTTGCAGATCATAGGGCAATCCTGTAACCAGATGTCGCTTTTCTTTTCTTCTTCCTTGGGTGATTCTTCCGGTACGTGGTCCGGGAATAAGTTTTTAAGTTGGTCTTTTAAGTCCATGTTTATTTCTTTATCAACCCCAATTCAATTAATCGTTCATGCAGAAATTCCCCCGCTGTTATATCCTCATAAAGTTTTGGATGCTCTTCATCAATACAATTTTCAAGGCAATTCAAGGGCATTTCACTAATGGGATGCATAAAAAAGGGAACAGAATACCGCGAGGTGCCCCACAATTCCCTGGGTGGATTCACAACTCGATGAATGGTAGATTTCAACTTGTTATTGGAGAGTCTCGAGAGCATATCGCCCACGTTGATCATAAGCTCATCGGGCTTGGCAATGGCATCAACCCATTCGCCTTTATGGTTTTGCACTTGCAACCCTTTTCCGTGGGCGCCCATTAGTAAAGTAATTAGGTTAATATCACCATGTGCGGCTGCCCTAACGGCATTTTTAGGTTCTGAGGTGATTGGAGGGTAATGTATCGGCCTTAAAATAGAATTACCATTTTTAATATATTCGTCAAAATAATTCTCTTCTAAATCCAAATGAATGGCCAAAGCCCTGAGTACATATTTGGCTGTTTTTTCCAGCATTTTATAGGTTTCCTTCCCAATCTCATTGAATTTCGGCAATTCATCTACCATTACATTATCCGGATATTCCGCTTTTAACCTAGGGTTGTTCTCCACATATTGCCCAAAATGCCAAAATTCCTTTAAATCACCTTCCTTGCGGCCTTTAGCATGCTCTTTGCCAAACGAAGTATATCCCCGTTGTCCACCAATACCTTCAATCTCATATTTATCTTTGGTCTCTTGAGGCAGTTCGAAGAACTTTTTGATTTCGGCATATAAGTCATCCACGAGCTCATCGGACAAAAAATGACCGCTTAAAGCCACAAATCCTATATTTTCAAAAGCAGCACCAATTTCTTTAACAAATTCTTGTTTTCTTTCAGCATCTCCCGAGATAAAATCTTTCAAATCAACGCTAGGGACTAAACTCATATCTTATTTTTTTGCTTTGTAGTTGTAAAATTACAAATTCTTAATGAGTTCCTTGATGTTATAGATATAACAAGATACTCCGATTTTTGTTACATTTAGCCCCTTAACCAACAATAGGCATTTACCCATATGAATTTTGAAGAATTTCAGGTAGAGGATTCCATTAAGCTGGGGCTATACAAGGCCATGCTAAAACCTAGGATGATTGAGGAAAAAATGCTGATTCTATTGCGTCAGGGGAAAATATCAAAGTGGTTCAGCGGCATAGGGCAAGAGGCTATTTCGGTTGGGGTAACTACTGCCCTGGAAACCAATGAGTATATTTTGCCCATGCATAGAAATTTAGGGGTTTTTACGACAAGAAAAATACCCTTGCATAGACTTTTCTCCCAATGGCAAGGAAAATTAGGTGGTTTCACAAAGGGAAGGGACCGTAGTTTTCATTTTGGTACCCAAGATTTTAAAATCATTGGAATGATATCCCATTTAGGTCCGCAGATGGGGGTTGCGGACGGTATCGCACTGGCGCATAAGTTAAGAAAGGAGAAACGGGTTACCGCCGTATTTACCGGGGAAGGTGCAACTAGTGAAGGAGATTTCCATGAAGCCTTGAATGTGGCCGCGGTTTGGGACCTTCCCGTTCTTTTCTGTGTTGAAAATAACGGCTACGGATTGTCCACACCTACCAATGAGCAATTTAAATGTGAACATATTGCGGATAAGGGGATTGGTTATGGTATGGAGTCCCATAGTATCGATGGTAATAATATTTTAGAGGTCTATACGAAGGTTAATGAGCTTTGTATCGATATAAGAAAGAACCCCAGACCAGTATTGCTAGAATTCAAGACGTTTAGAATGCGGGGGCACGAGGAAGCCAGTGGCACAAAATATGTTCCAGAGGAATTGATGGAGGCTTGGGCCTCAAAAGATCCTTTGGAAAATTATACAACATATCTAAGGGGTTTGGGCTTGTTAAACGAGAAGGAAGAACAAATCCATAGAGAGGAAATAACCAATGAAATTGAAGAAAATTTACAGCGGGCCTTTCAGGAGGAGCCAATTATTCCTGTCTTAAGTAATGAAATAGGTGATGTACATCAAAAATTTGATTATAATGAGGTTAAACCACTTATTCATAAAAGAAATATACGCTTTGTGGATGCCATATCCCAAGGTTTGAAATCCGCTATGGAAAAACATGACAACTTGGTCATCATGGGGCAGGATGTCGCGGAGTACGGTGGGGTTTTTAAAATTACGGATGGCTTTGTGGAAGCCTTCGGAAAGGAACGTGTAAGAAACACACCCATATGCGAATCGGCTATAGTCTCTGCGGCCATGGGATTGTCCATTAACGGGATGAAATCGGTAATGGAAATGCAATTTGCGGATTTTGCCAGCACTGGATTCAACCCTATAGTCAATTATTTGGCCAAGAGTCATTACAGATGGGGCGAAAAGGCAGATGTCGTTATAAGAATGCCCTGCGGAGGTGGAGTAGGAGCAGGTCCTTTCCACTCCCAGACCAACGAGGCTTGGTTTACCAAGACCCCAGGGTTAAAAGTAGTGTATCCCGCCTTTCCTTCGGATGCCAAAGGACTTTTGGCCACGGCAATTGAAGATGCCAATCCCGTTTTATTTTTTGAGCACAAAGGGCTATACCGTAGTATCTATGAGGATGTGCCCGTAAATAACTATACCTTACCGTTCGGAAAGGCCAATGTATTGAAATCCGGACAGGATATTACCATTGTTTCCTATGGTGCAGGTGTCCATTGGGCCCTGGAAACCTTGGAAAAACATCCGGGCATTGATGCTGACCTTTTAGACTTAAGAACCTTACAGCCATTGGATACCGAATCTATTTATACGTCTGTAAGGAAAACCGGGAAGTTGATCATTCTTCAGGAAGATAGTCTATTTGGTGGCGTGGCAAGTGATATTTCGGCGTTGGTGATGGAAAATTGCTTTCCATATTTAGATGGCCCTATAAAGCGGGTGGCCAGTCTGGATACGCCCATTCCATTCAATACATTGCTGGAACAGCAATATCTTCCCAAGGAACGTTTTGAAAAGGAGTTATTGGAATTGCTGGCCTTTTAGTATTTCCGCTAACATCTTATTCTTTTGAGTGAAACCATCTTTTTACTTTTCAAGAGCTTTGCCGTAAATAATCGATATTACACATATATCAAGTCCAATTGGATGTTTCAACCGTATATAGTGTAATCTAAAAACAAAGATATTTATGAAAAAAGCAATAGTTCTTTTAGGAGTAATAGCATTTTTGCTAACCTCTTGTTCCATTTCCAAAGATGCCAGGGCAAAGCGTAATACATTAAGCGGAACCTGGTCGCTAAACGATGTTTCCTTTGAAAACAATACGGGAAATTTTAAGGCGGTCTTATTCAATGATGTAGAGGATATTTGTCTTGAAGGAAGCGAATGGTTTTTTAGGGACAACAACAGTACAGGTAGATATACCATAGCGCCATCTACACTGTGTAATGGTGGAGACCGATATATAAGATGGTCCGTTGTAGAACGTGAGGAAAACTATGAGAGTCAACTTCAGTTCAAATTTATTGATGAGAAAAATAAGGACATTTCCGGTGGCTTGGGTTACAGACTAAATATCGAGGCTTTGACCGAAAATGCGATGACCTTAAAATCCAACGTTCAGGTAAACGGAGAACCGGTAACCGTTGTATATAGCTTTACAAAAAAATAAACCCCAAATAAATTTAAAATGACAAAGATGAAATCTAAAATATTTAAGAATACAAGTTATTTACTTGCATTTGCTTTAGTAATGAGCTGTAGTACCGTGAAAAATGCCAATAAAACACAAAAAGGTGCCGTAATTGGCGCTACTGGTGGAGCAGTTATCGGCGGTGTTATTGGAAATAATGTAGGGGATGGTAACAATACCGCACTCGGGGCCATTCTTGGTGCTGCCATAGGTGGTGCTGCCGGTGGGTATATCGGTAATCGCATGGATAGGCAAGCGGAACGTATCGAGGAAGAAATCCCTGGTGCAGAAGTAAAAAGAGTAGGTGAGGGTATCAATGTAACCTTTAATGAAGATGCCGGTGTCTATTTTGATACCAATAAGTCTGATGTTAAAGGAACTTCTGCTGCTACATTGGATAAATTAGCTGGAATTTTTAAAGAATATCCTAAATCCAATATTTTGGTGGAAGGACATACCGATAGTGCCGGTTCGGATGAGTACAATATGAACTTGTCCAAACAAAGAGCAACTTCGGTTACGGATTACTTGACGATGAAAGGAATTGACCCTTCAAGATTTACCACAAAATGGTACGGTGAGAACCAACCTGTTGGAGATAACAGTACTGCTGAAGGTAAAGCGCAAAATAGACGAGTCGAATTGGCCATAGTTGCCAGTGAAGAACTTAAGGAAGAAGCGGTAAAACAGACAAAGGGTTAAATTGCTTCAGAAAACAGAAAGTTAAATCCCTGCAATTAGCAGGGATTTTTTGTTTTACGTAATTTCAGGAAATGAATGGGCATGATGTCATTATAGTTGGGGGTGGATTGGCAGGTTTGACTGTCGCAATAGCTTTGTCCCGATATAATTATAACGTAGCCATTTTTGAAAGTAGCGCTTACCCCCACCATAAGGTCTGTGGGGAATATGTATCCAATGAAATTGTTCCCTATTTACAGTTTTTGGGAGTAGACTTAATAGCCGAGGGCGGGGTTTCCATTACCGATTTTGAAATCAGTAATACAAAGGGCAAAAAAGTCAAAAGTTCACTCCCCATTGGAGGAGTTGGCATAAGCAGATATGCCTTTGACCACTTGTTATTTAAACAGGCTAAAAAACAAAACGTTCGGTTTTATTTTAAAAAGGTATTGGATGTAGCGCACGAACAAGATGTATTTACGGTCTACACCAAGCAAAAATCCATTAAGGCCAAGGTGGTCATTGGAGCATTTGGGAAGCGCTCGAATCTGGACAAAAAGTTAAATCGCGATTTTATTCAACGAAAAAACGGTTGGTTAGGGGTTAAATGTCATTACAAAAACGAGGAATTTCCCACTAACCTAGTGGCATTACACAATTTTGAAGGCGGTTATGGCGGGTTGTCCAAAACAGAAACAGGTGCCGTTAATTTCTGTTATTTGGCACGGTACGACCAATTTCGAAAGCATAAAAATATTGAAGATTTCAATTCCCGAGTAGTGTCTCAAAACCCGCATTTAAGAGAATTTCTCAAGCATTCGGAAGCTCTTTTTGATGCACCCATCAGCATTGGCCAAATTTCATTTGATTCTAAAAAACCGGTGTTTAACCATATTTTAATGTGTGGGGACACAGCTGGCCTGATCCACCCCCTGTGTGGAAATGGAATGGCAATGGCTATTCATAGTGGAAAACTGGTTTCGGAAGCAGTCCATCGGTTTATGAGCGAAAGGGAATACCTAAGAAAGGATATGGAAAAGGAATATAGTGAAGAGTGGAGAAAACATTTTAAGGATAGATTGAGGTATGGAAGCTATTTTCAAAAAATATTGATGCAGGAAAGTCTATTGAATTGGGGAATCAATACCTTGGGTAGGTCCGAGGGCATCCTTCGGGCAATGATTAAAAAAACACACGGAAAAATGGTAACACCATGATTGATTTAACGGTTAGAAGTGGCCAAAAAGAGTTGTTGGACGATTTCCAGGGAAGCTCTAACCAACTTAAATTGGTGTTAGAGGATATCAACAGGGTAAATCGCCTTTTGGGTGGTACTACCATTACGGTAGACGCTGTATTTAGGCTCATTGAAGAAAATAAACAAAAATCGTATACGATTTTGGATGTGGGTTGTGGTGATGGGAATATGCTAAGACAGATTGCTTTAAAAGCAAAAAAGAGAAGTATTTCTATAAAGTTAATTGGAATTGATTTAAGTGATGACTCTTTGGACATTGCCAGACAAAAATCTGTTAGTTTTCCGGAAATTGAATATCGAAAACAGGATGTTTTTACATTGGAGGATTTGGATATGGACATAGTGCTCACCACTTTGACCTTGCATCATTTTAAACAGGAAGATATACCTAAATTTATTCATAGGTTCACCAGCATGGCAAAACTTGGAGTGGTTATTAATGATTTGCATAGAAGTGGGTTGGCCTATTATTTATTTCGGGCTTTTAGTACTATTTTTATTAAAACCCATACCGCCAAGGCAGACGGTTTAACTTCCATTACACGGGGTTTTAAACGAAAGGAATTGGAACATTTTGCTACCAACCTACCGGGCACGATACATGAAATAACTTGGAGATGGGCCTTTCGTTATCAATGGATCATAAAAAACGAGGAGTAAAAAGTATATGCAGAGAAGCAAAATAGTGACTGTGGCCAAGGAATTTCCCGAATATTGTAGAGAAACCCAAGATATTATTCCCTACGTTCATAAATGGTTGCATAACAAGGATGATAGGTTTCAGCGTAAAGTTGTAAAAATTTTTGAAGGTGCCGCAGTTGATATTCGTTATGGTATTATGCCTATTGACGAGGTTTTTACCAAAACTTCTTTCGAAGAGAAAAATCAAATTTATGTACGGGAGTGCAAAAAGCTAGGTAGCAAAGTACTCGAAAAGGCGTTGAATAAAGCGGATTGGCTTCCAGAATCATTGGATTACATTATTACGGTAAGCTGCACGGGCATCATGATACCTTCTTTGGATGCCTATCTCATCAATGCGCTAGGTCTTCGCCAAGATATAGTAAGATTGCCCGTTACGGAAATGGGCTGTGCGGCTGGGGTTTCCGGTTTAATTTATGCCCACAACTTTTTGAAGTCCAATCCCAATAAGCGCATAGCATTAGTTGCGGTCGAAAGTCCAACAGCAACTTTTCAATTGGATGATTTTTCTATGGCCAATATGGTCAGTGCGGCTATTTTTGGCGACGGGGCGGCCTGTGTATTATTATCCTCTGAAGAAGAGGCTCAGGGTCCTTCAATACTAGGAGAGGAAATGTATCATTTTAGGGATGCCACCCACCTTATGGGTTTCGACTTGGTCAATACCGGACTTAAGATGATCTTGGATCCGGCCGTACCTGAAACAATTACTAATTTCTTTCCAGATATTGTACATCCCTTTCTTAAAAAATATGGGAGCAACATTGAAAAAGTGGACCATTTAATTTTTCATCCCGGAGGGAGAAAAATTGTCCAAACCGTTGAAGAATTGTTTGGTTCCCTAGGAAAGAATATTGAGGATACCAGGGAGGTTTTACGTTTGTATGGTAATATGAGCAGTGTAACGGTACTCTACGTACTGCAGCGCTTTATGGAGCGTGAATTATCACAGGGCGAACAAGGGATGGTTTTAAGTTTTGGGCCTGGATTTTCGGCACAGCGGGTCTTATTGGAATGGTAGTGAATATTGTAAATAATACTATGGATACAAATTGGGCAATAATTTTAGGGGGAAGTAATGGACTAGGCTTGGCAACGGCCAAAAAATTGGCCAGGCATGGATATCATATCCTTGTGGTCCATAGGGACCGAAGAACCCATATGGATGCCATAGAAAAGGAGTTCAATGAAATTAGGGCGCAGGGCGTATCATTTAAAGCCTTTAATGCAGATGCCTTAAACTCCGAAAAGCGGGGAAATTTATTGAATGAAATCAAGGAATTCCTGCCTTCGGAACATAAAATAAAGGTTTTGGTACATAGTATCGCCAAAGGAAACCTTAAACCTATGTATTCAAATGGGCAAACCGTACTTACAAATCAGGATATAGGTATCACCTTCGAAGCTATGGCCCTTAGTTTGTACGATTGGGTAAAGGAACTGGTGGATATGAATTTGTTTTCTGAGGATGCTCGTGTGATTTCCTTTACGAGTGAAGGAAACGCTAAAGTTTTGCCAGGCTATGGTGCAGTTTCGGTGGCCAAAGTGGCATTGGAAGCATTGACCAGAAATATTGCATTGGAGTTTGCACCGATGGGTATAAAAGCAAATTGTATCCAAGCCGGTGTAACGGAAACAAGGTCGCTTGCCATGATTCCAGGCTATGAAAAAATCATTAAAAATGCCTTAAAAAGAAATCCACAGGGAAGGTTGACCACCCCGGAAGACGTTGCTAATGCGGTGTTTTTGCTCGTTAGGGATGAAGCAAAGTGGATTACGGGAACGGTAATTAAGGTCGATGGAGGTGAAAGTCTAAGATAAAAGCTATGGATAATAAAGAAATTTTGGCGCTTTTACCCTATGACAAGCCTTTTTTGTTTGTGGATAACTTGCAAGAGATTAATAATGAAGGGGCAAAGGGCAGCTTTCATTTTAAGGAGCAACTCGATTTTTATAAGGGCCATTTTAAAGACAACCCAGTAACCCCTGGGGTTATTTTGACCGAATGTTGTGCACAAATTGGATTGGTCTGCCTGGGTATTTACTTGATTGGTGATGAAGACTTGGATTCATCAAAAATACTAATTGGTATGAGCAGTTCGGAAATGGAGTTTTTACAACCGGTGTATCCCGGGGAAACGGTTACAGTGAGATCAAGGAAGATATACTATAGATTCCACAAACTGAAATGTGAAGTAAAAATGTACAATGAAGAAAACGATATGGTCTGCAAAGGAACTTTATCAGGAATGTTAAAGGGAGTGAAAAAATGAGCAGAAGGGTAGTTATAACGGGTTTAGGGGTCTGTGCTCCCAATGGCGTTGGGCTTCACGATTTCACGGAAGCCCTGCATCAAGGAAAAACCGGGATTAGGTTTCAATCAAAATTACAGGCCTTGGATTTTGGCTGTCAAATTGCCGGTGAACCATTAATTAAGGACAATATATTAAGTAATTACTTTACTCCTTTACAATTAAGAGGGTTAAACGCTTCCGGTATCATTTACGGGGTTATTGCAGGTAAGGATGCCTGGTCAGATGCAGGGTTATTCCCTAATTCTTCAAAGGTTCCCTATTGGGATTGTGGCGTTATTTTTGGTTCGGGAACCCTAGGGGTCGACAAATTTCGGGAGGCTGTCTACCAAGTAGATAACAAGGATGTAAGGCGATTGGGCAGTACTGCGGTTATACAGACCATGGCCAGCGGAGTTAGCGCTTATCTTGGTGGTATGTTGGGTTGTGGTAATCAGGTGACCACCAATTCATCGGCATGCACTACGGGTACGGAAAGTATTTTAATAGCCTATGAACGCATTGCTTCGGGTAGAGCGGAAGTTATGCTTTCTGGTAGCTGTAGCGATAGCGGTCCTTATGTATGGGGCGGTTTCGATGCCATGCGTATTTTACCATGGGATTTTAACAATAATCCAGGTAAGGCGAGTAGGCCTATGAGTGCCACCGCCACGGGATTCGTTCCTGGTAGCGGTGCGGGGGCTTTGGTCTTGGAATCCTTGGAAAGTGCCCAGAAGCGGGGAGCAAAAATTTATGCCGAAGTTTTAGGGGGAGAAATTAATAGTGGGGGACAGGTAGGAGAAGGTTCCATGACGGCCCCCAATAGCGAGGCCGTTCAACGTTGTATAAAAAAGGCCGTTAAGAATTCCGGAATCGAATCGTATCAAATCGATGCTATTAACGGACATTTGACAGCAACCAGTAAAGATGCCTTAGAAGTTACCAATTGGAGCGAAGCTTTAGGTTTATCGGGAAATCAATTTCCTTACATCAATTCCTTTAAGGGTACGATTGGCCACTGTCTATCGGCAGCGGGAAGTATTGAATGTGTGGGGAGTATTCTGCAATTGGAGGAGGGCGTTGTTTTTGGGAACGTGAATTGCGAGGATGTCCATCCGGAAATCGTGAAAATTATAGATGAAGGTAAAATTCCACAAAAAACGATTCCATACCGTCCTAAAATTATCGCAAAGGCAAGTTTTGGTTTTGGCGATGTCAATGCGTGTGTTATTTTTAGGGCCTATAATAATTAGACGACCGGCAATGCTATGCAAGAAGAAGAAAAATATCAAAAATTAAAGGACATCATTCAGATTTACCTTCCAGAGGATGTATCCGTTTCAGATATTGATCCAAGCAGTAATTTTGTAACCGAGTTGAACATTAATTCGGCCAATTTGGTAGATATTATTTTGGATGTGGAGGATGCTTTTGACATCCGCCTAGAAAATGATGATATGGACCAAATGCAAACGGTGCAGGATGCCCTTCGGATTATAGATGGAAAGCTTAATCAGTAGAATTCAGTATGGATAGGTTTCTTCAGTATGCTAAAATGAAGTTTGACGTAGACTGGCGATTGATTCTGATGTATTGTCTGGTCTACTTGCTTTGGGGAATGGGAATGAATTGGTTGGGAACTACCTTGGAAATTGCAAGGTTCACATATTGGTGGCAGGTAATTACCACATACATTCTTTACATGGTTCCCATTTCATTGTTGCTTAGGAATAGGCCTTTTTACGAACAATATGCTTATGGGCTTATAGCTATGGGGCTATTGGAGTTTGGTGGATATGCCATGCGAACTTCATACGCCTATCCAAACAACCTATTGGATCAATTCTTTGGTGGCCGTACTTTCGCATTGGCAATGGCCTTATTTTTTGCACTGTATTTTCCAGCCGGAAATTGGTTGGTAGGTACCCTCTACAAGCTCATGTTCAATCGAAAGCCCTAAGGAATTACTCCTCTTCTTCCGATATATATATGGAGGCCAAAATTCCAGAAATTAGGGATAGTGAAATTACGGTCAGCGAAACCCATTCAGGTAAGTGCAGATAATGTGAAAACAGCATTTTAAGCCCTACAAAGGCAAGGATAACCACTAAACTGTAGTTGATAAACCTAAATTTCTCCAGCATTCTGGATATTAAAAAATACATAGACCGTAAACCTAGGATAGCCAATATATTTGAACTGAACACCAGAAAAGGGTCGGCCGTAATTGCTAAAATCGCAGGAATACTGTCCAGAGCAAAAAGGATATCCGTCAGCTCAATGACAATTAGGGCCACGAATAGGGGAGTGGCCGCCCTAACCCCCATCTTCTTAACGAAAAAATCATGTCCATTGATTTTCGAGGTAATAGGGTAGAGTTTCTTTAAATTTCTAAAAACAAAAGATTTCTCAGGATGAAAATCCTCTTCATCACCCCTGAGCATTTTAAAGGCCGTATACAGTAGGAACACGCCGAAGACATAAATAATCCACTCGAATTTGGTGATTAGGGCTACTCCAAAGAAAATCATTATGGCCCTAAACACAATAGCACCCAAAATTCCCCAGAACAAAACCCGGTGCTGAAATACAGGTGGAATCTTGAACGAGGAAAAGATAACGGCAATTACAAAGACGTTGTCTACACTTAGGGAAAGTTCTATCAAATACCCGGTAATGTATTTTAATACGGCATCATTAGGAGTAAGTCCAGTCGGATTATCCATCATTCCCTCAGAGAACAACCAATAAATTACACCACTAAAGGCGAGTGCAATACTGACCCAAATGGCCGTCCATATTCCGGCTTCCTTGGATTTTATTACATGATCGTTTTTGTGAAATACACCGAGGTCCAGTGCCAAAAACACCAAAATACAGGCAAGAAAGATTATCCAAACTAGCATAGTACTCTATTAAAGCCGTCGAAGGTACTAAATTATGCTATTTTATCCATTGATTTTGGTCATATGAGGACATAATAAAAGGGGATGGATACAAGTCAACATTTTATGCAAAAGGACAAAGTGCTTTAGCACTTTATGTGTAGCTTATTTAAAATCCTTAAAACTAAAATATGACGACATTAGAACAACTACAATTGGACAACATAGCAAAAAACGACTATCAAATATATCCCTTGTTAAAACAGCGTTACAGCCCAAGAATTTTTAGCAATCAGGACCTTACTGAAAATGATGTGAACCGACTCTTTGAAGCGATACGATGGTCCGCAAGTTGCTACAACTGGCAACCATGGCGCTTTATCTATGCACACAAAGGTTCTGAAGGCTATGATAAGATTATGGATTGCCTGAGCGAATTCAACCAAAAATGGGCAGGTAATGCACCCTTCCTTATGTTGGCAGCCTATAAAAAAAATACGCCTGAGGGTGAAGAAAATTTTCACGCCCTTCACGATTTGGGTCTTTCATTGGGTAATATGACCGTACAGGCTGAATATATGGGAATAGGCTTGCACCATATGGCCGGTGTAGATTGGAAAAAGGCTCATGAGGTATTCAATGTTCCGGAAGGATTTCATATATCTACTGCAATTGCCGTTGGTTATTATGGAGGTGAGTTGAATAATCTACCCGAAGACCTAAGGGAACAGGAAAGAGCCGAAAGAACACGTAAGCCCCAAAAGGAATTTGCTTTTGAAGGAAGCTGGAAATAATATAGGATAAGGTCCTTGGTCGATAATTAATGAAACTGAACGCATAGTTGGAAGATATCCCAGCAAAGTGTTTAGTTTTAGGTTAGAACACTATATGAAAATGAAATTCCTATCACTCAAGAAATGCATCTTGGCATGCACGCTGTGCGGTATTTTAATGGTTTCTGCCCAAGACAAGGAAACAAAAACAATTTTGGTTCAGAAGCATACCATTATGGACCAGTTTGCGCCGGAATTGGTAACACCGGTATCGGAAAGACTGGAGTTAAAGCAGCAGCGTATTGCACATCAAAGAAATACCCGAAAAATTCTAGATACCTTGGACATTTCTGAACGGAAAAGACGCCGGCTACTTAAAGAACTGCAGCGTAGCCCATTTTCAGAACGATTGGATAAAATAATAATGGCCGAAACCCATTTTGAGGATTCGGCCATTAAAAATGATGGTAATCGGTAGTTGGATTAATGATGTGTTTGCATTTTATCCTTACGCTTTTGCAATTGTCTATGTAATTCTTCCACTGACTTAGATATAGACGCTTCAAAACTCCCCGTACTGGCATCCGCGAATAACCTCGGACCAGGAGCACTAAGTCGAATGTTACATATTTTTCCCTCTTCTGGGGAAGAAGTATTTTCCTTCTTAAAGAAAACATCCGCTCTCACTATAAAATCAAATTTGTCCAACAGTTTTTCCAGTTTCTGGGCTGCCATAATCTCCAAACGATTACTGGCCTTTACGTCGTCATACTCAAAATTGATGTTCATAAGCTTTAAATTAATTGTTTAGTTGAAGTTACGGAATTCTATCATTTTTCCGTTGGTATTTTAACTTATTCTAACATCTAATTTAAATTAAAGTTAAAGTGTAAAAACTGATTAATATCATGCTAAACCTATTAATTAATTTTGTAACTTATTGTATGAAAAATCCTTAAAATTAGAACGATATGACTACAGAAAAAACTAAATCGCCCAATAATGTTCTGGATAGCAACTCTTGTTTGGTCTGGTTGGACAGGAGTTACAAGGATTTATTGCAATGGAAAAGAAAGTTGGAATCCTATCTTTTTGAACCTACTACACAACGACAGTTCGAAATCAAACAACAGCTATCCGAGAAAATGGAGGCCTTGGTAAGAAGACATAAAGAATTGGTGCAATTGGCCCGAAGTGGAAAAACGCTTATTGGAAAACAGGTGGATTTGATTAAAAACTATTTGGTAGAAACCAAAAAATTGGAAGATGGGGTGCAGGAGTATATGGTCATGTTACATCAAAACGCATAGTACGAAATATGAAGACCTGTTTACATATAGTTTGTTCGTTGAGCTTGCTATTCCTTTTGGGATGCAAAACTAGCTCGAAGGTTTCCTATACTTCCCAGCAGATAACTGAGTTTAAAGACTTCATGAATGCCAAATCCTTTGAGTTCATAGCTACTACTGCCAATCCTTTGCCTGGTAGGGGAATGATGGCAGTTGCCAATTCTGGTCTTTTACCTCCGGGAAGCACCATGTCCAATATTCAGTTGCAAGGCACCTCCAATTATCTTAGAGTAGAAGGGGACACTATTTCCGCTTTTTTACCTTACTACGGTGAACGTCAATCCGGTGGGGGATATACTAGTGATGCCGGAATTGTTTTTGACGGTATACCTTCCAACTATAAAGAAGAATACGATGCCCAAAAAAATGAAATGCAGATTACTTTTTCTATTTCCGAAAAATCTGAGACCTATCAGGTGAGCCTAAATCTCTTTCCCAACAAAAAAGCTACCGTAGTGGTAACAAGTTCCCAACGATTTTCCATAAGATACTTTGGGAATATAAAGGAAATAGAAGACGCCGAAAATCCATCCTAGAACCGCATAAATCGCCAATAATAAGGCTCTAATAACTTCCTGTATTCGTTACAAAGGCTATTCTTTTACTATCGGGTGACCAACTTGGGACATTGATGCTCCCTTGACCTCCATAAATATGCGCCAAGACCTTTGGTTTACCACCTTTATAGGGCATAATGCGTAGCATACAATGTTTATAAAAGGGATGGTCACTGGGGTCAATATCCTTGGGAAAGGAAATAAAGACAATCCACTTTTGGTCTGGACTTACATGGGGAAACCAGTTATTATATTCATCAAAGGTCAATTGCTCCTGATCTTTTCCATTTTTCTTCATTCTGAACAATTGCATGTTCCCCGTGCGTACCGAGTTAAAAAAGATATGCTTTCCATCCGGACTATATTCGGGCCCGTCATCCAACGTGGGCAAATCCGTTAGCTGTGCTTCCTTACCATTTTTTATATCGATGGTAAATATGTTGTAGGCCCCATTCCTATTACCTGTAAATATCATTTTCTTGTTATCCTTTGACCAACCATGAAAATAGGAAGCACCAACACCGGGCTCCGTTACCATTTTGGGTAGGGAATCGCCCTTACTAGGTAAGTAATAAAGCGCAGAGGTTCCATTGTCCTCTTGATTGTGATTGCTAATGCCCAAAATGGAACCATCGAAGGTTAGTACATGGTCGTTATTATTATTTACGGCAAATCCGGTATTCAACGGAGTAATGCCATTAGAAGCCAAATCATAATTGTAGAGATGACCTTTGGAATTATAAATCAAACGTTTACCATCAGGGGTCCAATTGGGTGCCTGAATGGAATGTGCCGATTGGTACAATACTTCCCGATGACCTGTTTCCACATCAATAACTTCCAGATTACTACCAATGTAATCCCTATAGGGCGTAAACTCAGGGTCCACGGGCTTGATGATACGTACATTGCTGAAGGTGGCGCTCTCTAAAACCGATGGATTATGGGAACATACATACAGTCCTACGTACACCTCGTTATCCATTTCCATATCCGCCAGTTCCACTTGCGTAAATTCCTCGCCAAACTTCGCGGTGGACATGATATAGGTAGTTCCCCGTCTTTCCAATTGAATAATGGTAGGGGAGGTGTTGGCTGATTTTACCTCCTCGGTTAATCCGCCAATGGACGTCCGGTATTGCAAGGAAGTGAGTCCATCCCCATGGGTACTGGCATTTACATGTTTGGAGTTGGTGTCCAAACTATTTTTAACGATCCATCCCGCTTTTCGATGGGGATCCTTGCCTTTACCCTTAAAATGAACAGTAGTCCGCAATATAAAATCACCCTGAAGTGTCGTCCACAGATATTGGAACTCATCCTGACCGAACCACATGTTGGTCCCGGCACCAGATAGTGTATAGGTTTGGTTTTCAGCCGCATAACTGGCCGTTCCCTTAATTTTTGGATTGCCAATGACAGTAGTACCATCAAAAATCCCAATTTTATGCTGTGCCGATAGCATTGGTGCGTCGAGGAATACAAATAAAGTAACTAGGAGGGAGGCCGTTCTCATGGATATTGTTGGTTTTAAATATGTCAACATAGACCCTTAAATATAGGAATTAATTTATTTAAAGGCTTTAGTGAATTTTTAGTGAAAAAATTGAAATTTCGTATTAAAAAACATATGGAAATGAAACTTTTGAACAGTTTTTTGGTTGAATTACGTTAAAAAATCGTGAAAAGGGGGATGTTTTGCGTTATTTTTCGTCATTCGCTTTCGAGATCGGTACCTTTGCAGTTCATATTAGTAATAACATAGAAACATAAGTATGAGCAAAGTAAAAGAAGGTGATTTGGTACGCGTACATTATACGGGGAAATTGGAAAACGGACAGGTGTTCGATAGCTCCTTGGAAAGGGAACCTCTAGAGGTCAAATTAGGACAGGGGAGCTTAATTCCCGGATTTGAAAAGGGCCTGTTAGACATGGAACCTAAGGAAAAGAAAACCATAGTAATTCCAAAAGAAGAGGCTTACGGTGAAAAGAAACGAGAACTTTTTCAAAGCGTTCCTAAATCCAACTTACCGGAAGATATGGAGCCTGAAGTGAATATGGGCTTGGTAGCGACGAATGCCGATGGTACGGAACGACAATTACGCGTAGCCGAGGTCAATGAAAACGATATTGGGGTAGTGACCTCATAGCTGCATAAAGCGACAACTTAGCCCACAAGCCCTGTAAACACTGATATCGAATTTATCTCAAATATAGCGTATTAAGATAAATATGCTAATTTGTGGCAAAAACACATGGAACAAAACCAGTATCAGGATTGGTACCTGACCTACGATGAGTCAATATTGTTGAAGAATAAAAGCTTTCCCCATAAACTGGCTTTTGCAGTCCAATTGAAACAATATTTATCCACAGGTTCATTTCCTAAAAGTAAATCAAGTTTGGTAAGTGGTCTGGTTTCCCATTTAAGTGAACAGTTGGAGACCAATGAATCTATTTTAAATGAGTATGATTGGTCGCAAAGAACCGCAGAACGTCATCGTAAAGAAATATTAAAATTCTTGGGCGTTGAAAAAACAAATGAAGAACACCGCGAAGATCTTATCGATTTTTTGATTGACGACATCCTTCCCTTTGGAAGTACAAAAACAGAAATCGAAGATGTTTGCCTTAAATGGTTCTTTGAACATAAACTTTCAGCTCCTACGGAAAAAGTACTTTCCCGTATAATTTCCACTGCACTCTCGAAATTTGAAAACAGATTTTTCGATCAGGTTGCATCATTGTTGGGAAGGGGTACAACGGAATTATTCGACCGTTGCCTGAGAAGCGATCCAGGCGAAAAGGGTTCGTTTACTTGGCTTCGTTCAGATCCTGGACGTGTTGGCCTTCTAACCGTTCTTGATGAGCTGGACAAATTGGCATTTATAGAGGATTGCGCAATTCCTATTCAAGAAATCGGTGGGATACATCCCAAGATTAGGGAAAGATTGTACAAAAGAATAGCTTCGGAATCCGCTTGGGAGATAAGGCGACACCCACCATATATTAGGGATACCCTGATGGGTGTCTTTCTTTTTTCCAGAAGGCAAAAAATCATAGATGACCTTGTGGATCTTTTCATTCTCATTGTGGGAAAACTATCAAAGAAGGCAAAAAAGAAAGTAGAGACCGCACTGGTAAAGGAATTGAAACGCGTTTATGGTAAGACGACAATATTGGCCCGAATCGCCGAGGCATCATTGAAGGACCCTAAAGGAACCATCAATAGGGTAATATTTCCCATTGCAAATAAATCGAAGCTTTCCGATATCGTCAAGGAGTATAAATATTCCGGTAAGGGTTTCAAAAATGAAATCCATGGATTGGTGCGTTCCAGTTATTCCTCACATTATCGGAGAATGGTCCCGAAAATATTGGGCAGTCTTACCTTCAGGTCGAACAACGATCTGCACGTACCTATTTTGGACGCGATAGATTGGCTGTTGGAGAACCCTATGCCAAACTCAAAATTCTCAATGGACGATGACTCGATTCCCACTTCGGACATCATCAAGCCCAGCTTTGTAAAACTTGTCAAAGGGATGGGCAAAGGCGATATGGATCGGATAGACTATGAAATAGCAGTACTTGAAGCTTTGAGAAAGAGGCTCCGTTGCAAGGAAATATGGGTTGAAGGAGCCGATAGGTACCGTAATCCCGATGAGGATGTACCTAAAGACTTCAATATGAACAGGAAATTTTATTACGACCGGTTGGGCGTAGAGAACGACCCCGTGGAATTTACCAAGGGATTAAAGGAAGAAATGGAAATCGCACTGAGAACGTTAAATGAAAACTTGCCGTCCAACAAGTATGTAAGATTACGGCAAAGCGGCATCAAGAACATTGTTCTCTCCCCCATGGACCCGCTCGTGGACCCACCGAACATAAATGCGCTCAAGGGAGATGTACAATCCAGATGGCCAATGACATCACTTTTGGAAATCCTTCGCGAAGCGGACAGTTGGTCCGGGTTCACAAAATTGTTCAAGAGTATCCGGACATCTGAACGTTTGACACCGGAACAGCTCAGAAAAAGACTATTGTTGGTTCTTTATGGGCTTGGAACCAATATGGGACTTAAAAGAATAGCGTCAGGTAATAATGTAAGCTACAAGGAGCTCCGTCATGTAAAGAATGTATATGTACACAAAGATTCCCTGCGCAGTGCCATTAGGGAAGTGGCCAATGGGGTATTCTCCGTAAAGGACACCAAACTCTGGGGCGAGGCAACGACCTCATGTGCCTCCGATTCCAAAAAGTTCGGGTCCTGGGACCAGAACCTGATGGCGGAATGGCACATCCGGTATGGAGGAAGGGGCGTTATGATCTATTGGCACGTGGACACGCGATCCACCTGCATCTATTCCCAACTAAAGAAATGTTCCTCATCAGAAGTGGCCAATATGATAGAAGGTGTACTCAAGCATTGTACCGATATGAAGGTGGAAAAACAGTTTGTGGACACCCACGGTCAGAGTGAGGTCGCGTTTGCTTTTTGCAAGCTCTTGGGGTTTGAACTAATGCCAAGGTTGAAGAATATTGCCTCCCAGAAACTTTACCTACCCGATATTTCCCTAAAGAAAGAACTTAAAAACCTTTTACCGATACTCAATAGAGGTATCAAATGGGAAATCATCGAGAGGCAATATGATGAAATGGTAAAATATACCGCTGCTTTGGAACAGGGTACCGCCGACCCTGAATCAATTTTAAAGAGGTTCACCAGGGGTAACGAGAGCCATCCGACATACAGGGCCCTGCAGGAACTAGGAAAGGCGGTGAAAACGATATTCCTTTGCAGGTACCTTGCCGATGGGGACATCAGACGTGAAATACACGGGGGGCTGAACGTGATAGAGAATTGGAACTCTGCCAACGGTTTCATTTTTTTTGGAAAAAGTGGTGAAGTTTCCTCGAACCGATTGGAAGAACAGGAACTATCCGTACTTGCACTTCATCTGCTCCAGAACTGTTTAGTCTATGTGAACACACTTATGATCCAACGTGTGGTTTCCGAGAACGGATGGATGGACAGGTTTTCAAAAGAAGATTACCGAGCATTGAGCCCGTTGATACATGCACATGTGAACCCTTACGGGAAGTTTGAGCTTGATATGGACAAAAACCTCGGTCTGGCCGTGTAGGGTAATCATCCTCTGTACCAAAAATGGTTCCTTTCATGAAACTCAATTAGTTCATCTGAAATTAAATTAGCTTACAGACTTTTTATTTTAAGAGGTTGTCATGAATAATTAAGATATATTCCAAATAACGCAAAATACTCTAAAAATTTTGTTAAATAAGAATCATATTCTTATTTTCATTACTTTTAAAATAAATATCAAATGACTTATGGCAAATGTACTATGGTTACAAGGAGGTGCATGTAGTGGCAACACAATGTCCTTTTTGAACGCCGAAGAACCAACGGTGGTAGAACTTATTACCGATTTCGGGCTAAACATTTTATGGCACCCAACAACCGGTTTACAGATTGGGGACCAAGTTCAAGACCTATTAAAGGATATCCTCGCAGGAAAAGTGCAGATGGATATTCTTGTTTTTGAAGGCTCGATAATTCAAGGCCCGGATAACACAGGAACCATGAACTTATTCGCTGACCGTCCGATGAAGGACTGGATTAAGGAACTCTCAGAAGTTGCGGGCTATGTCGTCGCTATTGGCGATTGCGCAACATGGGGAGGCATACCTGCAGTTCCGCCAAACCCTAGTGAATCTACTGGAATGCAATTCCATAAAAAGAACAAGGGTGGGTTCTTGGGCCCTGACTATGTTTCAAAAGGTGGTTTGCCAGTAATAAATATACCAGGTTGCCCTGCGCACCCAGATTGGATTACTCAAATTCTTGTCGCGATTTCTGTGGGAAGGATAGGCGATGTGCTTATTGATGATTACCACAGGCCAAAAACGTTTTTTACCGACTTTGTTCAGACAGGTTGTACCAACGTAGTCAACTTTGCACAAAAAGTCGATGGTGGATTTGGCCAAAGGGGTAACGGATGCCTCTTTTACGAGGTTGGATGTAGAGGCCCAATGACAAGAGCGAGTTGTAACAATATATTGTGGAACAGACAATCTAGTAAAACCCGAGCTAATCATCCTTGTTTGGGCTGTACCGAACCTGGCTTTCCACATCACGACCTTATGAAAGGTAGTGTTTTTAAGACCATGAAGTACATGGGTACATTTCCTAAAGAAGTCCCAGAGGGTAGGAACAAATTGGCTTACTATTTAGAGGCCGGTTTCCAGAAAGTATTACCTACAAACCATAGGGTTAAGGAAGGTTCAAAATAATAGCAACGAAAAAGAATAAAAATGTCAGTAACAGAATTAAATATATCTCCCGTTGGTCGTGTTGAGGGCGATTTGGATGTGAAGGTCTATATTGACAACGGCAAAGTCACACGCGCCCATACGCAAGCAGCGATGTTCAGGGGTTTTGAGAAAATCATGGCAGGCAAGGATCCACAATCGGGACTCATTGTTACTCCTAGAATTTGTGGTATTTGTGGAGGGTCGCACCTATATTGTGCATCCTCGGCATTAGATACTGCTTGGGGAACAAAGCTAACCCCAAATGCTCTTTTGTTGAGAGCGATTGGTCAGGCTTCGGAAACCCTTCAAAGTATCCCAAGATGGTATTATGCGATTTTCGCCACGGATTTAGCTAATAAAAAGTATGCCGATAAACCTTTATATAAGGAAGTGGTAAAACGCTGGTCCGCCTATGTCGGAGAAACCTTTCAAAAGGGATTGACGGCAAGTGGACTGCCAGTTCAGATTTATGCCTTGTTCGGTGGTCAATGGCCCCACTCAAGTTACATGGTGCCGGGTGGGGTGATGTGCGCTCCTACCTTAAAGGATATTACCAGAGCTCATGCTATACTCGCACAATTTAAAAACGATTGGTTAGAACCGATTTGGTTAGGTTGCTCTATCGAGCGTTATATGGAAATCAAATCTTGGGACGACATGTTGGCGTGGGTCGAAGAAAATGAATCTCAAAAGAATAGTGATCTGGGATTGTTGATTCGTGCGGGTATCGAATTTGGTTTGGATAAATTCGGTCAAGGTGTTGGTAAATTCTTAGCAACAGGAACATACTTGCATAAAGACAGATATAATAATCCAACTATTGAAGGTAGAAATGACGCCTTAATTAGCTCAAGTGGATTCTTTGATGGTGAAAATTATCATGAGTTTGACCACATGAAAGTGAGCGAGCACGTTAAGCATTCGTGGTATAAAGACCAAGAAGATGGGCTTCACCCTTGGGATGAACCGCTTCCGACACCTATGAAATCGCAGACATTGCATGATAGTGACTTTGATAATCAATATAGCTGGGCAAAAGCTCCGCGTTATGACGGACATGCTGCTGAAGCTGGTCCGTTGGCTAGGGTGATTATGAACGCTAACCCAAATAATAAGGAACATCAAATTAGAGATCCTTTATTTGGTGATATCATGAAAAAGCTAGGGCCTAGCGTATTCACTAGAGTTCTTGCTAGAGTTCATGAAGCTCCTAGAATCTATAAATTCATTGAACAATGGTTATCTGAAATTGATTTAGATGGTGAGTTCTACACCAAACCTGTTGAGAAAGACGGCAAAGGTTTTGGTGCTACGGAAGCAGCAAGAGGAGCCTTAGCACATTGGATTGAAATTAAAGATGGTGTTATCAAAAACTATCAAGTTATGGCCCCAACAACTTGGAATGTTGGTCCGCAAGATGGTAATGATAATCCAGGACCTATTGAGACCGCTCTTTTGGGCACAACGATCGAAGACCCATTAGATCCAGTAGAAGTAGGTATTGTAGCGCGCTCTTTCGATTCATGTTTGGTATGTACGGTACATGCCCATGATGCGCAAAGTGGCGTTGAGCTATCAAGATTCAAATTATAACTTCTGACATGTAGTTTTTTTGAGACTTTCCTGAGGGTGACCTCGGGAAAGTTTTTTACTTTAATAGAAAGAAAAATAGATGAAAACGGCAATAATGGGATTTGGAAATCCGGTGCGCAGCGATGATGCAGTAGGCATTTATGTAATAGAACAGTTGCGGGAAAAACTTCCCGATTCTGACGACATAAGCATTATCGATATGGGTACAGCTGCCTTTGAAGTACTTTTTGGTTTAAAAGGCCATGATAAGATTATTTTGGCAGATGCAGTTCTGAATAGCAATGAACCTGTGGGTACTTTGTTTAAAGTCCCAGCGGAAGAAGTAATGAAAGCACCTCAAGATGACCCGATGGTTTTTCTCCATGGAATGAAATGGGACCAGGCTTTATCGTACACGAAAAAAATATTACAAGATGAGTATCCAGAAGATATTCAAGTGTATTTAGTGGCGATTGAAAATACCAAGCTAGAAGTTGATTTGAGTGACGTGGTGAAGGAAGCAGGTGATAAAGTCGTACAACATATTTTGGAAGAATTAAATTTATAGATATCTACGTGAGTGCTAAAATCACCCTGAAGACTTCACATATTTATTTGGACAATGAATTGATTCAACCCATCTTCGGAGACATTCATTACGCGTATGTCACCTATGTGGAAGAGCAGAGTAAGGTTTTAATCACTCCTGTTTCGAGTCAATGGTTCGTTAAAATGTACAAACCGACTCAGTTTCTATTGAAATCACGTAATTTAAAAGGTGATAAAACCCTAGCTATTCGAGAGATATTGATAGACAATGATTTAGATATGACTGACAGGGATTTGGATTATGAAATCATTGAAAAAACGAATTTGATAAAGGTGAGTATCTCATGACAAAACCAAAAAACGACTGGCTAATAGATGCCGAGGTGCAGTACAAGGTTACCCCTGTAAAAGGACGTTGGGAGGTTTCGCTCATATTTATAAATACCCAAGACCCTAACGAGGTTTTGGTTCAAGTTATCGGTGATTACCGTTCGGAACGACTCGCTGAAATCTATGGTAGAAATATACAGCAAACAGCTGCAAAAGACCCACGAGGTACACAAAAAGTAGACAAAGATGCTTACGATATTAACAACAACTGATGCCATCCTAAAGGTTCAGAAGGCGATTGCATCGGTAGATAGATTGGATGAGTTGGTTGGCATAACCGAGGACGCTGAAACTATAGATGACCTGAAAACCTTGGTGGTAGCATCGGATGAAATTACAGTTCCTTTAGATTGGTATGATTTGGAACCGCCTTATATATTTCCTGCGACTCCATTTAACAGGCAAAATCTACTGGCCTTGGTTTTCTATAAGCTTGGAAATCATCAAAAGGCCTTTGAGTTTGTTTCTGAAGAACATCCGCTATACCACCACCTTTTGATTGCAACACATTTGCAATTCGGTTATGAGATTTCGCCTGACATGGTAGATTTTTGTTACAATACATCGCCGCACAACAGTGCAGTTCTAAGTTATTATGGTGTCGTAGAAAACCCCAAAAACAATGAGGGACTTAAAAAAGAGTTTTCTGAAGCACTTTCCAAAGCTGAAAATGATGAAGTCAAGGTATTTACGGCTAAACACTACCTAAATTTACTTCTCGATTCTGGTGAATTGCAGGAGGCAAAACAACTGGCGCAAGAACAATTCGAAATTGCCATTTCAGAAGATGCCAAAAATGCAATGAATACCCATTTAGCGGGAATTTTAATGGCACAATTACAAGTGCCTTATGATAGTCAAATGTTAGAAGAAGTTCATGAACTGCAGTTAAAGGCCATTGCTCAATTCGAAGCAAAAGACCTGAAAATACAGGCAGGAATGTTGTTGGTCGATGCAACAGAAATTGCCAATTTTAAGGGAGACTTTGTTGCATCCAAAGAACTTATTAATAGAGCGATTCAATATTTTAAAGAAGAAGATATTCCGGAGTTCTTGGGAGAGGCCGGATTCAAAAAAGCGATTCTATTATATACTTGGTCAAAGAATGGAAGTCCTCAATATTATAAAGCAGCCATTAATGCTTTTCAGGATGTATTGAAAGTGTTCAAGCGAGATACACATCCTCAGAAATTTGCAGATGTACATCACAATCTGGCGTTAATTTATTCTGAAATTCCGGTAGGTGCTGACGAGAAACCAATGTGGACGGCCTTTTGTGCATCATCCTTCAAAGAAGTTCTGGCTTTTTATACAAAAGATAAGTATCCGTATGAAAATGCAATGGCAAGTCATAATTATGCGACAGCGTTAATGCATTTTCCTCCAGCAAAAATTCATGACAATCTTGAAAAAGCAGCTGGTCTGTTTGAGGAAGCGCTTGAGGTGAGAACGGCAGAAGCATATCCCTTTGAACGTGCTTTGACCTTGATGAATCAATTGGAATTGGGATGGCTTACACATAACGAAACTAGTGAGGAGGAGTTGAAAAAATATGAAGAAATGAAGGAAAAAGCCGAGGAAGTGAAAACTTTGGTGACAGATGCTGGTATACTAGAACAAGCTGAGAAGCATCTCCAAGAATTGGAAAAAGTAAAAAGTTTAATTTAGGAGGGTTATGCACGAAACATCTATCGTAAATAGCATTATTGCGACTTTGGAACAAGAGTTTGAAGCTGAGAAACTCCAGAAGATGAAAGCAATTCACCTGAAAGTGGGAATCCTTTCGAACATAGAACCGCGTTTGCTACACAACGCATATGATGTTTATCATTTAAGGGATGGCAGATTTCAGAACGTTGCTTTGAAAATAGAATCGACACAATTGAAAATTCAATGTGAAGTTTGCGATCATGTTACCAATGTGGAGAATTACAGGTTTCTATGCGAAAATTGCGAACGACCAAGTAAAAATGTAATCGAAGGGGAGGAAATGTTGATTCACAAAATAGAATTTGATGACTAGACCATTAGGTCTTTATAAACACAAAAAAACGATGAGCGTAGATAAATCAACAAAGGCGGCACGAGGAACTGTGCAATGCGAGAACACTAATATCAATTTGCTCAAAGCAAATGATTTTGTAGCGGATATTATTAAAAAGGAAATGGCTAAAACCAATACTCTTTTAATCAACATAACCTCATCAGCAGGTAGTGGTAAGACCACCTTAATGCAGAAAACCGCAGAAAAACTAAAGGATAAAATAACAATGGCCGTGATGGTCGGAGATTTAGAAACGGAACGTGATGCAGAGCGTATTCGGGAGACCGGCATACATGCCCTGCAGATAGTAACGGGAGGTATTTGCCATCTGGAAGCTCAAATGGTGCATCAGGTTTTAGACCAATTCGACTTGGAGAATATTGATTTATTGTTCATAGAAAATGTGGGCAATTTGGTTTGTCCGGCTTCTTTCGATTTGGGTGAAGACTATCGCGTTACCTTAATGGCAACAACAGAAGGTGATGACAAGCCCAAAAAGTATCCTAAAATGTTTTTGACCAGCGATATGATGGTCGTTTCAAAAGCCGATTTATTGCCTTACGTGCCTTTCTCAGTAGAAGCCGTAATCAAGGATGCGCGAGAGGTAAACCATGAAATAGAAGTGTTACAAGTTTCGTCTACGAACGGAGAGGGAATAGATGCTTGGTGTGATTGGTTACTGGAGAAAATTGAACGGAAGAAAGGATAATGGCTAAATGCAAAAAACCTTTGAAATTACTATTTCTGGTCAAGTACAAGGGGTGGGTTTCCGTCCTTTTGTGTATAGTTTATCTAAACAATTTCAATTGAGGGGTTCGGTTTGCAATAATCAAGACGGAGTACTAATTCACATCAATGCCTCCGAAGAAAAAGCAACTAATTTTCTGGTTCAACTACTAGAAAATGCTCCATCAATTTCTATCATTCAATCACATAAGATTTCCGAAATTCCGTTTCAAGAATTCGATGGCTTCAAGATAATTCCTTCAGAAGCAAAGCATCAAACCAACATTCCGTTAACCCCAGATTTTTCTATTTGCGAATCATGCAAAGCTGAAATTAGGGATAAAAGCAATCGGCGATATGGGTATGCTTTTACCACATGCACCAACTGCGGCCCAAGATTTGCGGCGACCACAAAATTTCCTTTTGAGAGGTCAAATACAACGGTTTCTGCCTTTAAAATGTGTGCTACTTGTCAATCGGAATATATCAATCCTGATGACAGGCGATTTCATTCGCAAACGAATGGCTGCCCCGATTGTGGGATTCAATTAAAACTGCAAGATTATGACGGGAGGCAATTTGATGGAGACCATAAGGAGCTAGTTAAGAAAACATCCGACTTCATCCGAAAAGGAAGCATCCTGGCACTTAAAAACACAAATGGTTATCTGCTATGTTGCGATGCCAATAATAAGTCGGCGATAGAACGTTTACGTGAAAAAAAGCAACGCCCTGCGAAACCTTTTGCCTTGCTCTATCCATCCTTGGAAAGAATCAAAAAAGACTTTAACCTAAGTGCTACAGAAGAAAATGCACTTACTTCATCTGTAGCTCCCATAGTTATTTTGAACCCGAAGAAGTCTATTCCTGACTTGGAACAAGATGGTATCGCTCCAGGATTGAATCAATTCGGTGTTATGTTACCATCATCAGCTTTGCTCACGGTTTTGATGGATGAACTTGGTACTCCGATCATCGCCACGAGTGGAAATGTTCATGGCTCCCCGATTATCTCGAAAGAATCAGAAGCAATTCAAAAACTATCTGGAGTGGCTGATTATTTCCTGCATCACGATTTAGAAGTTACTTTTCCTCAGGATGATTCTGTATTTCGGTTTACTGATGAACATCAAATTACACTTCGACGTTCTCGTGGATTAGCTCCCAACTTTCTGAATATGACACCTTCGGGAAACGAAAAGATACTGGCCATGGGTGCCCATTTAAAGAGCACGTTTACGTTTGTGCCTAATTCGCATACCTATATGAGTCCTTATCTTGGAAATCTGGATAGCTATGATGTTTCCGAAAGATTTCAGAATAGTATTGGACAATTTGAAAAGTTGTTTCAAACACAACCGGAAGTAATTTTGATAGATGCCCATCCACAATATCAAAGTAGCATTTTGGGAAGGGAGTTGGCTGAAAAATGGAATGCGGAATATATCTCCATACAACATCACAAAGCCCATTTTGCAAGTGTTTTAGGCGAACACGATTTATTTGATTCCAAAGAAAAAATACTAGGTCTAGTTTGGGATGGAACTGGGTTTGGAGAAGACAATATGATATGGGGAGGCGAGTCCTTTACGTATCAAAATCACGAAATGGAACGGCTGATTCACTTTGAATATTATGATTGGTTGGCTGCTGATAAAATGGCGAAAGAACCAAGATTGTCCTTTCTCAGTATACTTCCCAATGCAGAAAAGGAAATTGCCAGGAAGAAGTTTTCCGAAACGGAATGGAAAGTCTATTTAAAAATGTTGGAGAACAACCCATTGAAAACATCATCGGTAGGACGCTTGTTTGACGCGGTTGCATCCTTGTTGGGTATAATAGATGTGACTAGCTATGAAGGTGAGGCTGCAATGCTATTAGAAAATCAAGCAAGAATGTATGTTGGAAATGATGAAGTTGATTTTTTAGCAGGGGTAGTATTTGAAAACATTCCAACAAAAACAATTATTCAAAATATTCATCAAGCTATGGTAGATGGTTTCTCAATTCCAAGAATTGCGAATAGTTTTATTCATACGCTAGCGCGCGTGATTTTTAATATAGCAAAGCAGCATAATTTTAGTTGTATTGCTTGTAGTGGCGGGGTTTTTCAAAATGCTGTACTCATCGAAAAGCTTATAAAACTAGCTGAAAATTCGGGAATAAAGTTAAAATTTAATCGTATATTGTCTAGTAACGATGAGAATATTTCGTTCGGTCAGTTATCTTATTATCAGCATATTAAAAAGTAAATTATGTGTTTAGCGATTCCAGGTAAAATCAAGAGTATTGAAATGCAGTATGATGGCAAGGTGCGCATGGCTAAAGTGTTATTTGGCGGTATAACCAAAGAGGCCAGTTTAGAAATGCTGCCTGATGCCGATATTGACGATTATGTATTGGTACACGTTGGTGTTGCCATCAGCAAAGTAGATGAAGAAGAAGCGCAAAAAACGTTTAAGTATCTGGAAGAGATTGGGGAACTGGGAGACCTTACCGATGTAGATGAATATTTGCCAAAAACTAATTAAAACCGTTTGCCGTGAAATGATCCATTACAAACATTACATTCAATTTGCAAATTGAGCGAATTACATCTGACCAATTAATAAAAATAAAAATCTACAGATGAAATACATGTCTGAATACCGCGACCCTGAACTCGCAAAAAAATATTTGGAAGAAATAAAGAACACCGTTTCTAGACCTTGGTCGATTATGGAAGTTTGTGGTGGGCAAACACATAGCCTTGTGAAAAATGGTATCATTGAAATGTTACCGGATTCGGTTACTATGATTCATGGACCCGGGTGCCCCGTTTGTGTGACTCCTTTGAATTTAATCGATAAAGCGGTGTATCTCGCCTCAGACAAAGGAGTGATTCTTTGCTCCTTTGGAGATATGCTGAGAGTGCCTGGTTCTCAAAAAAGTTTGCTTGAAGCAAAAGCAGAAGGAGCCGATGTACGGATTTTATATTCTCCCTTAGAGGCTGTAAAAATTGCCGAAGACAATCCGGATAAAGAAGTTGTTTTCTTTGCCGTTGGCTTTGAAACAACGGCTCCGGCAAATGCCTTGTCGGTAGTGCACGCGCATCGTAGAGGCGTAAAAAACTATTCTATTTTGGCATCGCATGTCTTGGTGCCACCAGCAATAAAAGCGGTAATCGATGATGAGGAAAGTAAAATAGATGGCTTTTTGGCTGCTGGTCATGTATGTACCATAATGGGCAATACGGAGTATCATCCAATATCGGCCAAATATAAAGTGCCGATCGTGGTTACGGGTTTTGAACCTTTAGATGTGCTGCAAGGTATTTTGATGGTTATCCGTCAATTAGAGCAAAGTAAGTCTGAAGTTGAAAATCAATACGCTAGAATCGTTCGGGAGGAAGGTAATCGTGATGCTCAAAAAGTCATTGATGAAGTTTTTGAAGTTAGACATCAGATGTGGCGGGGTATTGGGGAAATTCCTGATAGCGGCTATGCCGTTCGTGAGAAATATGCAGCGTTTGATGCTACAAAAAAATTTAGTGTCACGATTGAAGAGGCACCTGAAAACCCAGACTGTATTTCAGGTCAGGTTATGAAGGGAATCAAAAAGCCTTTTGAGTGCTCTCAATTTGGTAAAGCGTGTAAACCTACAAATCCACTTGGTGCGCCCATGGTCAGTAGTGAAGGGGCTTGTGCTGCCTATTATCACTTTTCCGGACTAGTTGAAGCTTAATCGAAACCAAATGCCGGAGAACAACAAAATACGCGTGCAGCTGCAATGCCCCATGCCTAAACTTGACTTTGATGTCATCACTTTAGGGCATGGAAGTGGCGGAGTACTAACCAACAGACTTTTAGATAGTGGTGTTTTTGATCTGCTGAAAAACGATATCCTCGACGAACGCCATGATGGTGCATTTTTAGAGTTGCATGGCAAAACGGCTTTTTCTACAGATAGCTTTTTAGTGTCTCCCATATTTTTCCCCGGGGGAAATATTGGAGAGTTGGCCGTAAACGGAACGGTCAATGATCTGGCAATGTGCGGGGCTACGCCCAAATATCTCTCGTTAAGTTTTATCATTGAGGAAGGACTTCCAGTAAAAGAATTTTGGGATATTCTGGTAGCCATCAAATTCGCTTGTGAAAAAGCAGGCGTGCAAATCGTTACTGGCGATACTAAAGTGGTTGAAAAGGGTAAGGGCGACAAAATTTTCGTGAACACTTCAGGTGTCGGACCTATTCATCCCAAAGCAAATATCCGCGTAAAAAATATATCCGTAGGAGACAAAATAATTATTAGTGGAAATGTTGCATCTCACGGAATGGCTATCATGTCGGTTCGTGAAGGTTTAGAATTCGGCTCTGAAATCAAGAGTGATACCACCAATCTAAATCATACCATACTACGATTGATTGAGCTGTTTGGAGAAAGTATTCATTTATTGACTGACCCGACACGGGGTGGTGTTGCAACAGTATTGAAAGAAATTGCACAATCTTCTGAAATAGGTATCGACTTGTTTCAAAGAGATTTTCCTATGGATGAACAGGTGGCAAGTGCCTGCGAATTATTAGGCTTGGACCCTTTATACGTAGCAAACGAAGGACTCTTTATTGCTTTCGTATCTGAGTCTGTAGCAGATGCCGTTTTGACTGCTTTGCAAGAAGATGAGAATGGTCAAAATGCTCGTATTATAGGAAGCGTCGTTGCGGAACATCCCAAACAAGTCATTATGGAAAGTGCAATAGGAGGTAAGAGGGTTATAAGTATGCTTCCCGGAGAACAATTGCCTAGAATTTGTTAATATGAATTTTGAAACGCTAGGCAAACATGTTACCGATTCTTATGTTTTTAAAGGTTCCGAGGAAATGCCATTCTTGGCTCCAAGAGGAGTTTTTACTATGGAGAATAAACTCTTTGTTTCCGATACGGGGCGTAATCGCATTTTTATCTGGAATGAAATTCCCAAGACAGAATATCAAGAACCCGATATTGTTTTGGGTCAGGTCGATGCCACAGAAACGGGTCGTAATGCGGGTGGAATTGCAACTGCAAGTACATTACATTATCCATCGGGAATATGGAGCAATGGCACTATCGTTATCGTTGCAGATGCTTGGAACCATCGCGTGCTTATTTGGCATTCGTTACCCACTCAAAATGGGCAGCCAGCGGATGTAGTGTTGGGGCAGCCCGATTTTGAATCAAATCAACCCAACGTTTCGGGTATTGGAAACGACCCTTCTGCACAAACCTTAAACTGGCCGTACGGAGTTTTCTCAGATGGAGAAAGCCTTTGGATAGCAGATACAGGGAATCGGAGGATATTGTTCTATGACGGGATTCCAATGACCAATTTTGCTCCGGCGGATGAAGTCATAGGAAAACCGGATTTCACGAACAGGGATTATGAAAATCATGAACCCATTTGGCCCTATTCCGTTAAGGTAAATGCCAAAAGACAAATGGTCGTAGCCGACACTCAATTCTACCGTTCATTAGTTTGGAATGATGCTGACAAAGCATTTTCAAAACCAGCGGATAGTATTATTGGACAAGCCGATTTTGATGCTTGTGGACAAAATCAGTTTGGCTTGTTTCCCTCTTCAAAATCGTTAAACTGGATATATGATGCTTGTTTCTATAAAGACGGGATACTAGTAAATGATACTGGGAATAGTAGAGTATTATGGTTTGATAAAATCCCAACGAAAAACAATCCCGAAGCAACAGCGGTCATTGGGAAACGAGATTTTAAAACAGGAAGCGAAAATAAAGAAACCTTGATGGGAACTTCAAGCTCCTTGTATTGGCCTTTTTCAATAACTACAAAAGAAAATAAACTAATCATTGCCGATACTGGAAATCATCGGGTAGTGATAACGGATTTAAAGCTCTAAAGACTAAGATACAGCCAGTAAACACCTATAGCAATTGCGAAAACTCCTCCCGATAAGCGCACCATTTTAAAAAGAGATTTACTGTTTTGTTTTTTGGAGTACCTCGCTAATTGTCCAAGTAAGAATGTATAAATCGTCATAACCAATAGTGTTCCTAATCCGAAGCCAATGATGTATTGAATACTATCAAATTTATTTTCAAATCCCAATACCGGAAGGAGTAAAACAAAATGTGCTATTCCTGCGAGTCCATGTAAAACCCCAATCCCAAAAGAAGTCCATTGATTTTGCTTAACCTTTTTGCTATGAGCGTGACCATGGTTTAGCATGTTTTTGTCATGCTCATGTTCGTGTATATGAATATAGGGCTCTTCCGCATTGTGCACATGCGGATGTTTGTGGTTTTTTCTTTTGCCGAAAATACTGTATAATGCCCAGAGTCCCACGACAATTAAAACGGCGCCAACTAGCTGTTCACTATGTTCCGATATTTTCTCTATTGGAATGTATTGCCGAAATAGGAGAAAAAGCAACCCTATCAAAAGCATTCCGGTCAGATGTCCAAAACCCCAGAACAAACCTATTTTCCAGACTTTTCGTCTCGTTTCAATCGCCAAAGGGGTAACCGCAGCCAAATGGTCTGGTCCTGAAACCACATGTAATATTGAAGCTGCAATACCGGCAAGTAAAGGAAAGCTCATCATTCGATTTACAAAAGAACAATGTAGTGAAATTTCTTGTCAAAATTGTTTCTGATACGCTTTTCAATTCGCTCTACGTTGTTACAAAATATACATTTCATTATTTAGCTCTTTAAAGTGAAAATCCTAGGCCGTTATAAATCATAATTATGGTCCTATTAATCGGCCGTTTTTCGGTACAACCGAAATGCCCTAAAAAAATATCTTATCCTAGTTCCATTTATCGTTCTTTTTAGTAGTTTCGTTATATAACCTTTTACGGAACTAAAAATGGTAGTAGGATATGCCAGGGTATCGACACCCGAGCAAAAGCTTGAAGCACAGATCGATCTGTTAAAAAATGCTGGTTGTGAGAAAATTTATAAGGATATAGCAAGCGGTACCCGGGACGACAGAAAAGGATTGAACGAAATGCTGAGATATATGCGAAAGGGGGACACTATCCTTACCTATAAAAACGACAGGGTTTTCCGTTCGCTGAAAAATATGGTTGAACTTATTGATAGGTTCAATGAGGCAGGGGTACATTTCAAAAGCTTGAGCGAACCGGAATTCGACACCACATCGGCCAACGGTAAATTTTTATTACAGATTTTTGCGGCAGTTGCGGAATTCGAACGCAACCTTATCAGTGAACGCACAAAGGTGGGGCTTGATAATGCAAGAAAGCGGAACAAGTTGTTGGGCAGGCCCAAAGGGTCGAAGATTGAAACAATCGAAAAGTACCATTATGCCAAGCATCTGTACGGGAATCAAGGAGTATCGATTGATTTGGCCTGCAAACGGGCAAAAATCGGTAAGACCTCTTTTTATAGAGTAGAAAAAGAACTTTCGTCAAAATCAAGTAGTTAATCTCAGACAAGGCTATGTCTTACCTCACATCACTTAGCATAACTACAGAAAGAACCCATCCGTTTCCCTATGATGTCAGTGCAATAAAGTTTGCAAAGGACGTTGATGTATCCGCACCTGTTACCTTTATTATAGGTGATAACGGTACCGGAAAGTCCACATTGCTCGAAACATTGGCACTTCGTTTACAATTACCACATATGGATGGATTTGGGTATGGTAAAAATTGTTTCAAGGCAGCCCGTTCGTTGACGCCATATCTGCATTTAGATTGGAAAATTGAAAAACCCAGAGGATTTTTCTTCAGGGCAGAGGACTTTGGTGACCTCTTGAACAGTATCGACAGAGAGGATGCCAGGCTCCATGAATCCTTCAAGGATATTTATGGAGAAGTTCCAGACCATATCATCCAAGAAATGAAGGACAACCAAAACTATCAGATTTATCGAATGCGATTGAACTATGGTCAGGATCTACAAGGTTTTTCTCATGGGGAGGCCTACCTGAAGATAATGGACGATACTATAAATGGAAACGGGATATTTCTATTGGATGAACCGGAGGCCGCTTTGTCACCATCCAAACAGTTGTCCTTGCTTTATTTTATCCAAGAACATCTTAAATCCCATATGTCCCAATTCATTATAGCTACACATTCACCTATGCTTATGGCATATCCCGGAGCCAATATATATGAGGTGACCGACAAAGGAATGAACAAAGTATCTTTGGAGGAGACAGAACATTACACTATTACAAGGTCGTTCCTGCAAAGTCCAGAAAGCTATTTGAGGTTTTTCAAGTAGAAAGTCCGGTATTATAATATGCGGTGCCGTCAAAAAATGGATACCACCATTTATCCCTTGTATTGGTTTCTCCTATGTTTTTTCCAGTTCCTGGTACGTTTTGAATACTTCGAGTTGGTCGTTTCAATCCCGTGGGGAAAACAGTAACAACAGCCACCCATCTTAAGATAGTTGTCAATCCTTGATAAACGAACATTGGATATTTTCTTTGGAAAATCAATATGTCCTTCAGGGGTAAGTCCAAAAGCCCTTTCAAATCGTTTCGTATATTTCACGATTTCAATGTTTTAAGTGAATACTTAAAACATTGAGCCTTTTAGGAATTTGGAAAGAAACATAATCGGTTGATTTCCGTAAAGATAGTCCATAAAACAGTTTGGGCACAAGTTATATTCAAAAGCTATGAAATGGTAGTGTAATCCCGAAACAAACGAATGTTCTTAAGCATTTGCAGAATAGTAGTTTGGTTAATCCAATTGGACTTTTGGCCAACTTTTGAGATGTAACCATTGTATAAGAAGTGCCAGTGTTTTCAGTACCTGTGAGCTAAGTTGTCGTTTTATGCAGCTATGAGGTCACTAGGCCTGTAACGTGCCATTTCCTGCATCACCTGTGGTCAATGTAAAATTTATTCCTACAGGATTGCCATTGCCATCCTCATCATCATATTCAACACCGCTCAAAGCACCTGAAGCAGTAAAAAAGAATTGATGCTCTTCATCCTCTTCTTCAACCTCTTCGGTTATATCCTCAGCGGGCGTTTCGGTTTCATTTAATAGTTGAATACTACCATTATAGGTAGTATTCGCACTTAAGTTACCGGAAACTGAAATAACCGGCGCATTGGGTCCCTCACCATCCAAATCCTGGGATTGTAATGTAATGGTACCTCCGGTAGCACTTAAAGTTACGTTCATGGTGGTAATGATTTCCTCTTCGTTAACTGGATCGGGATTGTCATCGTCATTAGAACAAGATGTAAAACTAATGGCAGTTACACACAATGTTAAAAATCCGATTATACTCTTTGTTTTTAAAGTTTCTAGAATTGTATTCATTTGTAATTGAAATTTTTTAATTAATAATTATATATAAGTCTTAGGTTAATATTTCTCCCCATATCGTCAACAAAATATCTCAACCTGTTCAAATAATCCCTGTAAGAAGTATTTAAAAGATTGGATACGCTTAAACCTACAGTGAAATCATTTTTGTTTTTTAAGGAAAATGAAGCTTCTGTATTCAGGGCAAGTAAATGATATGCTCCAGGTGGCGTATTAATATCCAAAAGAATATCTTGTTGCTGCTCTGGAGAGAATACGGTAATGTTTGGAGGAAATCTTTTTTGTTCAAAAACATATTGACTCTCTAAACCTACCAAAAAATTATTCCACGTAGGAATTTTAAATTCGATACTATTGTTCAAGTTTGCCGCAGGAATATTAATTAACGGGGTGTCTGTATCGACATCAGTACCACGAACCCACGAAAATTTATGTTCCGAACGAATAATTGTATTCCAATTTTTATAAATGGAGGCGTCCACACCAATTAATGTGGCATTGGTTTGCCTATAGGACCATACAGGAAATGCACCCCTTATAGTAAATTCGACACCTGTGGGTTCCAGTAGGATAAAATCGTTTATGCTATTCACAAAAGGTGCGAAGGAATATCCCCAATCCAGAGAATTTTTCTCGAGGGAAACGGATACTTTGGACGATTTTTCACTATTGATACGCAAATCACCCAATTCAATTCGGGCTGCGGAATGGTGAAGTCCATCGCTAAATAGTTCGGAAGGATTAGGGGCTCTTTGCGAGTACGCAAAGTTTACTCGCAACAAATTCTCATTATCAATTTCATAATTTACACCCGTCGTACCGGAAAAATTGTGAAAATCGAATGTAGGATTCGTAAGAAGTTGCGTTCCTAGGTCCTCTATAACAACATCATTAAAATCCTGGTCGTAACCACGCTCTTCCCATCTGGAGACCAGATAGAACTTTTTAGCGTCTATTCTATTGAAGTCATAGCGTAAGCCAGCATCTAAGGTCCAAGCATCATTTAAACGATACTCGGCCACACCATATGCTCCCAAATCATATTTATCGTAATCAGGGATCAACCTTCTTACCCCTGTGGCCGGATTTGCAAAATTGTTTTGGTACCTGCCCAACAATCCCACTTTTAAATCAAATCCTTGTTTGGCGTCGAATTTTAGGTTCGTCAAAACGGAATGCGTAGTCAGCTGCAAATCCAAAGATGCTTTTTCTGCGTCATCACCAACACGGATATCATATTCAAATCTTCGGTTTTGCTGAAAATCATATTGAATCTCCCACTTTCCAAACCCTTCTATTCTTCGATAATAATTCAGCTTTCCAAGATGATGGGAAACCTCCTGATTGGGCCTGTTAATGGTATAGGTAAAATCATTGATGACATTCGGCTGTTCACTGTTTATGGATTGAATCAAATCATCTACGTTGCCAATGTGCGAGGCTCTAAGGATTCCAATTTCAGTATCGAAATAGGAGTAATACGCTTCCCAACCTTGAATAAAGTCTCTTTTTCCAACATTTAAGGAAACTCCCATTTCACGTATACCCGTATTGGATAAAACATAATCTGGCGCTTCCAAATCACCTAAACGCTTAAAAGATCCTTGTCCAGTTATGTAAAGTCCTGAATCATAGGATTTGGTTAGTGAACTGGTAATATTACCTCCACGTCCATTAGAAAAAAGATTTAGCTGTGTTTTCCCAAAAAGAGTATCTTTTCTAATAATTGGAGAGGGTTCCATAACGATAACTCCCCCTATGGCGTCGCCTCCATACTCCAAGGCGGCAGCACCTTTTATGACGCTTATTTTTTGGTTTGCATTGATGTCTACATTGGGTGCATGCTCATCCCCCCATTCCATGTCTTGCATGCGTACGTTGTTATTGAGAATCAAAATTCTACTACCGTTCAGCCCTTGTATTACAGGCTTAACGATATTCCCACCAGTATTCAAAGTGGATACCCCAGCAATCTTTTTAAGGGCATCTCCCAAACTACCGCCACTACTTCGCTCTAATTCTTTTTGGGATAGGGATTCCTCCTGTCCGGAGTTGGTGTTCTTTGGAATATTGCTAACAACCTTTACCTCTTCCAGTTCCTCTAAATGATGTTCTAAAAGAATCTTTTCAAATGTATCTCCGTTAATGGTAACCACTACAAACTTGGTTGTACATACCGGATGCGACACCTCCAATTCAATGACTCCATCACATAAATTTCTAAAACTAAATTTCCCATCTTCTTTGGAAATTGTCGTTTTGTCCAAACCTGTAATAGATATCGTGGCACCACTAAGCGGGGTATTGTCATGAAAATCAATAACACTCCCAATCAAAATTGAATTACAATCTTGGGCAAATAGGTTAAAGCCTGTAAATAGAAAAAACAGTATTAAACAATACTTCATGGAATGATTTTTACGCTAAAGAATATCGATAAACTGAGTATACCGATTTTTAAAACAAAAATTAGCGTAAATAGGGTGGAGGTCTTCCGAATGAATTATAGGGGATAAGAATGGAGGACAAACTTGTTGTTGTCTCCAAATTAAGTTTTTTATATGGTACCGCTAAAAGTAATAGGGCTACAACAACTATGGTAGCTATTTGAAAACTTGTTGTTTGGTCTTGAAATGAAAAATAGCAGGTAATGCAATTTTCAATTTTATCCGCAGAGTTATCTTGATGGGAATAGATATGAAAAGAACTTACCTTAAAAAGCATTAAGGTAAATAGAATAAAAGCTGAGAGATATGTGAATATCTTTCTTTTCATAGATGCAAAACTAACAAATGCATTAGCATTATTTGTTAAATAAAACTTAACTATTAATTGTTGAAGAAAAATCCGAGACCAACTCTCTTCAACATTTTCTTCTCGAAATTCCAAAAGAATTTAAATTGACCGAAAAGCCAACCATAGGCAACCAAGAGAATTTGGTAGAAAGGGAAAATCAACAAAATCCTAAGGGTCCAGTAGATTAGTGAACCCCACCAAGCATCAGGAAAATATTCTTTTTGTAGGCCAATAAGATTTAGAAAAGGTTTTGCCACATAGACAGAAGAGGACCCGGTAATGGCAAAAACGAAAAATATGACCACTAACTGAAAATTATTCTGTACTCCCCAACGTTCTTTTAATCTTTGCATGTAGACAAAATCAGTTGCAAAGATACTATCTAAATCCTAGGTAAGAAAGGGCCCAATCGTTGGTTGTATTTGCGTTGAAAATAAATGAAGTAGTTGTATAGTTTGTAATTTACTTCATAACCATAATCTATATTTCTTTGATAATTGATTTGCAGTTCATAGAGCAAGGGACTATATCGTTGTGGTTGAAGCACTCTTTGGTTCCATTCGGTAACCATTATCCAATTTCTGTTTTCCATAAAGGATTGTGAATAATACCCCTCTGGTCTTGCAATGGAATTCAACCAAGTATAGAAGCCGGGTTCTATGATGATTATTTCATACTCGGTCTCTTCATTGGCTATACGTATGGTATCTCCTTCTACTTGGTTAAAGGTTTCCTTTTCCTGTTCGGAAATAGATAAGGTTTCCTTGGTGCTTCCACAATAGCTCAATGAAATGACTATGAGGAATAAACTCACGACAACACCAATTTTTTTCAATAACACTAACATGTTCTTTTCCATAAACTTAAAATACAAAAAAGCCGTTTGAAATTTCAAACGGCTTTAGTTAAATTAGGTTAAATCTTATTTTATTTTCCGAATAGGCCTCCTAAAAGTCCACCAAGTCCACCTTTCTTTTTATTACTTCCTATAACCATACCTGCAACATCATCGAGAATACTTCCGTCACCGTCTGCATCCAGTAAAGTGGTAATCAAACTTTGGTTTTGTTGTGGCTGTCCCCCAAGCATACTTCCTAAAAGGGCGTTCATGCCGTTTGAATCGTTTACCTTGTTTTGAGAAGTTTCCCTTCCCAAATAGCCCATTACAATGGGCGCAGCTATTTTAAGAATTTGGCTTACCGCACCGGCATCCAATCCTGATTTCTGACTTAGGGCATTTTCTACTTGTGGTTGTTTTCCACCAAATACATGTCCCAATATTCCTGCTCCGTCATTCATGACCGAATCATCTACTCCACCTTGGAAAAGGCCGCCCAGATTGTCCAAAATACTACCGTCATGCTTGTTGTTCAAAGCACTCATCAAGCCGTCCGCACCACCTGATTTTACATTTTTCTTCATTGCTCCCAAAAGTAAGGGCATAGCCATGCTTAATACATCAGCAGTTTTGCTTTCCGGTTGATTGGTCTGTCCGGCAACACCGCTAATCACTTGTTTCCCTATCGGGCTATTCAATAAATCTAATAATCCTGCCATTTTTATAGTTAATTTAATGTTCTTCCCGAATTTACGAAAAGAGTTCAAAATATGAGCAATAGAGCACTATTTTAAATGTGAGATTATTTGCTCTGCAAGTTCAACGCCAATTCTATCCTGAGCCTCGTTTGTTGCCCCACCAATATGCGGGGTCAAAGAAATTTTAGGGTGCATCAATATTCTGATTTCCGGATTTGGTTCTGATTCGTAAACATCCATTCCGGCAAAGGAAACTTTGTCGTTTTCCAGGGCCTCTACCAAAGCTACTTCATCTATGACCCCTCCACGCGCTGCATTGATAATACCCACACCGTTCTTCATCATTTCGAACTCTTTTTTTCCTATGATATAGTTTTTTTGTGCAGGTACGTGAACGGTTATAAAGTCTGATTCCTTTAACAAAATATCCTTGTCCGTTTTCGTTAGATTGAAGGTGACGGATTGCCCGTCAAAAAAAGATAAGGTTAGCGAAACCTCTTCTAAAAGTGGGTCGAAAAACAAAACCTTCATTCCGGCACCTAGGGCTAATTTTGCAGTAGCTTGACCAATTCTACCAAAGCCAATTATTCCCAGAGTTTTACCGGCCAATTCCTTCCCCTTGCCATAGGATTTCTTTAGCTGTTTAAATCTACTATCACCTTCCAAAGGCATATTTCTATTGGCATCGTATAAAAATCTAACACCCCCATAGAGATGGGCAAATACCAATTCGGCTACGGATAGGGAAGAGGCGGCAGGAGTATTGATTACGTGGATACCTTTCTTTTTGGCATACTGTACATCAATGTTGTCCATACCAACACCACCCCTACCTATGAGTTTAAGTCCCGGGCAGGCGTCAATGAGTTGTTTGTTGACTTTGGTGGCACTACGCACCAATAGTCCGGATACGTCATTCTGGTTTATAAAATTACCAAGTTGTTCCTGGGCAACCGTGGTGGTTAAAACCTGAAATCCATTTTTTTCAAGAAGAGAAATACCCTTTTCGGATATTCCATCATTTGCCAATATCTTCATTCTTTTATGCTTTCCTTTCCATTTCGCTCATGACATCGACCAATACCCCAACGCTCTCAAGTGACAAGGCGTTGTACATACTTGCCCTATACCCACCTACGGAACGATGACCGTTTAGACCATTGATTCCGGCTTCCTTCAACATGGTATCAAAAGTTTCCTTAAGACCTTCCTCGGCCAGATTGAATGTTGCATTCATGATGGATCGGTCATTTTTATTGGCATAGCCCTCAAACACCGGGTTCAAATCAATTTCGGAATAAAGTAACTGTGCCTTTTTTTCGTTCAATTCCTCAATCGCAGCAATGCCTCCCAGATTCTTTAGCCACTCCAATGTCAACATGGATGTATAGACAGCAAAAACCGGAGGGGTATTGAACATACTCTCTTTGTTTATGTGCACCTGATAATCCAGCATGGAAGGAATTTTTCTAGAAACCTTGCCCAATATTTCTTCTTTGATTACAACTAGTGTGGTACCTGCGGGACCCATATTTTTTTGGGCACCGGCATAGATGAGATCAAACTTGGAAAAGTCTAGGACCCTTGAGAAAATATCGGAACTCATATCACATACCAATGGCGCATCAGTTGTAGGGAATTTTTTGAACTGAGTTCCGTAAATGGTATTGTTGGAGGTTAGGTGCAAAAAGTCTAAACCTGAAGGTACGGCATATCCTTTTGGGATATAATTGAAATTCTCGTCCTTGGACGAACCCACTTCAACCACTTCACCAAAGAGTTTTGCCTCTTTAATAGCCTTATCGCTCCAAGTTCCAGTATTCAAATATCCAGCTTTGGTTTCTAAAAGATTATAGGCTACCATCAAAAATTGCATACTGGCACCTCCCTGCAGAAATAGCACTTGATATCCTTTCCCTTCAAGCTGCAATAGTTCCAAAACTAGGGTGCGTGCACGCTCCATAATAGCGACAAAGTCCTTGCTACGATGGGAAATCTCTATTAGTGAAAGCCCGGAACCATTCAAGTCCATAACGGCCTCAGAGGCCTTTAATAAAACGTCTTTGGGTAAAATACAGGGGCCTGCACTAAAATTATGTTTCTTCATTTTTTTAATTGATTAGGAGGGTTTAAAGGTCAGAAATTTCTATGGATTAATAAGGATTGGAAGTTATTTATTCTAGGATGTTTTTAACAGGAATTCAACAGTATCCACGCCGTCCGCGTAGTCCCAAAGAGAAGGTTTTTGGGAGTTTCCGAATTCAATTTCCCTTTCCATAAAACCAGAGCTTACAACACATTGAATTTTATCTGAATCGGCTTCAATTTTTTCCAACAGGGAAGCAGTTGAATCGTAATGCTCATAAAATACCGATGCAATGGGAGAAGCATACTTTTCGTCCTCCTTAAGCAATAAAAATCCATTATCCAAAAATTTGAACTCGCTCATTAAATATACCGCTTTATTATAGTCGTAATTGTTGGCATATTTATGTTCATCGATAATGTCCTTAAAGGCATACATCTCAGAATACAAAATGTCAAAATTATAGTCTCTTGGCACAAATACCTTGGATACACTTCTGCATCCAAGGCCATAATATTTAAAAATATCATCGCCCAATAATTGAAGTTGCTGATTGGTTTCGTTTCCCTGTAGCACTGCGACCGAATTCCGGTTCTTTCTAATAATGTTGGGTTTATTGCCAAAATAGTATTCAAAGTATCGTGCCGTATTATTACTTCCCGTGGCAATTACAGCATCAAAACCGGTCAGCACTTCGTCCGTAAAAACCATCTGGTTGCCCAAGTCAGATTCAATGGACTTTAGATATTCCGCAAGAAACGGTAACAACAATTTATCATTGCTGGACAATTTGACAAGAGCCCTATTGCCCGTTATAAGAACCGCCATGAAATCATGAAAGCCCACCAAAGGGATATTACCTGCCATTATGATGGCCACGGTCTTTTCATTCTTTTTTTCCAAGTCATATTTATTCAACCATTCCTGGATGTTTTCATGTGTAAGTTCCCTAGACCACTGATTAAAAGAGTACAGGATATTCTCCTTGGTAAACCAACCGTTATGATGTTTTGCAGTCTGCACTATCTGGTCCAATTTTTGAAACCAGACTTTGTCATCAGGTTCAAAAGAGGTATTCCCATTGGGAAAATCGCAATAGTTACCCAAAAATTCTCCGAGTTTAACAAAAGCTTTTAATGTTTCAAGTTGTTGTGCCATTATATTTGTATACAAGTTTACTAGGGTTTACTTTTGTGCAAAAATAAGCTTCTGAATTGAAAAACGAGTTGAATAATGTTGCACTTCAGGACTTCATTTTTAAAGTAATATTTATAAATTCAAGATTATGGCAATAATAATAACGGACGAATGTATAAATTGTGGGGCTTGCGAACCGGAATGTCCAAATACTGCAATTTACGAAGGCGCGGATGAGTGGAGATATGGGGATGGCACTTCCCTCAAAGGCGATGTGGTACTACCCAGTGGAAAAGCGGTAAATGCAGAAGAAGTACAGGAACCTATCAGTGATGAAGTCTATTATATAGCACCGGATAAATGTACGGAATGCATGGGCTTTCATGAAGAGCCCCAATGTGCCGCCGTATGCCCGGTAGATTGCTGTGTCCCAGATGAAGACCATGTGGAATCTGAAGAGACACTTTTGGCAAAACAGGCGTTTATGCATCCAGAAGATTAAGAAGAAATCATTCAAAAGGAAAGCCCCTAATACTACATTTGGGGCTTTTTTTATTTGAACGCCCTAAAGAATGTTCAAAATATATTTAGTTGTGAAAGTACATTGTATCTTTGCACCCAAATTTTACAGACCGGTATTTTCGGTTTCTTTTAAATCCATTTAAGAATGAAAGCAGGAATCGTAGGATTGCCCAATGTTGGTAAATCGACCCTATTTAATTGCTTATCCAATGCAAAGGCACAGAGTGCCAATTTTCCTTTTTGTACGATTGAACCCAATATTGGTGTTGTGAACGTACCGGATGCAAGATTACAAAAGCTTGAGGAGCTTGTAAAACCGGAAAGGGTGCTACCTGCTACCGTGGAAATAGTGGATATTGCAGGTTTGGTCAAAGGAGCCAGTAAAGGGGAAGGTCTGGGTAACCAATTTTTGGGAAATATACGTGAGACCGATGCCATTTTGCACGTACTGCGATGCTTTGACAATGATAACATTGTGCATGTGGATGGTAGTGTGGACCCCATCAGGGATAAGGAAACCATTGACATGGAACTTCAGTTGAAGGATTTGGAAACCGTTGACAAGAAATTGGAGAAGGTCAAGCGGGCCGCAAAAACCGGAAATAAGGATGCTCAGAAAGAAGAAGCCGTACTTATGGCTTTAAAAACAGGACTGGAATCCGCAGTGTCCGTAAGGGCCATAGATATTTCAAAAGAAGATAGAGCAGAGTTTGTTAAACCACTCCAGTTCATTACGGACAAACCGGTCATGTATGTTTGTAATGTGGATGAAGAATCTGCCGTATCTGGTAATGCCTATGTTGAAAAAGTGAAAGAGGCCGTCTCTAATGAGAATGCCGAAGTTATTTTTCTTGCTGTGGGTACTGAGGCCGATATTACGGAATTGGAGACCTATGACGAAAGACAGATGTTTTTGGAAGACCTTGGTTTGGAAGAGCCAGGTTCGGCAAAACTTATCCGTGGCGCATACCGACTTCTTAATCTGGAAACCTACTTTACGGCAGGGGTCAAGGAGGTTAGGGCCTGGACCATACCCGTGGGCGCCACAGCACCACAAGCGGCCGGTGTAATCCATACCGATTTTGAGAAAGGGTTCATCCGTGCCGAAGTAATCGCTTATGACGACTATGTTAAATATGGCAGCGAAACAAAGGTGAAGGAAGCAGGTAAAATGCGGGTGGAAGGAAAGGAGTACATCGTTAAGGATGGCGATGTCATGCACTTTAGGTTTAACGTTTAATCTCATAAATATCAACAATAGAGGGTTTTCTATTGTTAATTACTTTAAGGAGTAGGGGTTTTATCTTTATAGGAGTCGTGCTATCTTTAGCAGCACTTTCATAAATTTTAGTTAAATGTCCCAAGAATCTCAATATACCGAAGATAATATACGCTCGCTCGATTGGAAAGAACATATCCGGTTGCGCCCTGGTATGTATATAGGTAAATTGGGCGATGGTTCTTCTGCAGATGATGGTATCTATATTCTTCTTAAGGAAGTCATTGATAACTGTATCGATGAGTTTGTTATGGGAGCCGGAAAAACCATCGAGATCAGTATTAAGGATAAGACTGTAAAGGTTCGGGATTATGGCCGGGGTATCCCTTTGGGAAAGGTGGTGGACGTCGTTTCCAAAATGAACACCGGCGGTAAATACGATAGCCGTGCATTTAAAAAATCAGTAGGTCTTAACGGGGTAGGTACTAAAGCGGTCAACGCACTTTCTAGTTTTTTTGAGGTACAATCTTCTAGGGATAATCAGATAAAAACGGCCCAGTTCAGTTTTGGAAACCTTGATACTGAAGAAGGACCGGAAGATACGACCAAAAGAAAGGGAACCAAGGTTACCTTTGTGCCTGATGAAAGTATTTTTAAAAATTTCAAGTACCGAAACGAGTATGTGGAGCGCATGCTTAAGAATTATGTCTATCTAAACCCCGGACTCACCATTGTTTTTAATGGAGAAAAATTCCATTCGGAAAATGGTCTGAAGGATTTACTGGAGGACAACAACAATATGGACGATATGCTCTATCCGGTAATCCATTTGAAAGGAGAGGATATAGAGGTTGCCATTACACATAGTAAGACCCAGTACAGCGAGGAATACCATTCATTCGTAAACGGGCAGCATACTACCCAAGGAGGAACGCATCAAGCGGCTTTTAGGGAAGCCGTAGTTAAGACCATTCGCGATTTTTACGGTAAAAATTACGATGCATCGGATATCAGAAAATCAATTATCTCCGCTATTTCCATTAAGGTGATGGAACCTGTGTTTGAAAGTCAGACCAAAACAAAGTTAGGTTCCACGGATATGGGTGGCGATTTTCCCACTGTAAGAACCTATATAAATGATTTTGTTGGGAAGTATTTGGACAACTACCTTCATAAGAATCCGGAAACGGCCGATAAGTTGCAGCGAAAAATCATTATGGCTGAGAAGGAGCGTAAAGAACTCTCGGGTATACGGAAGCTTGCAAGGGACCGAGCAAAGAAAGCCAGTTTACACAATAAGAAATTGAGGGATTGCAGGGTACATTTGGGCGATATGAAAAATGATAGAAGGTTGGAAAGTACACTGTTTATTACAGAGGGTGACTCGGCTTCCGGATCCATCACCAAATCAAGGGACGTAAATACGCAAGCGGTTTTTAGTCTTCGGGGGAAACCGTTGAATTCCTATGGAATGTCCAAAAAAATCGTGTATGAAAACGAGGAGTTCAATTTGTTGCAGGCTGCCTTGAACATCGAGGAGTCCATGGAAGACCTACGATATAATAATATAGTAATCGCTACAGATGCCGATGTCGATGGAATGCATATCAGATTATTGCTCATCACCTTTTTTCTGCAGTTTTTTCCTGAACTAATCAAAGAAAACCACCTGTATATTTTACAAACCCCTTTGTTCAGGGTGCGTAATAAAAAGGAAACCATTTATTGCTATAGCGATGAAGAACGACAGATGGCTATCAGAAAATTATCCGGTAAACCAGAAATTACGAGGTTCAAGGGATTGGGGGAAATTTCACCGGATGAATTCCAACATTTTATAGGCGATGATATACGGTTGGAACCGGTAATGTTGGACAAGGCCATGTCCATTGAGGAATTATTGAATTTTTATATGGGCAAAAATACCCCAGACAGACAAGAATTTATTATAGAAAACCTTAAAGTAGAGATTGACCTTGTAGAGGAAAATCAAAAGTAACCAGTAAATACGATTGCTTCTGAATGGAAGAAAATGAAGAATTGAACGACGGTACGGACGATAATCCATCCAACGGCCAACCACCAGCCAAAGACGATACAACGGACGCCCTTACCAAGGTGACCGGTATGTACAAGGATTGGTTTTTGGACTATGCCTCCTACGTGATTTTGGAACGGGCCGTTCCAGCCATTGAGGACGGTTTTAAACCTGTTCAACGACGAATCATGCATTCCCTTAAGGAATTGGACGATGGCCGTTATAATAAGGTGGCCAATGTGGTTGGACATACTATGCAGTACCATCCGCATGGAGATGCCAGTATTGCGGACGCCATGGTTCAAATAGGTCAAAAAGACCTATTAATTGATACGCAAGGTAACTGGGGGAATATATTAACGGGTGACAGTGCCGCTGCCTCCCGATACATAGAGGCCAGATTATCCAAATTTGCCTTGGAGGTCGTTTATAGTCCAAAGATTACCGAATGGCAGCAAAGTTATGACGGTAGAAAAAAGGAGCCGGTTAATCTACCAGTAAAATTTCCTCTTTTACTGGCACAAGGGGCGGAAGGTATTGCTGTTGGACTGTCTACCAAGATTTTGCCCCATAATTTCAATGAGTTGATAGATGCGTCCATTAAACATTTGAAAGGACAACGTTTTAAACTTTTTCCAGATTTTCCTACGGCCGGTATTATAGACATTAGCAATTATAACGATGGTTTAAGGGGTGGAAAAGTTAGGGTACGGGCCAAGATATCCCAAATGGATAAAACGACCTTGGTCATCAATGAAATACCCTATGGGACCAATACTTCCTCATTGATTGACTCCATTCTTAAGGCCAATGACAAGGGGAAAATCAAAATAAAAAAGATAGAGGATAATACCGCTGCGGAAGTGGAAATCTTAATCCATCTTCCATCGGGTATTTCTCCAGACAAAACCATAGATGCCCTATATGCATTTACAGCGTGTGAATCTTCCATTTCCCCTTTGGGATGTATCATCGAGGACAATAAACCTCTTTTTATTGGGGTAACTGAAATGTTACAGCGTTCAACCGATGCCACTGTGGAACTGCTGAAACAGGAGCTGGAAATACAACTCTCCGAATTGGAGGAACAATGGCATTTCGCATCCCTCGAGAGAATATTTATAGAAAATAGGATTTATCGGGATATCGAGGAAGAGGAAACTTGGGAGGGGGTCATAGCCGCTATTGACAAGGGACTAAAACCTTATACCAAACATTTAAGAAGGGCTGTCACGGAAGAGGATATTGTCCGACTGACCGAAATTAGAATCAAGCGAATATCAAAGTTCGATTTGGACAAGGCACAGCAACATTTGGAATCCCTTGAGGAAAAAATAGCCCAGGTAAAACACCATTTGGAACACTTGGTCGAATTTGCAATAGATTATTTCAAGAACTTAAAGGAAACCTACGGGAAGGGTAGGGAAAGAAAGTCGGAAATACGCATATTTGACGATATAGAAGCTACCAAAGTTGTTATAAGAAATACCAAGTTGTACGTAAATAGGGAGGAAGGTTTCGTGGGAACGTCCCTTAAAAGGGATGAATATGTTACCGATTGTAGTGACATAGACGATATCATAGTTTTCACCCAGGATGGCAAAATGCAGGTAACCAGGGTAGATGCCAAGACCTTTATAGGAAAAAATATCATACATGTAGCCGTTTTTAAGAAGAAGGATAAACGCACTATTTATAATCTGGTCTACAAGGATGGAAAAGGAGGACCTTCCTATATAAAAAGGTTTAATGTGACTTCCGTGACCAGGGACAAATCATATGACTTGACAGCTGGTAAGCCTAACTCCCAAGTACTATACTTCTCGGCCAATCCAAATGGTGAGGCGGAGGTTGTAACGGTAAACCTTAGACAGGCCGGTAGCATTAAAAAATTAAAATGGGATATTGATTTTGCAGATGTTCTCATAAAGGGTAGGGGGGCCAAAGGAAATATTGTCACCAAATACACCGTAAAAAGAATAGAGTTAAAGGAAAAAGGTGTTTCCACCTTGAAACCCAGAAAAATTTGGTTCGATGATGTTGTGCGAAGGCTCAATGTGGACGGTAGGGGAGAACTCATCGGTGAATTCAAGGGGGATGATCTTTTGTTGATTATTACCCAAAAGGGAATCGTTAAAACGATATTGCCTGTTCTAACTACCCATTTTGATGATGACATGATAGTTCTTGAGAAATATAATCCCCAAAAACCCATCTCCGCTGTTTATTGGGAAGGTGAAAAGGAGCGTTTCTACGTAAAGCGATTTATGATAGAGAACGAAAACAAAGAAGAAACATTCATTTCTGAACATCCAAAATCATATTTGGAAATAGTTTCAACGGATTGGCTTCCTGTCGTTGAAGTTGAATTCCCAAAACCTAGAGGAAAAGACCCCAAGGAAAGTTTAGTAGTTGAATTGGAAGATTTTATAGCGGTTAAGGGAATAAAGGCCATGGGGAACCAATTGACTTCCGAAAAGGTGAAAAATATAAATCTTTTGGATCCACTTCCTTACGAAGAAACTGAACCGGGGCAACCTGAGGATATTGAAGTTGTGGATGAAGAGGATATGTCCTCTGAAGATATGGAGAATGGGGATGATAGGAAAGACCCCAAGGATAATAAGAATGAAAAAGATGACGGGGAAGGACAGACCACCCTATTTTAATTGATGTTGTGATGAAAAGTCTATTAAAGGAATTTAAAGATTTTGCCGTCAAGGGCAATATGATCGATATGGCGATCGGTATTATCATAGGTACTGCATTTAACAATGTAGTAAATACGTTGGTCAAAAAAGTAGTCATGCCACCTTTATCCCTAATGACCGATGATGTGAATCTTAGTAACAAAAAATGGATTTTACGGGAAGGGACAGAAAACTTGGAGGAAGTCGCAATCGGTTATGGTGAATTTATAGAAGTGATAATTGATTTTGGAATTATTGCCTTTACTATTTTTATTATGTTGAAGTTCATCAATAGATTTAAGGAAAAGTCAGATGATCCAAAAAATAAGGAAGTGAAAACACCCAAGAACATTGAGCTTTTATCAAATTTGGAAAGTTTAATGAAAGAGCAGAATATGATTCTAAAAAAACAGAACAAAACATAGTCCTGAAATTCTTATGGCTTCATAAGCAGTTACTATTCCTTAATTGTATCATAGACACCTATTATAACTATATTTGGCGAAATTTAATTATTAATGGATCTTACAAACCCCCTGATTTACGGAGTACCCTGTTTCATTGCTTTTATTCTTTTGGAACTTACATACAGTCATACTCATGGTGACAAGGAACTTTATGTATGGAAAGACTTAATGGCCAGTGGAGCTATGGGAATCGGGTCGGCGATTTTGGGACCATTGATAAAGGTTACCGTTTTAATAGTTGTCTTTAACTTCACTTATGAGCTTTTTAATCCATTAGTTGATGGTGTAAGGACCAACATTATGGGTTACAAGTCTTTTGGCTACGAATGGTATATATTTTTACTTTGTCAACTGGCGGACGATTTTACCTATTATTGGTTCCATAGGGCTAATCATGAAATACGGATATTATGGGCCGCCCATATAGTTCATCATTCTTCGGACCACTTTAATTTAGGAACTGCAATCCGAAATGGATGGTTTACGCTTCTTTATAAGCCTTTTTTCTACATGTGGATGCCCGCCATAGGTTTTCCTGTGGAAGTGGTCATATTTTGTTTGGCCATTGAATCCTTTTGGCAATTTCAACTTCATAGCAAGTATGTCCCGAAAATGGGATGGATAGAGAAAATTTTCAACACGCACACCATGCACCAGGTACACCATTCACAGAACGTGGAATACTTGGACAAGAACCATGGAGGTTTTTTAAACATTTTCGATAAAATGTTCGGTACCTGGAAGGAGTTGGATGATGACGTTGAAGTAAAATTTGGGGTTATACATGCTCCTAATTCCTATAATCCTTTGGTTATTTTAACTCATGAATTCAAGGATATTTGGAATGACATGAAGAAATCCGATAAGCTTTACCACAAATTCATGTATGTTTTTGGACCTCCAGGTTGGAGCCATGATGGTAGCACCTTGACGGTTAAACAGCAACAGCGTTTGTACGAGGCACAGAAAAACGCCAACCCAGAGGTGGCCTTTAACAGACCCAACTAATTTATTTTAATAAGACTTTTTAAACTTCCCAACCCGGGCGATATTTTCTACCAACGAATTGATTGGCCTCTTCCAAATTGGTGATTCTCATGTTTTCACCATCCCAAAGCAACTTTTTACGTGCAAAGAAATCCATTTGGCCCTCCTCGTTCTCCTTACGCAGCATATAGCTTCTAATAGCCAAGTTGCCCATAAGCACAGTTTCGGTCATAGGGCCTGCATAATCAAAGGAAGAAGTTAACGCCAAATGCTCGTCACTACCAAAACCAGCCTTACAGGCGTCAACCCATTTACGTTGATGGCCGTATTCAGGTTCTAGGTTCTCTTCAACTTCAGGTCCAAATTCCGTAGTACCGTCATTCAAGTATAGTTTTGGCATTAAAGGTGAACTGTCATTGATATTGGTGGAAATAATTCCCTTTTCACCAATGATCAACACCCCATTTGCACTGTTTTTCCCACCTATATCGTCATTGGCCGGAATAATATCCGGGTGAGCTGGACGAATACCACCATCACTCCATGTCATTTCAATAGGGGATTTAGTTTTATCGGTAGCATCAAAATTCAAGGTGATGAAGGAAGATGGGGGACATCCCTCTGGGTAATAATCTGGTGTCCACATTTGAGTATATACAGAACCAACACTGCATTCTGCAGCGGTAGGATATTTTAGGTTTAAGGTCCTAAATGGGATATCCACCAAATGACATCCAACATCCCCAAGGGCACCTGTTCCAAAATCCCACCAACCACGCCAATTAAATGGGTGAAGATTGGGAACATATGGTCTATCCTCCGCAGGTCCTAGCCAAAGGTCCCAATTCAAGTCTTTTGGTTTTAGGCTAGCATCAGGCTTCGGCATTTGTATTCCTTGGGGCCAGACAGGTCGGTTCGTCCAAATTTGGACTTTACTGATAGCTCCAATTTTATCATCATCAATCCATTTTTGTACCATTCCCAATAAAGGGTTAGACCCACCTTGGTTTCCCATCTGGCTTACAATCTTATTGTCCCTGGCCATTTGGGTCAGTTTTCTAGCCTCTTTAATATTATGGGTCATCGGTTTCTGGACATATACATGGATGCCCCTTTCCATGGCATATTTTGCTGCAGGACCGTGCACATGATCTGGAGTGGAAATCGTTACGGCGTCGATATTTTTTTTCTTGTCGAGCATAACCCTGAAATCATCAAAAAGCTTTGCCTTTGGAAAGGACTCAACCGCCTTGGAAGCGGAACCGGAAAAATCAACATCACAGAGTGCCACTACACGTTCCCTACCATTTACCGAGGCGTTTGTGATATCGCTAAACCCTTTACCACCAGAACCAATAGCCGCAAGATTCAATTGATCACTAGGCGAGATAAAACCTGGACCACCTAAAACATTTCTGGGCACTATGAAGATTGAAGAGGCCATAGCACTTTTCTTAACGAAGTTTCTACGGCTTATCGATTGCTTTTTATTGTTTGACTTTTTCATTATTATTTATGGGTTATTTTAAATAAAAATTAAGAATACCTCAATATAGGAATTAAATTAGTTGTTAATAGACCATAAGTGGTTACGGTTAATAATAATGCTTAAAATTCAAGAATTTTCACTAACGTAAAATAGAAAGGTCAATTTGGAATTTTAACAGAGGCAAGAGTACTATATAAATAGTAATTTTTAAATAAGTTATTCAATCAGAAAAAGAACGTGTAGCATAAAACTCAAAAAAGAAGAGAGTTTTTCAAATGGTTTGAAAGGTTAATATAATTCCACCATAGAATATGAAAACCCTAATTTACACGATACGCAGTTCCAGTTTTAACGATAAATTTTCTATTAGGGTCTTTAACCGCATTTTTATATTCAAAGGTATAAGAGCTGTCTGTAGTCTTGATGATTTTGTAGTGTATGCCCACCTTGTTTTCTAAATCTTGTAAAACGAACTCGCAATCGTTGATCCATCGTATGGAAGCACTGTCAATTTTATTATCGTAATAATCTATGCTGTATTTTTCACCACGAACAAAACGACCTTGTTTAAGGGAATCCCCAATTTTATAATTAAAGATAAACTCCCCAGTTTTAAAGTCTTGACAATTTCTACTTGGTTCATAACAAGAAACCAGTAACAATAGGGTTACAAAAACAAAAAACATCCTTTTTAGCATAGGTGCAAAGTAAGTAAAATTGTATTTATCATAGTCTTTTGAAAAACTCTAGATTTAAATTTTTAGAGTTGTGATTAAACATCGAATATGCTATTTGTAGAATATAAGCATAACACATATTGTATTATTTTCGCATTGTTATTAAAAATGTATGGGCAAAAGCAGCGATTACTTGAATTTTAAATTGACCTCCGTATCTGGAAGGTATGTTACCAATGATCATATTTATGAGTTTTTAAGTACGTTGGATGAATCATTTCATTTGGATATACTAGGTCTCTCGGTAAAAAAAAGACCTATTTACGGGATTACCGTTGGCCATGGACCAAAGCGTATATTCATGTGGTCCCAAATGCATGGGAACGAGTCAACAACTACCAAAACCGTACTGGATTTACTGAATTTTATAAAGCATAGTTCACCAAGTACCGAAGAACTCTTGAACAAGGTTACCTTAAAAATTATTCCAATTCTCAACCCAGATGGCGCCTTCAATTATACAAGGTTTAATGCTAACGAAGTGGACCTAAATAGGGATGCCCAAAAAAGAAAACAGCCTGAGAGTAAAATCCTTAGGAAGGCGTTTGATAAATTTGCGCCACATTATTGCTTTAACTTGCATGACCAGAGGACTATTTTTAATGTCGGTAATTTAAATTACCCAGCAACTGTATCTTTTTTAGCTCCTGCTTTTGATAGACAAAGAAACAATTCAGAATCAAGGACCAGGGCCATGTGTATAATCGCTGCAATGAATCAAAAATTACAGGATTATATACCCGGTCAAGTAGGTCGATTTGACGATTCATTTAATCCAAACTGTGTTGGGGATACGTTTCAAATGCAGAAAGTACCAACGATTCTTTTTGAGGCCGGTCATTATCAAGAGGATTATCAGAGGGAAAAAACAAGGGAATTTATATGGTATGCGCTTTGCACGGCTATCCGTACCATTGCCAATGATGAAATCAACAACTTTAGCTTGAATCAATATTATAAAATACCGGAAAACAATAAGCGATATGTTGACATCTTGGTTGAAAATGCACATGTCTTGGACAATTCTCTAAATGAAAAGGATTGTGTTTCTATACTTTACAAGGAAGTTTTGGATAAGGATAAAATAAATTTTATTCCCACTTTACTAGAAAAAGGCTTTAAGCCTGGTCAGTATTTTGGACATAAAACCTTAAATTGTTTAATTGATACCGATGCAAATTGGTTACGTTCGCAAGAAATTAAGGACTGGGGGTATTAAGCGAATTATCTAATATCAAATTTTAGTATATTACGATTTTGTTACAAAAACTTAATATTTTTTATAATTCTTTTTAATATTTTTTACTTTTGCATAAAATTAATCAACCATGGGTAAAGTTAAATTAGACGAAATAGATCATCAAATTCTGGATATGTTGATAGACAACACCAGAACACCTTTTACCGATATTGCCAAAAAGTTATTAATTTCCGCAGGAACTGTCCATGTGAGGGTTAAGAAAATGGAAGAAGCCGGTATCATAAAGGGTTCTTCCCTTACTTTGGATTATGTTAAACTGGGATATGCCTTTATTGCATATGTAGGAATATTTCTTGAAAAAACGCACCAGACCAAATTTGTATTGGAACGTTTGAACCAAATACCTAACGTAACCATTGCACACATCACTACGGGAAAATTCAATATCTTCTGCAAAATTAGGGCAAAGGATACGACCCATGCCAAAAACATTATTTTTAAGATAGATGATATTGATGGTATCAGTCGAACCGAAACCATGATTTCTTTGGAAGAAAGTTTCAATGACAAGAAAAGATTGATGCATACCATTTTCAATGAGTTGTAATATTCATTTTATAATATTAGAAAGCCCAATCCATCATAGATTGGGCTTTTTTGACTAATCTTGTTAGGTGAACTAATTATGAGAAAATCAGAAATACAAAATCTTGGGGATTCCAATTTTTACAATACCTACCTGAATGCATTGGAAGACGTAAACCTTATGGATGCCCTACATGAAGGAAAAGAGTGGTTTTTGGATTATGTAAAAGAGCTTCCCTTGGAGAAGATGGGATACTCCTATGCAGAGAACAAATGGAGCGTTGCAGAAGTTTTAATTCATATCATAGACACAGAGCGTATTTTTCAATATCGTGCATTCCGATTTTCCAGAAAGGACGAAACTGCACTTCCTGGCTTTAATCAGGATGCCTATATTGACGAAAGTAATGGCCTTAATAGGAATAAAGAGGATATATTGGAAGAATATTTGGCCGTTCGCAATTCTACCATCACCTTATTCAAAAATCTTGGCAATGAACAATTGAAAAGGGTGGGTATCGCCAGCGGTATTCCTTGGAGCGTGGCAGGCTTAGGCTTTGTTATAAGCGGCCACCAAAAGCATCATACCAATATCCTACTGGATAAATATCAGTAACCTAATCTTGGTCCGAATATTCTTGATCTTCGGATTCATAATTCATTTCCATTTCTGGAATGATTTCTTCCTCATTATCCATAACATTTTCCGGTGTTTTACCTTCCAGTTCTTTTTCTATGGTATCCTCAAAATTGGCAATGAAATTGGAGAGACTTTTACTGATTTTCACAAGATATAGTGCGTCCTCCGTTCTAAGCTCAACGGCCTCCACGTAATCCCCGTTACCATTTTTAAAGATAATAATGTCTTCATCGCCATAGCCATAAGGATATTTTTCAATCAATAAGGAAGCAAGATGATGGTCCAATTTTTTGTAATCGATGAGTCGTCTAGTCATAATAGAATAGGTTAGTTGATTATTCTTAAAATCCTGAACCTAAACTAATTATTTAATCGTTCTGTAGTTGTAAAGAGTTGTGAAATGAAAGTTTTAGTATATAAAGTTTTTATTCCATGTAGTATGCGAAGGCCTCATGGAACAAATCTGATGAAATGGTTACATCTATTTGAGTCTCACCTATCTGTTTTAACAATACAAAATTGATGTTACCATGGGAATTCTTTTTGTCATATTTTAAAAGTTCAAGGATATCCAAAATATCCTTATCCGTAAAATCCACTTTTGGGTAATATTTCAAAAAGGTTGATTTTATATTCACTAATGCATCCTTGGCTAATCCCGTTAGTTTGTAGGACAGATACCCTTCGGTAATCATCCCAATGGCGATAGCTTCTCCGTGCAATAGGGTTTCTTTGCTTTCATTTTCCAAGAAATAGGATTCGATTGCGTGCCCTAATGTGTGTCCGTAGTTTAATATTTTTCTGATATTCTGTTCAGTGGGGTCCTGTAATACCACCTCGTTCTTAAGGGCAACGGAAGGCCTTATATGATGTTTTATTTCGTTGAGGGAACTTACTTTTTTTAAAGACTCCCAATACCCTGCATTTTTAATAAGGCCATGCTTGAGCATTTCAGCAAAACCACTTGTTATTTGCCGCTCATTCAGCGTTTCTAGAAAATCTGAAACAATCAAAACCATTTCTGGCTGATTGATTACCCCAATCTGATTTTTTAAAGGGCCCAAGTCCACGCCGGTCTTACCTCCAACGGAAGCGTCTACCATGGACAATAGGGTAGTGGGAACGTTTATAAAGTTAATCCCCCTTTTAAAGGTAGAGGCTACAAATCCACCAAGGTCGGTAAGAACCCCACCGCCTAGGTTGATCATAAGACTTTTTCGGTCGGCACCAAGTTCAGATAAGGCCTCCCAGACCCCAACACAAGTTTCTATAGTCTTATTGACTTCACCCGATTCTATTTCAATGATTTCAAAAGTATACTCACCTTCAATTTCAGACATGAATTGAGGAAGGCACAATTCATGGGTGTTTTCATCCACCAAAATAAAAATCGTGGAATAATTTTGGGAGTTTAAGTGGGAATTTAGTGCCTCAAATGCTCTATTTTCAAAATGAACGGCATATGAATCTGATACAATGGACTGCATGGAATCGGAATTATGAATAGACCAAAAAACTTTAATTTAAGAGCGCAAAATAAGGGTTATTTTAATGAATAGAATAGAAAACCTGTGTTTATCTTTGAAGCCCAAATAAATGATTGCATATGGATGCTATTTTTGAGAATACGGCAACCGCATTTTCTCTCAAAACCGATTCAGAACTGGAAAGAGCCTATTTTCTTTTTAAGATGATTGCCAACGAACCCTTGGTAAAAATCGGAACGGCAATGACCAATTTCGCCATAAAGGCACACCTTCCCGTAGAGGGTCTAATAAGGGCAACGGTTTTTGATCATTTCTGTGGCGGAGTCAATGAGGAGGATTGTATGCCGGTCGTGGATAAAATGTTTGAAAAGGGAGTTTGTTCCGTTTTGGATTACTCTGTAGAGGGCAAAGACGAAGAAGATCCCTTGGACAATGCGACGGAGATGATTTTGAAAATTTTAGATTTTGTGAAGGAGAAGGATGCTATTCCTTTTGCGGTCTTTAAACCATCCGGTTTTGGGCGGTTTGCCCTGTATCAGAAAATAAGCGAAGGAAAAAAATTGAGCGAAAAAGAGGAGGCAGAATGGCAAAGGGTTGTCAATAGATTCGATAAAGTATGTAAAAAGGCACACGACTTGGATGTTTCCCTATTGGTAGATGGAGAGGAAAGCTGGATGCAGGATGCTGCGGATTGTTTGGTGGAGGACATGATGCGCAAGTACAATAAAAAGAAAGCTATAGTCTTTAATACGTTACAAACCTATAGATGGGATAGGCTGCCATATCTTAAAAAATTGCACGAAAGTGCGTTGGCCGAAGGTTTTAAAATCGGTATTAAAGTAGTCAGGGGTGCATATATGGAAAAAGAGAATGAACGTGCCAAGGAAAAGGGCTATCCCAGTCCTATTTGTGAATCCAAGGCTGCTACAGATGATAATTTTGACACCACCATTGCTTACATGGTTGAAAATTTGGAAACGATGGCCATTTTTTCCGGCACGCATAATGAAAACAGTTGCTACAAGTTGATGCAACTAATGAAGGAAAAAGGCGTTGAAAATAACCATGAAAATATTTGGTTTGGGCAACTTTATGGGATGAGCGACCATATCTCATTTAATCTAGCTGCCCATGGGTATAATGTAGCCAAATATTTGCCTTTTGGACCAGTAAGGGATGTAATGCCTTATTTGATAAGGAGGGCGGAAGAAAATACCTCGGTGGCCGGGCAGACAAGCAGGGAGCTTTCCTTGCTGAAAAAGGAGCGTAAACGTAGGAAAATATAATTATTGAATAGTGACCGATTCAATACTGGCTTTATCGGGACAGTTTTTTACCCAAGCCGCTAGTTTTTGGTCTTTCTGGTTCCCTTGGATTAAATAGGTTTTGCAGGGATTGGATTTGGTATCGCTCTCTGAAAAATCTACAATCCCTTCATTTAAAACGAAAACAATATCCAGGGAATCCAATTCACTGTTTGCCAATTGTCGTTGTACGTTATCCGAATAATACATGGGCTTGGATCGAATGTCCTTTAAGGTCCTACAATTGGGAAAATAACAAAAGGATACTCCGGTCTCGTCCGATTTTTTTCTTAGGAAATAGGCCAAAAAAATGATACCAATGGAAAATCCGCCCAAATAAAAGCCCAAACGCTTGAAAAAACTCATTGTAATTGATAAAAATTGAAACCGCTAAATTATAGGTTTCTTACGGATACTGAAAGTTGGCTCAAGTAATTCTAGAAAATTAAAAAATTAATATCGCTATATGATAGGTCGAACCAATCACCGACTGTCCTATTGGTAAGGATACCATGATACATGTACAGACCGTTACGTAAGCCTTTGTCAAACCTCAAGGAATTTTCCAATCCTCCATCTTCACCTATCTTTAAAAGATAAGGGGTAAAAATATTACTGATGGAAACCGATGCTGTTTTGGGGTATCGTGATGGAATATTGGGTACTCCGTAATGAAGCACACCGGATTTCTCTATAGTGGGTTTATTATGGTTGGTAATTTCGCTGGTTTCAAAACAGCCACCAGTGTCTATACTTACATCAATGATTACGGCACCCTTCTTCATATGTTCCACCATGGTACTTGATACGATTACGGGGGACCTTCCTTTGCCACGAGTAGCACCAATGGCCACATCACATCGTTTTAAGGCTTTTAAAAGATTTTTGGGTTGAATGGTAGAAGTATAAACTGTTTGTTTAAGATTGGTCTGAATATTTCGAAGCCTCGTTATGGAATTGTCAAAAATCTTAACGTTGGCCCCAAGACCAATGGCCGACCGTGCCGCATATTCCCCCACAGTTCCGGCACCAATAATGACCACTTCAGCAGGGGGAACACCGCTAATGTTCCCGAACATTAAACCGTTTCCTTTATTCGTCGCGGCCATTAATTCAGCTGCGATTAAAACGGAAGCCGTTCCTGCAATCTCGCTTAACGACCTTACTGCAGGGTATTTACCGTCCTCATCACGAATATATTCAAAAGCTATGGCCGTAATTCTTTTTTTGGCCAATTCCTCAAAATAGCTTTTATCCTGGGTTTTTATTTGTAAAGCAGAAATTACCGTTGTCTGTGGGTGTATCATGGCAATTTCTGAAAGGGTGGGGGGCTCCACTTTTAAAAGTAAGGGGCAAGAGAACACTTTTTTGGTGTCCCTTGTAATTTCTCCTCCGGCATCGGTGTAATCCTTGTCCGAAAAGTTGGCCCCTTCACCAGCACCCGATTCGATAAGGACCCTGTGTCCGTTGGATGTGATGGCGTTGATTGCATCCGGGGTAAGACAAATTCTCTTTTCCTGATATTGGTTTTCCTTGGGAATACCAATAAAGAGTTCTCCCTTTTGTTTAAAGACTTCAAGAGTTTCTTCCTGTGGTATAAGTTGTTGTTTACTAAAGGGTGAGCTTGGTTGGTTCATACAAAGATTTTCTAAAAAAAGTATTTTTAGTCCTAAACCAAATGTACAATTTTTAGATAAATGAAGTCCTCAATTTTAAGTTGGAATAGTTCCTGTTTAAAACTTAAAGTTAAACCAGTTTTGAAGCTTATCCTGAAATAATTTAAGCCCCTGTTCAATATTGTTAGTGGAAAGTTTACGGTCTATTTCTTCAGAAATAGATTTAGGTTTAAGTTCTTCATCCAATTCACTTTTCTTGTTTGAGGTTGTTGAGGAAAAGCCATGGGATTCATTTTCCTTCTTAATTTCTTCTAGTTCAGCTTCCATAGCCTCTAAATCAATTCCATGGACATATTTGTCGTATAGCTTGATTCTTATAAAATAAACAAAGGGAATTACAATCATACAAATTGGGAGAAGCCATAATAAATTCGCAGTATCAACAGTATCATCATTTACAAAGGCTACTTCAAAGATTTGAAAAGCATACATGGCAATTGGAATCAAAATAATATGATACCACCAATTTTTTGCCGTTAAAAACCATAATACAAGTAAGTAAAGAGGAACAACCTTGCTAGTTAGAAACCACAAGTAGGTTGAAGCATCCTCGAATCCTCGTGTAGAAATTTCGAAACCAAATACGTGCCCAACACCATTTTCATCAAGAGGCACATACTCATAAATTTTATATAAGAAGGGAGAAAGGGCTATAAAAAAAACTAATATTGTCTCTAAATAAATTTTCTTTTTAGCTTTCCTTTTTCTTGTCCTCGATACCATTTTTCCGCTATATTATAATGTGCTAACGAGAAAATGAGATTTATAGTATAACTTTAAACGATAAAAAAAGGGTGGAAAATCCACCCTTTGTAATGTTAACTTAAGAAATAAATTAAATTTTATGTTTAATTTTTCTTTTCTCGATACCCAACTGTTGGTCGCTATCAACCGTTATAATTGGCGCGGCCATGGCGAATAAAAAAATACCTAAAGCTAAAGAGGCCAAAAAAGTTCTTTTGTTTTTCATTTTCACTAGGGGTTTTTAGTTAGTACTACACTTGTTCTAGTGCAAACGTAAGAAATAATGGACAAAAAAAATGTTTTTAAACGTTAAAATTGTGTATTTCAACGTAAAAAAATAGCATTTTATCGATTTCTGTGTATTTCATCGAAAAATTACAATAAAAAGCATAACGAAACGATGTGAATTCTATTTTAGAACAGAGGTAATTGTAAGTGAAATTTGCTAAATCGTTGAAATTCTTCTGGTTGTACTATCCAGAATTTCAATTTTTAAAGTCACTAAGTTCTCCGGAAGTAAAGAGGGGATTTTTTCCGGCCATTCCATAAAAATATAGGCATCGGTGTTAAAATAATCTTCCAACCCGAAATCCAAGGCTTCCATCTCGTCCTCTAATCGATAAAAATCAAAATGGTAGGCGATAAGATTCCCCTCACGATCGGCATATTCATTGACCAATCCAAATGTGGGACTGCTAACTTCGTCGACTCCCCCCAATTCTTTAACCAAAGTTTTGATTAAAGTTGTTTTTCCAGCCCCCATTGGGGCGTAGAAAGCGAAAAATTTTGAATGGGAATTCTCAAGTATTATTTTGGCAACGTTTTGAATGTCATTTTCGGCATAAACCAGTTCCATAGTGCAAAGTTATTTTGCCTCCAAAACTACAAAAGGCACAATCATTTCTTCCAAAGAAACACCTCCATGTTGATAGGTATTTCTGTAATAGCCCACGTAATGGTTGTAATTATTGGGGTAGGCAAAGAACAGATCGTTCTTGGCAAAAATATAAGAACTGCTCACATTGATGTTGGGAAGAAAAATTTTACTGGGATCCCTCGCAGCAAAAACATCCTTTTCCTCATAACTTAAACTTCTCCCGGTCTTATACCTTAAATTTAAGCTGGTGTCCCGGTCCCCAATAACCTTTGATGGGGATTTAACATTGATAGTGCCATGATCGGTGGTAATTATCAGTTTCATCCCCAATTGTTGGGCTTGCTGAATAATTTCCAATAAAGGGGAATTCTTGAACCAACTTTGGGTAAGTGATCGGTATGCCTTGTCATTGGAAGCCAATTCCTTAATAACCTCCATCTCCGTTTTGGAGTGGGAGAGCATATCCACAAAATTGTAAACGATTACTGTAAGGTCATTGTCCTTTTGAGATTTAAAATTTTGTGATAAATGCTTTCCTTGTTTTAGGCTGCTTATTTTGTGGTATTCCCATTTTAAATCTAACCCTAATCTTTTTAGCTGTTCCCCTAAAAACTTATCTTCAAAAAGATTTTTACCTCCGTCATCGGTATCATTCTTCCACCATTCTGGATATTTCTTTTCCATATCCAAAGGGGTAAGTCCAGAGAAAATGGCATTTCGGGCATATTGTGTGGCTGTAGGCAAAATACTGAAGTACGATTTTTCTTTGGTCTTTTTGTAAAAGGAGCTTACCGTGTCCTCAAAGGAATACCATTGGTCATATCTTAAATTGTCTACAACGACCAACAATGTTTTTTCCTCTTTTATTTCAGGGGTAATCCAGTTTTTAAAAAGGGTGTGCGATAGTATTGGGGCATCACCACCGTTGAACCAATCTTCATAATTTTTGTCCACAAACTTGCCAAATTGGTTGTTGGCTTCCACTTTTTGGGATTCTAATATTTCGAACATACCGCTATCCTCGATCTGCTCCAGTTGAAGCTCCCAGTAAATCAACTTCTTGTATAATTCTGTCCATTCCTCATAGGAATTGACCATGGACATGTTCATGGCAATTTTCCGAAACTCCTGTTGGTAGCTACTGGTCGTTTTTTCCGAAACCAATCTGGAATGGTCCAGACTTTTTTTAAGGGATAACAGAATCTGATTGGGATTTACCGGTTTTATCAAATAATCGGCAATCTTGGAACCTATGGCTTCCTCCATAATAAACTCCTCTTCACTCTTGGTAATCATCACAACCGGGAGAGAGGAGTCTATTACCTTTATTTCGCTCAAGGTTTCCAACCCGGAAATTCCAGGCATGTTTTCGTCCAGGAACACAATATCTACCCTAGTCTTTTCCAGTTCTTCCAAAGCCTCCTGTCCGCTTTGGCAGGTGATAACTTCGTAGTTTTTATTTTGAAGGAAGAGAATGTGTGGTTTTAAAAGGTCCACTTCATCATCTACCCATAGAATTTTTATTTTGTTCATTCAATCGTTTTAATCGATTTTGTCATTTGACATTTGCCCCGATTCCTAGTGATAATTCAAACAAGGCGGTGTTGTTACATTTAACTAACTTTGAAAAATATATCAAACTTCCTAGGATTTAATGAAACCCAAAAAGCTTACCATATTTAATGACCCAATTTACGGATTTATTAGGATTCCCAGCGATTTGATTTTTGATCTGATTGCACACCCATACTTTCAGCGTTTGCGCAGAATTTCGCAAATGGGCCTTTCTTACATGGTATATCCAGGTGCGCACCACACAAGGTTTCATCATGCCTTGGGCAGCATGTATTTAATGCAAAAATCAATTCAGGTACTTCGGTTCAAAGGTATTGAGATAACGGATACAGATGAAAAAGGGTTGTTGGGTGCCATTCTTTTGCACGACATTGGCCATGGCCCCTTTTCCCATGCCATGGAACATAGTATTGTGAACGGTATCAGTCATGAGCATATTTCCCTGCAGTTCATGAAAGTATTGAACGACAGTTTTCATGGCGAATTAGACGAAGCCATCGCCATATTTACGGGCAAGCATCCAAAAAAATTCTTAAATCAGTTGGTTTCCAGTCAGCTCGATATGGACCGATTGGATTATCTCAAGCGGGATAGTTTTTATACTGGGGTTTCTGAAGGGAATACCAATGCGGATCGACTTATTACCATGCTGAACGTTGTGGATGGAAATCTGCTTGTGGAAGAAAAAGGGATTTACTCCGTTGAAAAATTCTTAATGGCCAGAAGGTTTATGTACTGGCAGGTGTACCTGCATAAAACCGGGGTCGTTGCCGAACAAATTTTAATCAGTATTCTAAAAAGGGCCAGATACTTATTGAATGAAGGGACAATGTTAAGGGCCAGTAGGGCGCTTTTGTTTTTTTTGAAGAACGATATCAACAAAACTAATTTTGATAACAAGGTGCTTCATCAATTCTCCAAATTGGATGATGTTGATATCCTTTCTGCGGTCAAGGATTGGCAAGATGAAGATGACAAGATACTCTGCACACTTTGTAGAATGTTAGTTGACAGAAAGCTTTTGCATATTAAGGTTAGGAAAGAACCCGTTAATGAGTTAAAATTGGCAAAAAAAAGAAAAAAAGTAGGGGAATTGCTGAACCTGAATTCCGATGATGAAATCTCCTATTTTATTTTCACTGGAGCAATTGAAAACAGGGCCTATAACCAAACGAGTCAGAACATTAACATTCTTCGTAAGAATGGTAAAATTGTTGATGTTGCCAAACTTTCTGACCATCTGAATTTAAGCGCACTCTCTAATACGGTGACCAAATATTATATCTGTTACCCTAAAGATGCCGTATAACAATTTTTCTTACATTTGTGCCCATGGTGTTTACAGCAGGTCAAATTGCGGGTATATTAGAGGGTGAAGTCCATGGAAATCCAGAGATATCCGTACATAAATTGGCCAAAATTGAAGAAGGGGAAAAAGGGTCTTTGACCTTTTTGGCAAATCCAAAATATACTTCATTTATATACAAGACAAAGGCTTCTATTACCATTGTAAACAAGGATTTTGTTCCTGAACAAGATTTGGAGACAACACTTATAAAAGTAGAGGATGCCTATAAATCTTTTTCCAAATTATTGGAATATTATAATCAGGTTAAAAACAATAAGATTGGCATTGAGGAGCCAGTGTTTAAATCGGAAACAGCCACCTTTGGAAATGATTTATACCTTGGAGCCTTTTCCTATATAGGCAGTAATGTGGTCATAGGCCACAATGTTAAGATATATCCTAATGTATATATTGGTGATAATGTAAAAATTGGTGACAATGTGGTCGTTTTTGCAGGTGCCAAAATTTATTCGGAAAGTATCATTGGGAACAATTGTGTTGTTCACAGTGGTGTAATTATCGGTGCTGATGGTTTTGGTTTTACACCTAATTCCGAAGGGGAATTCACCAAAGTGCCCCAAACCGGAAATGTCATTCTGGAAGACAATGTAGATGTTGGTGCTGGAACTACGATAGACAGGGCAACCTTAGGTTCTACTATACTAAGAAAAGGCGTTAAACTTGATAATCAAATACAGATTGCACATAATGTAGAGATTGGTGAACATACCGTGATTGCGGCCCAAACCGGAGTAGCAGGTTCTACCAAGATAGGGAAACACTGCATGATCGGTGGTCAGGTCGGTATCGTAGGACATATTGTAATAGGCAACAATGTACGCATACAGGCACAGTCAGGAATTGGAAGAAACGTAAAAGACAATGAGGTTTTACAGGGTTCACCAGCTTTAAATTATGGAGACTTTAATAAGTCCTATGTACACTTTAAAAACTTACCTAAAATAATCAATAGAATCGACAACTTGGAAAATAAGGATTGACGATGAATACAACTGAAAAACAACGCACTATTGCGAAGGAAGTATCCCTCACAGGTGTTGGTCTACATACTGGGGAGAACGTAACCATAAAATTTGTTCCTGCACCCGAAGATCACGGCTATAAATTTAAGCGTGTAGACCTTGAAGGTGAACCGGTCATTGAGGCCGATGCCAATTATGTGGTGAATACGCAGCGAGGCACCAATCTAGAAAAGAATGGTGTTAAGATTCATACTTCGGAGCATGTTTTGGCCGCTCTCGTAGGTTTGGAAATAGATAACGTACTTATTGAGTTGGATTCTCCGGAGCCACCTATAATGGATGGTTCGGCCAAGTTTTTTGTAGAAGCCCTTGAAGGCGCCGGTATTGTTGAGCAAAAATCTTTCCGGGAAGAATATGTGGTCAAGGATGTCCTTAATTATAAGGATGAGGCTACGGGAAGTGAGATTACCATTATTCCTGCCGATGAATATCAAGTGACCACAATGGTCGATTTTGGAACCAAGGTCTTGGGAACCCAGAATGCCACCCTCGAAAAATTATCGGATTTTAAGGACGAAATTTCAGCGGCACGTACATTCAGTTTTTTACATGAACTGGAAATGCTATTGGAAAACGGACTCATTAAGGGAGGTGACCTTAACAATGCCATCGTTTATGTGGACAAGGAAATTTCTGAGGCTACCATGAAGAAGTTGGAAAAGGCCTTCAATAAAGAGAAACTTTCCGTAAAACCCAATGGTATTTTGGACAACCTTACCTTACATCAGCCCAATGAAGCTGCACGTCATAAATTGCTGGACGTTGTAGGGGACTTGGCTTTGGCCGGTACTCGGATTCGTGGTAAGGTCATTGCCAACAAACCGGGTCATTTCGTAAACACCCAGTTCGCAAAAAAGCTATCCAAAATCATAAAGTTGGAGAAAAGAAATAATGTGCCCAAATACGATTTGAGTCAAACTCCTCTAATGGATGTTACTCAAATCATGAAGATGTTGCCTCATAGGCCTCCATTTTTATTGGTCGATAAAATTTTGGAATTATCAGATACCCATGTCGTTGGTGTAAAGAATGTTACCATGAACGAGCCATTCTTCGTGGGTCATTTCCCCGGTGCACCTGTTATGCCAGGGGTTTTACAAGTGGAGGCTATGGCTCAGACAGGTGGAATTCTGGTGTTGAGTACTGTTCCTGATCCTGAAAACTACCTAACTTTCTTTATGAAAATGGACAATGTAAAGTTTAAGCGTCAAGTTCTTCCCGGGGATACCTTGATATTTAAATGTGATTTAATTTCACCTATCAGAAGAGGTATTTGTCATATGCAGGCTTACGCCTATGCCAACGATAAATTAGTTTCAGAAGCGGAATTGATGGCCCAAATCGTAAAATCAAAATAATCAAAGTAGTATGAATCAACCGCTCGCCTATGTTCATCCAGGGGCCAAAATTGCAAAGAACGTGGTCATTGAACCTTTTACCACCATTCATAATAATGTAACAATTGGTGAAGGAACCTGGATCGGTTCAAATGTCACGATTATGGAAGGTGCAAGAATCGGTAAAAACTGCAATATTTTTCCAGGTGCGGTCATTTCTGCGCCACCGCAGGATTTAAAATATAAAGGAGAGGAAACTACCGTAATTATAGGAAACGGAACTACGATACGGGAGTGTGCTACCATTCACAAGGGAACTTCAGACCGTATGAAAACGGTCATTGGCAAGAACTGCCTTATTATGGCGTATTGCCATGTTGCCCACGATTGTCTGGTAGGGAACAATTGTATTTTTTCAAATAATTCAACTTTGGCCGGACATGTAACCATTGGTGACAATGTTATTTTGGCCGGTTTGGTGGCGGTACATCAATTTGTTTCTGTAGGTCAGCATGCTTTTGTAACCGGAGGTTCCTTGGTACGAAAAGATGTTCCTCCTTATGTAAAGGCGGCAAGGGAACCACTTTCTTATGTAGGTATAAATTCCGTAGGTCTTAGACGAAGAGGATATCAGTCGGAAAAAATTAGGGAGATTCAGAATATATATAGAATTCTATATCAGAAAAATTACAACAATACCCAGGCGGTTCAAATTTTGGAAGCCGAAATGGAAGCAACCCCTGAAAGGGATGAAATCCTTCAATTTATACGGGATTCACAACGTGGAATCATGAAAGGATATTTCAGTCATAATTAATTACTTTAATTTCGCATCTATCGAATTTTTCATGGTAGTTCATCATAAAATCATCATTTTAAGTAAATCATAGCATGGCATCTACATCGGATATTAGAAAAGGATTATGTATTAGATATAATAACGATATCTATAAGATTATTGAGTTTTTACACGTAAAACCAGGGAAAGGACCTGCTTTTGTGAGGACAAAGCTGAAAAGTGTTTCTACAGGAAAGGTTTTGGACAATACTTTTTCCGCTGGACATAAGATAGAGGATGTTCGCGTGGAAACCAGATCATACCAATTTTTATATGCGGAAGGGGAAACCTATCATTTTATGAATACGGAGGATTATAATCAAATTACTCTACAGGAAAGTGCCTTGGATGCTCCCGGTCTTTTGAAAGAAGGAGAGATTGTAAAGATTATGTTCAATACGGAGGATAGTATGCCGTTATCCGTTGATATGCCTGCCAGTGTGGTTTTGGAAATAACCTATACAGAACCAGGTGTCAAGGGAAATACCGCAACCAATGCCACAAAGCCTGCCAAGGTTGAAACGGGGGCAGAGGTAAATGTTCCTTTGTTCATCAACGAGGGGGATAAAATAAAAATCGACACATCTAGCGGTTCTTATATGGAACGCGTAAAAGAATAATACCAATTCCTTGAAATTTCCTACCACATTCACACTTAAACAGATTTCCGAAATCATCCAAACTGACTATGTTGGTGATTCGGACTTTCCTGTTCTGGGTATGAACGAAATTCACGTGGTGGAGAACGGCGATATTGTGTTTGTGGACCATCCAAAATACTATGATAAGGCCCTAAATTCAAAAGCCACGGTAATTCTAATCAACAAAAAGGTTGATTGTCCTGAGGGAAAGGCCTTGTTAATTTCGGATGATCCATTTAGGGATTTCAATACATTGACGCATTATTTCAGTCCTTTTGTTGCCTCGGCAAGAATGATTTCCAATTCCGCCAAAATAGGAAGGAACACCATAATACAGCCCAACGTTTTTATTGGAAATAATGTCACTATTGGTGATAATTGTCTTATTCACGCCAATGTGAGTATATATGATAACTGTGTCATTGGAAATGGGGTTACGATTCACTCAGGGTCCGTATTGGGCGCAGATGCATTTTACTATAAAAATAGGCCCGAAGGGTTTGATAAATTGCTGTCGGGAGGAAGGGTAGTGTTGAAAGATAATGTAGACCTTGGTGCCTTGTGTACTATAGATAGGGGAGTTACGGGTGATACGACAATAGGTGAAGGAACTAAGTTGGACAATCAAGTACACGTAGGTCATGATACTGTAATCGGCAAAAAATGTTTGATCGCTTCCCAAACGGGAATAGCAGGTTGTGTCATCATTGAGGACGAAGTAACCTTGTGGGGCCAAGTGGGCACCAATAGTGGAATTACCATTGGTAAGAAGGCGGTCATTATGGGTCAGACTGGCGTTACGAAATCGGTCAAGGGAGAAAAGAGCTATTTTGGCACTCCCATAGAAGAATCAAGGGAAAAGTTAAAGCAGTTGGCCTACATCAAAAAAATTCCTGATATCATAAAAAAACTAGAGAACAAATAAGAAGCAGAATACTTTAGTATTCATGGACAAACATATATTTTTGTAAAAATAAAAACCAAACAGCAGTATGAGCGTTTTAGTAAATAAGGATTCCAAAATAATTGTACAAGGATTTACAGGAAGTGAGGGTACTTTTCATGCCCAACAAATGATTGAATATGGCACGAATATCGTCGGAGGAGTTACCCCGGGAAAAGGAGGTCAGGAACATTTGGGAAAACCTGTTTTCAACACCGTTAGTGAAGCTGTTGAAAAGGTTGGTGCCGATACTACGATTATTTTTGTTCCGCCAGCATTTGCAGCCGACGCTATTATGGAAGCTGCCAATGCAGGAATTAAAGTCATCATTACCATTACAGAGGGCATCCCTGTTGCCGACATGGTAATCGCGGCCAATTATATAAAAGGAAAGGATTGTAGACTAATAGGACCTAACTGTCCTGGTGTTATTACCCCAGGCGAGGCCAAAGTGGGTATCATGCCTGGTTTCGTATTTAAGAAAGGTAATATTGGAATCGTTTCTAAGTCCGGTACGCTTACCTATGAGGCTGCTGATCAAGTGGTAAGACAAGGTTTGGGTATTACAACGGCCATAGGTATTGGAGGTGACCCAATTATTGGAACAACGACCAAGGAAGCTGTAGAACTTCTGATTAATGACCCTGAAACGGAATGTGTGGTAATGATCGGTGAAATTGGTGGTCAGTTAGAGGCGGATGCCGCAAAATGGTATAAGGAAAGTGGTAGCAAAAAGCCGATTGTTGGTTTTATAGCCGGTGAAACTGCCCCTGCAGGTAGAACTATGGGACATGCAGGAGCCATTGTTGGAGGTAGCGATGATACCGCTCAGGCCAAAAAGAAAATTATGAGGGAACATGGAATCCATGTAGTTGATTCTCCAGCTGAAATCGGGGTCAAAGTAAAGGAGGTAATGTCTTAATACATTCCTAAAATCTATATTAAATCCCGTTAGTACGGGATTTTTTTTCGCCTATATATTAAACAAAACTTATATTTGATAAACGTCGTTACAAATAAGAATTAAATGAAACTGTTAGAGGGAAAAAATGTTATCATTACAGGTGCTAGCCGAGGTATAGGAAAGGGCATCGCTAAAGTGTTTGCAGAAAATGGGGCCAATGTAGCCTTTACCTATAGTTCAAGTGAGGGCCCTGCCTTGGAATTGGAAAAGGAGCTGAGTGCCCTGGGTGTAAAGGCAAAGGCGTATAAAAGCAACGCGGCAAGCTATGCCGAGGCCGAAACGCTCGTAACGGAGGTGTTGAAGGATTTTGACGGTGTAATCGATGTGTTGATCAATAACGCAGGTATTACCAAGGACAATTTATTGATGCGCATGTCCGAGGACGATTTTGACACGGTAATGGACATCAACTTGAAGTCTGTTTTTAATATGACCAAAGCCACACAGCGTACATTCCTAAAACAACGGAAAGGCTCTATTATCAATATGAGCAGTGTGGTAGGGGTAAAAGGAAATGCAGGACAGACCAACTATGCAGCTTCCAAGGCTGGTATGATTGGGTTTACTAAATCAGTAGCGTTGGAATTGGGCTCGAGAAATATACGTTGTAATGCTATTGCCCCGGGTTTCATAGAAACGGAAATGACCGAGAAGCTGGATGAAAAAACCGTTCAAGGTTGGAGGGATGGAATACCCTTGAAGCGGGGAGGAACCACAGAGGACATAGCAAATGCATGCCTTTTCTTCGCCTCGGATTTATCGGCTTATGTTACCGGGCAAGTACTTAATGTGGACGGTGGCATGTTAACATAGCCCATACTTTCCGTCCAAGGTTTCCCTTGGAATTACCGTTGTAAATACCTTGATAGATTCATGCAAACTGAAACAGTACTACTTATTTTATTGGCTACTATCGTGGCCATATCTGTAGCACTGTTTCACTATTTTTTCAAGAATAAAAATCGGGGTAAACTTTACATAACACTCGCCTTTCTTAGGTTTTTAGGAGTTTTTGGTATTTTATTGCTCTTGATCAATCCCAAATTTTCAAAAACTACCTATACTGTTGAGAAATCGGTTTTGACCCTGTTGACGGACAATTCTACTTCCGTAAAGAATAGTGAAGAGGACATTAAATCTGTTCTGTCCTCTTTGGATAATGCTGATGAACTCAAAAATCGGTTTATAATCAATCACTATGCCTTCGGTGAAGACCTCGAACCTACGGATAGTTTATCCTTTACTGACAAACTCACCAATATATACAAACCACTTTCAAGTTTAAACGAAGCATACCGCAGAAAGCAAAGTACCGTGCTTCTCATTTCGGATGGAAACCAAAATGTAGGAAGGGATTATGCGTATATCACGGACACAAGCAAACCGGTTTATACCTTAACTGTGGGGGATACTACGGCGTACGAAGATGTGAGCATCGGTCCAATAAACACGAATACCTATGCCTTTCTAAACAATAAGTTTCCCTTGGAAACCTATGTAAGATATCAGGGAAGTGGTGAAATATCCACTAAAGTAACTATAAGGGTAGGGAATCAAACCGTCTTTTCAGAGCAAATACGTTTATCGGAATCCAATAATCTAAAAAGTATAGAAACATTAATAGACGCTAATACTGTTGGGCTGAAAAAATTGGTGGTAAGTGCTGAACAAATTCCATCGGAAAAAAATACCGTTAACAACACAAGGGAAACTACGGTTGAAGTTATTGATGAAAAGACTAATGTTGGGATTGTTTCTGAGGTTCTTCATCCTGATTTAGGAGCTTTTAAAAAGGCGATTGAAAGTAACGAACAACGAAAGGTCTATTTTTTGAAACCGAATTCACCCAAGGAAAAGTGGGATGATACGTATATTTTTATTCTGTATGAGCCTACAAGAAATTTCAGTTCCCTATTTGATTATATTAAGAATAATAAATCCAGCCATTTGATTGTAACCGGGGTAAATACCGACTTCAATTTTTTAAATAAGGCACAGGACAATTTTAACATTGAACAGGGTTATCCGGCCCAAGAGGTATTTGGTCAATTGAACCCAGGCTTTTCAAATTTCGACATTTCCGATTTTGAAATAAGCGGTTTTCCTCCTTTGACCAGTGACGCCGGTCCCATAACGTTTCAATCCGCATATGATGTTTTGTTGGATACTGAAATTAAAGGGGTAAACATCAATTCTCCTATGCTGAGCATTATGGATGGAAATTCTTGGAGAAAAGGGATTTGGCTAGGTACGGATATATGGAGATGGAGAGCACAAACTTATCGAGATACAGGTGATTTTTCCAATTTTGATACGTTTTTGGGAAAACTGGTAAGATACCTATCAGGAAATTCAAAAAGGGACAGGCTTAACCTGGAATACAACAATTTGTTTGAAGGTAGTAATGCCGCAATAATAACGGCTACTTATTTTGACCAAGCGTATTTGTTCGATCCAAATGCAACACTGAATATCACCATAACCAATAAGGATAATGCTAATTCATCCAAGAGATCAATGGCTATTATGAACGGGTATTATCAAGCGGATTTAAGTGACCTTTCCCCTGGGGATTACGAATTCAGCATCAATGTGGAAGGGGAGAATATTTCCAAAAATGGGAGGTTTGTAATTTCTGACTTTGACTTGGAGAAGCAATTTGTTTCAAGTGATTATAAGAAAATGGCGGCACTTGCCAATAGCACCGGAGGATCCTCTTTTTTTCCCTCACAGATAAATCAGTTAATAGAAGAACTGGCTACCAAGGATACCTTTGTTCCTAGGCAGAAAAGCGTCGAAAATGTCGTATCTTTGGTAGACTACAGGATACTCTTGGCTATTATCGTTTTAGCTTTCACGTTGGAGTGGTTCCTTAGAAAATATAACGGACTAATTTAAACAGAACAATAATGGACAGATTGCCAAAAATTGCCTTACCGGCAATATTTATCTTTATAGTGTTAGTTATCTTAATATCCAAATCGGCCGTGACCATAGGTTCGGGAGAAGCGGGAGTACTCTACAAAACTTTTGGTAACGGGGTCGTAACGGACCAACCACCCATGGGTGAAGGATTTCACCTAGTTGCTCCATGGAACAAGGTTTTTGTATACGAAGTAAGGCAACAAGAGGTGTTCGAAAAAATGAACGTGCTCTCTAGCAATGGTTTGGATATCAAGCTGGATGCATCCGCTTGGTTTCAACCCAAATACGACGACTTGGGCAAATTACATCAGGAAAAGGGAGAAGATTATGTTCAACGTGTTTTATTGCCTACCATACGATCTGCTGCAAGATCTGTAGTTGGCCGTTATACCCCAGAACAGCTTTATTCAAGTAAAAGGGATGCCATTCAAATGGAAATATTTGAAGAAACCAAAAAAATCGTAAATGATGAATACATTCAATTAAACGAAATCTTGGTACGTGATGTAACCTTGCCTCCCACTATAAAGGACGCCATAGAACGTAAATTAAAGCAGGAACAAGAGTCCTTGGAATATGAGTTTCGATTGATTACCGCAGAAAAAGAAGCAGAAAAAGTTAGGATTGAAGCACAGGGTAAGGCAGATGCGAATAGGATATTGAGTGCCTCATTGAACGATCAAATTTTAAGGGATAAGGGTATAGATGCTACGCTTCGTATGTCAGAATCCCCAAATGCCAAGGTAATCGTAATAGGTGGGGGAGAATCCGGTCTACCTCTGATTCTAGGAAATAACTAATTTATATAAATTGTTATTTTTCAAAAATATTCTTTTAAACAAGAAAATTAAATTTTACTTTTACGTCGTAATGAGAAAAAACAATAATACACATCATCATTTTTATACTTGCTCTCAAGCGAGGTAAAAATGTATTGTAGTATTACAAACATATTTTAAAACCCGTTTGAGCAATCAAACGGGTTTTGTTTTTGGCTCTGATAGTATTTGCCAACTAAAATTAAAAATCAATAATGACAAAGATTAGGATTGCTATTCAAAAATCGGGAAGACTCAATGAAGACTCTCTTCAGATTCTAAAGGACTGTGGTATTTCCATTGACAATGGAAAAGATCAGCTAAAAGCCTCTAGCCGGAACTTCCCCATGGAGGTGTTTTACCTGAGGAACGGGGATATTCCCCAGTATTTAAGGGACGGTGTGGTGGATGTTGCCATCATTGGTGAAAATGTATTGATAGAAAAGGGAGCCGACATTTCCATTGCGGAAAAACTTGGTTTTTCAAAATGCAAGGTGTCCTTGGCGGTACCTAAGTCGGTCAAGTATAAATCCGTTCAGGATTTTGAAGGAAAACGCATTGCTACGTCCTACCCCAATACCGTTACCAACTATTTGAAAGAGAAAGGGGTAAATGCAGAGCTTCATATCATTAATGGTTCTGTAGAGATTGCACCAAATATTGGATTGGCGGATGCCATTTGTGATATTGTTTCCAGTGGCAGCACCTTGTTCAAGAACAATTTAAAGGAGGTAGAAGTGATGTTGACCAGTGAGGCGGTATTGGCCGTTTCCCCAAAAATAACGGAGGAGCGCAAAGCTATACTTAAAAGATTACAGTTTAGGATACAATCCGTATTAAGGGCCAGGAAATCAAAATATGTGCTTTTGAATGCCCCTAACGAGAAATTACAGGAAATACTAAAGTTATTGCCCGGGATGCGCAGTCCTACGGTATTGCCCCTAGCTGAGGAAGGCTGGAGCTCGGTTCATACGGTAATAGATAAGGATACCTTTTGGGAGGTAATCGATGAATTGAAGAAGGTTGGTGCTGAAGGTATTTTGGTTTGTCCTATTGAGAAAATGGTTTTATAAAGGCTATTGGCTGTTAGCATTTTGCTATGAGCTTTAAATTATTACTAATTATATGCCAAGGGCTAATTGCTATTTAAAAAAATGAACAAGATTTATAACCCTAGTAGAGAATCGTGGTCCACTATACTTAAACGACCTACGCAGACCGTATCCGATATTGAGGATATTGTTGATACTGTTTTTACCGAAGTAAAAAAAGGAGGGGATTCCATTTTGAAAACGTATACGGAGAAGTTTGATGGAGTTTCTTTGGACGCCCTTAGGGTGACCAAAGAAGAAGTAAATCAGGCGAGCCTGTATGTTCTGGAAGAATTGAAAAAAGCCATTCAATTGGCCAAAAGGAATATTGAGGAATTCCACAAGGCTCAAAAAACAGAAAGAGTTTTCGTAACTACTGCACCTGGGGTAGATTGTTGGCAAGAAAAACGACCTATTCAAAAGGTGGGTCTTTACATCCCTGGAGGTACTGCGCCCTTGTTTTCTACGATTCTCATGTTGGCCATCCCGGCCAAATTGGCCGGATGCAAGGAAATTGTTCTATGCACGCCACCAAACAAAGAAGGCAAAGTGAATCCCGCTATCTTATATACAGCAGCACTTTGCGGGGTTACGAAAATTTTTAAAGTAGGGGGCATCCAAGCCATTGCGGGAATGACTTTTGGAACGGAGTCGGTTCCACAAGTGTATAAGATTTTTGGTCCGGGCAACCAATATGTAACGGTTGCGAAGCAAATAGCGACCAAATATGGCGTGGCCATAGATATGCCAGCAGGTCCTAGTGAACTTTTGGTTTTTGCAGATGATTCCGCAAATCCGGTTTTTGTAGCCTCTGATTTATTGAGCCAAGCCGAACACGGTGTGGATAGCCAGGTTATTTTAGTCTCAACTTCAAAGGAACTATTGGATAAAGTGGAAGTTGAAGTAGAAATTCAATTGGAGGATTTACCAAGAAAGGAAATTGCGAAAAAAGCGATAGAAAATAGCAAACTCATCTATGTAAATGATAAAAAATATGCCGTTGATTTGATCAATGAATACGGACCCGAACATTATATTATTTGTGCTGAAGATGAGGACTTTTTTATCGAAAATGTGGAGAATGCCGGGTCGGTATTTATTGGGAATTACACTCCGGAAAGTGCTGGCGACTATGCTTCCGGAACCAACCATACCTTGCCCACTAATGGATACGCAAAACAATACAGTGGGGTGAATCTTGATAGTTTTATGAAAAGTATGACGTTTCAGAAAATAACCCCAGATGGTATCCAAAATATTGGTAAAGCGATAGAATTAATGGCGGAAGCCGAAGGGTTGCAGGCGCATAAAAATGCGGTAACCTTACGATTGAATGAAATAACTAAAGCCATTTCGAGCGAAGTCGGGAAATCATAATATGAAGGTGTTCGATTTAAATAATTTGATTCGTCAAAACGTAAAAGGTCTAAAGCCCTATTCCTCTGCTCGGGACGAGTATGTATCGGATGGTTCGGAAATGATTTTTTTGGACGCCAATGAAAACCCCTTTCAGAATGGTGTCAATCGATATCCCGATCCGCAACAAAGAGGTTTAAAGTCCGTCTTGGCCCAACAGAAAGGTGTTCGGCAGGAAAATATACTCTTGGGAAACGGTAGCGACGAAGTACTGGATATCCTTTACAGGGCCTTTTGTGAACCAAAAGTGGACAATATCATTACCTTACCACCAACATATGGTATGTATAAGGTTTTAGCGGATATCAACGTAGTTGAAAATAGGGAAGTATTATTAATGGATGACTTTCAGCCAGATGTTGAATCTATTTTGAAAAACGTAGATTCACATACCAAATTGGTATTTCTTTGCTCTCCCAACAACCCAACAGGAAATAGCTTTCAGGTTTCCAAAATTGAAAATTTGTTGTCATCTTTCAATGGTCTGGTAGTTATTGATGAGGCTTATATTGATTTTTCTTCCGAGGAAAGTTGGGTTGCCAAATTATCCGAATACCCAAATTTGGTGATAACGCAAACCTTGTCCAAGGCCTATGGGATGGCGGGAATCCGCTTGGGTATATGCCTTGCGTCGGAAGAAATCATTGCTGTCTTAAATAAAATTAAACCACCTTATAATGTGAACGAACTTACCCAACAGCGCGCTATGGAAAGGGTGTTGAATCGGGAGGAAATTAACAAAGAAGTCGAAAACATCCTTAAAGAAAGAAGGGTATTAGAACAAACGTTGAAAACCATTCAATTTGTTGAACAAGTATATCCAACCGATGCCAATTTTATTCTTGCGAGAGTGGATGATGCGTCGCTCAGATATGAACAATTGTTGGAGAAAGGGATTGTCATTAGAAATAGAACTACCCAGCCCCTTTGTGAAAACAAATTGAGATTTACGGTTGGGACGCATAGGGAAAATGAATTTTTGATAAAGGCCTTAAAAGAATTACCATGAAAATAGAAAATGCAAAAAATAGTTCCCCCATTGGGGGCGGAGGGGGCCGAAAAGTCCTATTTGTAGATAGGGACGGCACCATCATTAAGGAAACTGCGGACGAGCAGATTGATGCTTTTGAAAAAATGATTTTCTATCCAAAGGCATTTACTTTTTTGGGTAAAATCGCCAAGGAACTGGATTATGAACTCGTCATGATTACCAATCAGGATGGCTTGGGGACGGACTCTTTCCCGGAAGATACCTTTTGGCCGGTTCATAATTTCATTTTAAAATCGTTCGAAAACGAAGGTGTTGTTTTTGATAAGGTCTTTTTGGATAGAACCTTTCCACATGAGAATGCAGATACCAGAAAACCCGGTACTGGACTCCTTACGGAATATTTCTCCAACGAATACGACCTTGAAAATTCCTTTGTTATTGGCGACCGACTAACGGACATTGAATTGGCAAAGAATTTAGGTTCCAAAGGTATTTTTATTAATGACCAGACGAATTTGGGGACCAATGAGATTACGGTAAAACGGGAAGCATTGGATGATATCATCGCCTTGGAAAGCAACGACTGGGAAAAAATCTATGAGTTTTTAAAACTGAAGGATAGAACGGCGACTACCCACCGAAAAACCAACGAAACGGATATCCTTATCGAGTTGAATTTAGATGGAACAGGAAAAAGCGATATCAAAACCGGGTTAGCGTTTTTCGACCATATGCTGGACCAATTGGCGCGTCATGGACAAATGGACCTGAAAATTAAGGTAGACGGGGACTTGGAAGTAGACGAACACCATACCATTGAGGATACCGGTATTGCCTTAGGGGAAGTCTTTTATAACGCCTTGGGCAATAAATTGGGTATCGAACGATACGGATTTTGTTTACCGATGGATGATTGTTTGGCACAGGTAGCTATCGACTTTGGAGGTAGAAATTGGTTAGTTTGGGATGCCGAATTTAAACGCGAAAAAATAGGGGATATGCCTACGGAGATGTTCCATCATTTTTTCAAATCCTTTTCGGATGGGGCCAAAGCCAATCTTAATATTAAAGCAGAGGGTACAAACGAGCATCATAAGATTGAAGCAATTTTCAAGGCCTTTGCCAAAAGCATTAAAATGGCGGTAAAACGGGATGTAGAAAAAATGGTGCTACCATCTACGAAGGGCGTGTTATGAAAATTGTTATAATAAATTATGGAGCTGGTAATATTCAAAGCATCAAGTTTGCCATAAAAAGGTTGGGGTACGATGCTGTTCTAAGCAATGATGCCGACGAAATATGCCAAGCCGACAAAGTTATTTTTCCTGGGGTAGGCGAGGCCAGCAGCGCCATGAAAAAACTGAGGGAAAGCCAATTGGACCAATTGATTCCGAATCTTACCCAGCCGGTTTTGGGTATCTGTTTGGGAATGCAGTTGATGTGCAACGGTTCAGAAGAGGGTAATACAAATGGCCTAGGTATTTTTGATGTTGATGTTGTACGATTTTCCAAAAAATTTAAGGTGCCTCAGATAGGATGGAATCAGATTTCAGACCTCAAATCACCATTGTTTAAAGGGGTAAAGGAAAATAGCCATATTTATTTGGTACACAGTTATTATGCTCCCGTTTGTAAACAGACCATAGCCACTTCTTCATACGATATGGATTACAGTGCCGCTTTGCAGAGCAACAATTTTTATGGTACGCAATTTCACCCAGAGAAGAGCAGCGATGTAGGGGAACAGATTTTACGGAATTTCTTAAACATGTAGTCATGGCAGATTATTTTATTTCAGAGGATAAAACATTACTGGATATTGAAGCAATCCAAGAGTTCATTGCCAAAACATATTGGGGCGATGGTAGAACCTTGATGGACGTGAGAAAAACCGTAGAAAATTCATTTTGTTTTGGAATGTATACACACGAAAAAAAGCAGATAGGTTTTGCCAGGGTGGTGACAGACTATATTTATTTTGGATACTTTATGGATGTAATAATTCTTGAAGAATATCAAGGACGGGGGTATGGTAAAGTTTTAATCGGACATATGCTTGAACATCCATTAATCAAAAACTTAAAGACAGTTGCACTTAAAACAAAGGATGCCCACTCTTTATATGAAAAATTTGGTTTTAACAAGATTGGGAATTCTAAATTGTGGATGTCAATCGATAGGCAAAAATTACTTTAAAAATGAGAATTATTCCGGCTATTGATATCATTGAAGGGAAGTGTGTACGGCTTTCCAAAGGAGATTATGATACCAAGAAAATCTATAATGAAAATCCGCTTGAGGTCGCAAAGGAGTTTGAGGCCCATGGTATACAATACTTGCATTTGGTAGATTTGGATGGTGCAAAATCCAAGCATATCGTAAACCATAAAGTTTTGGAACAAATTGCATCACGGACGACATTAAAAATTGATTTTGGAGGCGGTTTAAAAACCGATAAGGATTTGCAAATCGCCTTTGAAAGTGGCGCAAACCAGATTACCGGTGGAAGCATTGCGGTAAAGAATAGAGAGATTTTTCTAGGCTGGTTAGATGAACATGGGGCGGAAAGGATAATTCTTGGGGCCGATGCGATGGAAGAAAAAGTGGCCGTTTCCGGATGGCAGGAAGAATCGACCGAAGACCTCATTCCTTTTATTCAGGAATATCAAAAAAAAGGTATTCGCTATGTAATCTGTACCGATATTTCCAAGGATGGAATGCTACAAGGACCCTCGTTTCAATTGTATGAAAAAATACTTAAGGAAACATCATCTGAAAACCCCATAAAGCTAATCGCTTCAGGTGGAATCTCAACTTTTGACGAGCTTCCAAAACTGGCGGAACTAGGTTGTGAGGGTGCCATAATTGGCAAAGCTATTTATGAAAACCGAATTACGTTAAAACAATTGGAAGATTTTATACTGAAACATGGATAAGGAATCACAACTAATAGAGGAGTTGGTCAAAAATGCCCTGTACCGGATGGACGAAAGTACACGGATGATCAAAAAAAGTCTTGAAAACTTAACCGATAACGAGATTTGGCAAAAACCAAATGATTCCCTCAACAGTATCGGGAACCTTATCCTTCACCTATGTGGAAATATGACCCAATACATTATTTCTTCTTTGGGCGAAATGGAAGATAAGCGAAATAGAGATGCCGAGTTTCAAACCAAAGATGGGCTTACCAAGGATGAATCGATTAAAAAACTTGAGAATACAGTGGATGATGCCAAAAGAGTCATTTTTGACGCAAAGCCGGAGCAACTGGTTAAGATTCGTTCCGTCCAAGGCTTTTCCTTTTCCGGGGTAGGGGTCATTATGCATGCAGTGGAACATTTTTCCTACCACACAGGCCAAATCGCTTTTTGGGTAAAACTTTTAAGGGATAAGGATCTTGGTTTTTATGATGGATTGGATTTGAATACTAAAAATAAATAACGTCACGCTGAACAATCGATAAGAATGCTTGCAAAAAGAATAATACCCTGTTTGGACATCAAGGATGGCAGAACTGTAAAGGGCGTCAATTTTGTAGATTTAAGAGATGCGGGTGATCCCGTGGAATTAGCAGAAATCTATAGTCGGGAAGGTGCCGATGAGTTGGTTTTTTTGGATATTTCGGCAACGGAACAAAAAAGGAAAACCTTGGCGGATTTGGTGTATCACGTAGCTGAAAAGGTGAGTATTCCATTTACGGTAGGTGGTGGTATATCCTCGGTTGAAGATGTGGATATTTTACTTCAGAATGGAGCGGACAAGGTGTCCATAAATTCCTCTGCAGTTAAGAATCCCCAATTGATCAACGATTTGGTCGCCAAATTCGGTTCGCAATGCATTGTTGTGGCAATCGATGCTAAACAGATAAATGGAGAGTGGATTGTGCACCTGGTGGGTGGAAAAGTGCCCACGGAACGTAAGTTGTTTGAATGGGCAAAGGAAGTGGAAGAACGTGGCGCCGGTGAAATTTTGTTTACCTCCATGGATCACGATGGGACCAAGAATGGATTTGCCGATGAAGCCCTTTCAAAATTATCTAGGGAATTGAACATCCCAATTATAGCCTCCGGAGGTGCGGGAAATATTCAGCATTTTACCGATACTTTTAACCTGGGACTGGCCGATGCAGCCTTGGCCGCCAGTGTTTTTCATTTTAAGGAAATTAAAATCAGGGATTTAAAGGAGGAATTAAAAAAAGAAGGAATCCCCGTTAGAATTTAGAATCAAGCAAAAAGGAATCGATGAAAAAAATTGGACTTATTGGTGGTATCACGTGGCAATCGACACAATTATATTATCAGTATTTAAATGAAGCTGCGAATAAAGCTCTTGGCGAGTCACATTCCTGTAAGTTAATACTGGAGTCGGTGGATTTTCAAGAAATTTCAGAGAAGCAAAGTAATGGAGATTGGGAATCTCTAAATACCGATTTTGCCGAAATTGGAAAGAGATTGGAAAATGCTGGAGCGGAGGTTATTCTAATCGGTGCCAATACCATGCATCTTTGTGCGGATAGCATAAAAGAAAATACGGGAATACCCCTGTTACATATTGCCGAAGCCACAGGGGAGGCCATTATTGACCAAGGATTGGACAAAGTTCTCTTGTTGGGCACCAAATACACTATGGGGCTTGATTTTTATAAGGATATTCTAAAGAATCAATTTGGAATAACGACTATGGTTCCCAGTGAAGCGGACCAAGAGTTGGTTCACAGCATTATTTATACGGAACTTGCAAAAGGAATTATCATGCCCAATTCCAGAAAGGAGTACCAAGCCATTATAGGTAAAGCGGAAGAACTGGGGGCACAAGGGGTAATTTTAGGCTGTACGGAAATCCCGCTATTGATACAGCAGGAACATAGCAATATTCCTACCTTTGATACTACACAAATACATGCAAATGCGGCCGTGAAATTTGCACTGGCCAAATAGAACTATCACATGAAAGTTGATTTTAAAAAGAATACGAACGGACTTGTTCCTGCCATCATCCAAGATGCCAGAACAAAAAATGTGCTCATGTTGGGCTATATGAACGAAGAAGCCTTGCAAAAGACTCAAGAAAGTGGAAAGGTTACGTTTTATAGCCGAACTAAGGAGCGTCTATGGACCAAAGGCGAGGAAAGCGGAAATTTTCTACACGTGGTGAGCATCAAGAATGATTGTGATAACGACACGCTTTTGATTTCTGTCGATCCGGTTGGACCTACCTGCCATACCGGAAGCGATACCTGTTGGAACGAGGAAAACACTTCTAGTTTCGGTTTCTTTTCAGAATTGGAAAATACGATTGCGCAACGCAGGAAAGCGGCCAAAGGAGATACCTCTTATGTGGCGTCCCTTTTTGAAAAGGGCATCAACAAAATTGCACAAAAAGTAGGGGAGGAGGCAGTTGAAACCGTTATAGAGGCCATGGACAATAAGGATGACCTGTTTCTTTACGAAAGTGCCGATTTACTTTTTCACTATTTGATTCTATTACAGGCGAAAGGATTTACCTTGAAGGATATTGAAGCCGAATTGATGAAGCGCAAGAAATAAGCAATTTAGAGTATTTTAAGGTTCAAGTCGCCTTACTCTAATATTCTTAAAATATACCCGCTGTCCATGATGTTGAAACATGATGTGCCCTTCCTTATCCGAATGAAACTCTGGATTTTCCTTGAACTTGCTTTGCCCCAGTAATTCCTTCATTTCCGGACTGTCCATAGTAAAATCAATCACTTTTTTTCCATTTAACCAATGCTCAACATGGCCATTATTATGAATAAGTTTGGCTGTATTAAAGTCTCCAATGGGTTTCAATTCTTTGTTTACGGGTTTGATTAAATCATACAGGGAACCAGCGGACCGCACAGCGAGGGTGTCATAAAAATTCTCGTCATCCAAGATCTGTAGTTCATAATTGTCCAACCAATTGGGACTGTTTCCGTTTCCAGATTCCATGGTCAAGTCTTCTTGCATATGAAAGAAAACTCCGGAATTGGCGGCAGTATCCACGGCCCACTCATACTCCAATTCAAAATCCTTAAAACGCTCTTTTGTAATCAAATCCCTATTGGTCGTATACGGATTGGCAATTAAAGCCTCATTTTCGACATACCAGATTTCTTGAGGAAATTCGTCCATTCCGTACCCTCTTAGGGCATTGGTCGATATTCCATCGAAAAGGACGATCCAATCATTCTGGGCTTGGGGCTCAGCTTTGGGCACGGATTTCTTTTTGTTGGAATCACAAGAACATACTAGGCCGAAAATTAGGACAATGCTTAATAGTTTTTTCATTTTTTTGTTGGTTGTTTTGGTGTTACAAATCTTATTATTTATTCTTTTAAAATCTTCGTTTCGAATCCGTCAATGCTTTGGGTGTTCTTGTTTTTCCAATATTCCCTAATTTTTTCCTCGCCCTGTTTTTCAGCCCAAAGGTTTAAGGTGGTGCGTTCCTCTTTGTAATCCATAAAAGGTACGGCAAAGCCACAAGATGTTTGAACTAAATCCACTTGCATTTCTATAATTTGTCTGGCTCCCGCATTCGGGGGAAATAAATGGGCGTATTTTTTAAATCCTTCATCACGCTTGTGAAAAATTTTTGCGTTTCCGTAAAGTCTTAATATCATGGGTTTTCCCTCAAAGGCACAGAACATAATGGTCATTCTATTGTTTTTGATAAGATGTGCCGCCGTTTCGTTACCGCTCCCGGTCAAGTTTAACCAAACTACTTTATTTTCATTGATAACCCTAAAACTATCGGTTCCTTTTGGGGATATATTCACTCGGCCATCAGAAGCGGCCGTCCCAACGAAGAATATATGCTGATTTTCAATAAACGACCTTTGTTCGGAACCTATTCCTGGTAACTTTTTCCCCATATGGATTTTCTAATTTCTTAACGACTGGAAATTTACTAATTTAATTGTTCTTTGATTTTAGACATAAACTACTTTTCTATAAGAAGTATTCGCCTGCTTTCACTACTATACTATGAAAATACTTTGAGTCCATATCACCTTAATTTACTATCTGTTTCTATTTGAAGAAGATAAATGTTACCTGTACTCAAATTGATCTAGTGATATTTAATTAATCCATAGGTTTAGTATAGGCCTATGTAATTGAAAATCCTTTTCGTATTTTTAAATAACAACTTTCAAATAATTTAATATGACAGTACTTGGCAAGATTAAGTGGGTTTTGGGAATACTAATGATTTTTGTATTGATCATTGCTACAAATCTCATCGACCGAAATAATTTCTTAAGGGTTAGGGATTCCGTTACCACCATTTATGAGGATCGCCTGGTAGTCAAGGATATTATTTTTGAAATTGCTCGATATATACAGGAAAAGGAACTTGCCATGGTACGGAAAGATTCCACTTATTATTCTGGTAGAGCTACGGGGATAGATGACAAGATTCAAAATTTGATTCTTCGCTATCAAGAAACCAAATTGACCAAAGAAGAGGCAAAGGTCTTTGATGATCTCAAAGAAAATCTAGTGGAATTGGAAGCTCAAGAAGCTAAATTTGTTGAATCCGGTAAGACACAAAAAGAACCACTCCAATCAAGTATTGATGATGTCAAAGAAAATCTTTACGACCTTTCACAAATTCAGTTGAGAGAAGGTAGCCGTCAAATGAATATTAGTAAAAAGGCCGTGGACACTGTAGAATTGTTCACCCAACTTGAAATCTATGTACTGATCTTTCTTGCCGTACTGGTTCAGATAATTATCATCTATAATCCAAAGAAAAATTAAGAAAGGTATTTGGTAATTGAGGTGTATTGTTTAACTGTCGTTTACGGGATAATTTTAGGACAGGTACAGGTTTGAACAATTACTGTTGGATTCAGTGTGCCTTGAGCAAAGTTAAAGGATAGTCAATCAACGTTCCGAGAATTTTTTTGAGTTGTGGATTTGGTTTCATTCCTTATTTTGTAGTAACCTAAATTTTATAATTTGTTAGAACGTTACCTGTTCGGTTCTATTTATTCAAAAGGTACTTCGTTATGTTCTCATGTCCCTCACGTTCGGCAATGATCAAGGCAGTATCGCCATTGTCCATTTTCATTGTAATTGATGCATTATTTTCAATAAGAAGTTTTACCAAGTCCAAATTTCCTCTATGCACTGCGGAATGTAAAGGGGTCACATTTTGCATTTGAACTGCATTTACATCCGCTCCGTTTTCAATGAATAGCTTACAAAGTTCATAGTTCTCTTTTGCCATAGCAGCATGCAATGCATTGACCTTTGATGGATTTGTAGCCGATAAATTTGGGTCGGCCCCTAATTCAACCAATGATTTTGCGATTTTGGTCTGATTGAAAAAAGCAGCTAAGGACAACGGTGTGAAACCATCATTGGAATGCGTATTTAACAAGTCAAAGCCAGGTTTATTCAAATAATCATTTACAATATCAGTCTTGCCACAAACAATAGCTTCGTAAAATGAAAATGATTTCCTTAACTCTATGGCTTGCTCAAAAGCTTTTTCAAGTCCACTGTAGGCAATCATCATCAGACCTGAACTACCATTTTCATCTTTAAGACTTAAGACATCAGAATTTTCTTTGATAAGGGATATGGCTTTGTCTTCTTCTTTATTTTTTATATGCGTTTTGAGTAATTCAAGCATCTCATTTGTTTTAAGTGTTAGACCGATTAGGGTGAATAAAAATAAGGATATTAACGTTTTCAAAATACTATCTTTTCTCCAAAAGAAAGGATAAAACCCTTGCCTGAATTACTACATATCACCTTTTCGTAATTCACTTGGTGATTGACCAACAATATTCTTAAAATAATTACTAAAGTTGCCAAGGCTTGAATAGCCAATATCAAAAGTAATCTCTTTTATGGTTTTGTCAGTTTCCAATAGTTGACGTTTGGCCTCTTGAATTCTTTTATTTGAAATGTATTGGAATGGTGTGACGCCAAAAATTTGATTAAAATTCCGTAATAAATGATTTTCTGATAGCAGAGCGATGTTTGCCAATTCTTGTAATCTTAAATTTTTATGATAATTGCAGTCTATAAAATCCTTGACGAACAGAACCCGTTGATAAAGCTCTTCCCGAGTAGCTTTCTTTTTTGAAGTCAATCGATGGGTGTCAAGTAAAGTAGTATTGTTTTGTAGTAATATGGCATTTAGTAGCTGATAATAAAATTCATCCTTTTCAAGCTCATCCATTCCAAGATTGGATTTCTTCCGGCCTATTTTTAGTAATTCGGAGACCTTTCCACTATGGTGGTAGTTTCTTTCAAATAGCTTGATGCCCTGGTGCTGTTTCACATTTAAATCAAGCAATTGTTCGTCTGTAGCATTTAAACCTGAAACTACGTCCGAAACAAATTCAGGGGAGAAGAACACACAAAAAGATTCGGTTTCTTTAGCACTATCTATATTCAAGCGATATTTGGTGCATTCGTTTAATACAAGAAAATTGGTTTGGTCAACTTGATATTCACGCTGTTTCACTTGATAATCAGCCTTGTCTCCATAGAAAGATTTTACGGACAAGAAGCAATCACCGGACCATTGGTATTTTTGGGCTTGCTGATGTATGATAAAATTACTAATCATAAACTATTTATTTTGCTTCAACGGTGGGTCCACATGGTGTTGTGAGCTTATGTTCACAATGAACATCATATATATAGTTCAACCTTCGTTATTTAATTTGATTGTCAATAATGGCTATTATTTGCTCTATTTGTTGTTTGAGTTCGACGTATCTCCCTTCTAAAAAGCCAGAAGTAGCAATGAATCCCACAAGTCGATTATCGAATTCTATTGAACGCAATAGATGTAAGTTACTGTCTAAAAACTTGCCCCTGTCTATGCCAAACGTTTCACCGTAAGCATCAAAAACCATTCTACGCATACTCACTTTATCCTGTCCAAAATCCAATAAGGCATCCCTATGTTTGGACAACTCATTATTTTCTTGAAATCGTATTCTTAGCATTAGGCCATCGAGCGTGGCCAGTGCATTTTTTAGTTCCTTGTTTTGAAAAATATTCAGTTTACCGGAACTTATTATTTCATTGGTTACTCCAGAGCCAGGACGATATTGAACTTCTGAATTCACTGCGCCAAAAAATAGTTTTCCAAATTCCTTTTCCGTTATTTCGGGAGTATTCGGCCCAGTATACCTTGATAATTCCTTAGCATATTTTATTAGGTCGGTATTTAGGTCTATTACACGATTTACTTCGACCAGGTTGTTCTCAAATTCCTTTTTTAATGCAAATAGATAGTCTTGCTCTAGTTCACTTTGCTTCCTAGATTCATTTAAATTATTGATCTGCAACGCAATCAAAATTCCAATAACAACAAGGATTATTTCACCAAAGGCGTAAATCAGATATTTACTGAATTTATTTTCTGAGAGTAATTGTTGCCGAATACGTCTAAAGAATTTTATCATTGGTTATTGGTTTCTAGAAAGGTAGGATAAATATTTGACCCATAGAGCGGGAAATACTGACGCACAACCGTGCGTGTATATGGCTTTGTAAGCTTATGCTCCAAATGAACATGACACATATTGTGGCACTTTCTTTATTCTCTCCTTGTCAGCTCTTTTTCAATAAGATAAATCACATTTTTTGTTTGCTCCACTGCTACTTCCTTATAATTGGTTGAACTTTTCCTTAGATTATCTCTAAAACTTACCATGTTAAAAAACTCTTTATCCTTTAACCAACTATCATAATCATTGGGAATCCAACCGCTATTATTGTTACTCAAATGCTTTTGGAAAAGTGGGATTACCACAGCTGACCAAAGTTGGTCTTCAATCCTTCTAGTTTCTTGCATGAGTTTTGGGTAATCCACTTCAAATAAATTTACGATTTCTATTCTTAAACTATCTGATTGGATTAATTCTAGTCCGGAAGATTTTAAGGTTTGAAATGCCGAAGAAACCAAAATAACGTCTGGTGCATAATCTATATCGGACAAATAGCTTGGAATGGAATCACTATACGGTAGATTACTATTGGGAAGATTTAATATGTAACTAAAGCTTCTAACACTCTTAACCTGCTTATCAATATCGTTTTCAAGATTTGCAATATTTATTTTAAGATTCGTTTTTAATTCATTCAATAAAGTAAGTTCCCTTGTATTCATTTTATTGGTTTCATTCCAATTATTAATTTGAAGCGCAATCAGGATTCCAATGACCACCAAAATAATTTCACCAATTGCATAGAGAAGGTATTTACTGAATTTGCTTTCAGAGAGCAGTTGTTGCCGGATATGTCTAAAGAATTTTATCATTGGTTTGAGGTTTCTGTTAACGTAGCAAAAGATTCTCGGCTATAAGGAGGAGAGAAAAAGTCATTACATATACAAATTGTCACCTTTCGTTTTAATTAATTCATCATTTTAAATTTGAAGAATTCCATTTAATATGGATTGAATTTTTTTGGCTCCAAGTCAGGGTATTTGGCATGGACTATTGAATCTATTTGAGCAATGTCCATATGTAGCCGTTTATAGTTAACCTCGATTCTTGAAGTAAAAAAATTAAGATCGGTCAAGAGATTTGCAAATTCCCTGTTTTGAAATAACTTCTCGGAGTTGGAAGGGAAAACGGAGTTATGGTGAATAGTTACTCTTTTTGCCCCATTGTTAAATACAGATCTCACTTTGGTCCTATCTGTATTCCGATTTAAAAATGGTCGTACTTGTTCGTCCACAAAGCGGTTTTGAATTTCCTCAAACTTTATCAAGGACTCCTGATTGCGTTTCAAGTCAGCCAGTTTTTTACGGAGTACGGGAGAAGAAATAAGCTTGAAATCGCCCGAAGCACTAAGTACATCATACAGCGTGGTAGGTCTTCCCGAAACCCAAACCCACGTAAGTTTATCTAAATCTTGATTAAAAATTTTCTCGCTATAATTGTATTCAATATCGTTGATTCTGGACAATATTCGTTCAGTGGCAGCAAGTACTTCCAACATCGTGTTACTTCCATACTGTAGAAGAAATTTATTGAATTCCAATTCCTCTGAAAGATCTTGAAATATACGCTGCTCTTCCAGGGAATTTATTCGTTCCTGGTTCCATGTATTGATTTGCAACGCAATCAAAATTCCGATGACAACAAGGATTATTTCACCAAAGGCGTAAATCAGATGTTTACTGAATTTATTTTCAGAGAGCAGTTTTTGCCGGATCCGTCTAAAGAATTTGATCATTGGTTATTGGTTGGTCATAATGAAGCACAACGGTTTGTATAACCGTCTGTCACGGATTAAGTTAGTGATTATTTTCCGTTACGCAGAGATGTTGGCAATTCCTAGTGGATTTTCGCTCTGGGCGAAGTCGAAGAGTAGTCCATCCGCAAACTAGAGCGAAGGGACTGATGAACTACTTAAAAAATCAATATCAGTAAATACGTTGCGGTTATTTATTGTTGGCTTGAGAGTTCTTTTAATCCCATATTTTTGGTCTATCAATTTTCATTGCTCTTAAATACGACAAGAATTGTCCTGCATGAACAGATTCGTGATATCCAATCCGTAATAAATATTTTGCAAGAATTTTATTGTCTCCATTTCCTGGGTGAACGATTTCGGTTTCGTTTAATTGCTTATCTGAAAATTGTCTAACACTTTCCAAAAATGTTATTCTAAAAGGCTCGGCAAATTCAAGTTCATTTTTTAGGTTTATGAATGGACGGTTTTTCCAAGGTGTTGTATAATTTGTCATATCTCCTTGATTAATAATAATATTCCAGCCATAATCAGCCTCCAAAACGTGTCTTATCATTTCTGACGCACTCATTGCTTTTGCGTCAGGTTTCCAATTATAATAGTCTACAGGCAGTCCGTTCCAAAGCTTTATACTTCTTCTCCGTATTTCTGTGAAATTTAAAATTAAGAGCTCAGATTGGTTCATTTTCTTTGTTTTCTAGAATGTGGTAATACATTATAGCTAACTGTGGGTATTTGATTAGTTGCAGACATTTCATGAAAGCTGAGCGTAGTCGACATCATTTATAGCCTTTGTTTTGGTGTCGTATTTTTATACATTAAACTCTTTCGGATATTCAACCATTCCATTTACTCCTTTCAGTCCGTTTTCAACCAATTCAATTACCATACAATTTTCTTTCGGAACTTCAAATGGCAATTCTATTCCGTACTTATCCGCTTGTTCATATCCGAATCTAGGATAGTATTTTTCGTGTCCTAAAAGAACGATTGATTTATACCCTAATTCTTTTGCTTTTTTGTGCGATTCAAGTATTAGTTTTTCACCAATTCCTTTTCCTTGAAATTCAGGTAATACAGAAACAGGTGCCAACGCCAATGAATCGAATTCAGCCGACTCATTCTTGATTTTAAGTTTCGTCAATAGAATATGTCCAATTACATTTCCGTCAATTTCCGCTACTATTGATAGTTCAGGAATGAAAGCGTCTGATTTTCTTAATCCTTCGACTAAAAACTGTTCAGTGTTGTCTGCAAATTCAGCGTCTTTAAAAGCACTTTCAATTACGTTGAAGACATCTTGGTAGTCGTTTCTAGTTTCTTGACGTAATATCATTTCCGTTTTCATATGAACCACGGATTGTGTACGGTGCGTATCCCGTGGGGTATGCACTATACTCCGAGTTGTACTTTCGTTAGTTACATTTTTTATTTCTTAAAAGTTTTATAGGTTCTTTCATTTTATTATCTAAGATTAGAATAAATATTGTTTTTGTCTAATATACATTGCAACTAGAAATACAAGATTATCCTGTGACTTTAAAAATGTTTTGTGGTTTTTATAGTTTTTCCAATTGTTACTTGGCAATAATTGAACAATCTCTTTTCCAAGCTCTTTCTTTAAATAGTCAAATTCTTGCATTCCAACTTCCGTTGCTGACTCATAATTAATCATCCTTTTATTGATTTCGTTACGATTTTCTTGAAGTAAATCCAATATATTCTCCAAAAAAGTATTGTACTCAATAAGTCTGTTTTTCAATTGGATATCTGTTATCAATTTTAATTTCCCCTTCAATTATTTCGAGCATATTTATTATCCTCATACGCAAAGTCTGTGATTGCATGTTTGTAATTTGATGATGTGTAATTACTTGGCTTACGATACCTTCCAATTCAACATCTTCAAGAGCCTTGGTCAAATTCAAGCTTTTTTTTGTTGGCTTTATGGTGAATTTATTTTTTGATTCTTTGTCTAATGCCTCAGTTGGGGAATATCCATCTTTCCATAAGTTATTATTTACGTTCCTTGAAACTCCCAATCTGAGATAACAAGGCAATAAAATTTCTGTCCTAAATTTTTGATACTCTAATTCAAGTTCTTGCACTTGAAATACTTCAGAGGACCAATTAGATAAAAATCTCACCAGGGCATCATTATTTATTAAGCGAAGATTTTCTGAACCAACGATATCATTTTTAATGGGGTCAAAAGTCGGGTCTCTGAATAATATCCACAATGATTGATAGACCCTATCTTCATTAATTGAATTAGGATTATCTATTTGACTTAGCAAATTGTTGCAGGCTTCAAGTGCCTCGTTTCTCATTAGTATTTTTTCATCTAATTGATTCAGATTACTTTGATATTCACTTTTTAATTGTTTTAGAATTAATTGCTCCTTGGCTAATTCTTTCTGTTTCTCATTCCAATTATTGATGCTCAAAGCAATAAGAATCCCAATTACTACAAGAATTATTTCTCCAATAGCATAAATCAGATATTTACTGAATTTGTTTTCCGAAAGAAGTCGCTGCCGGATTCGACGAAAGAATTTGATCATTAGAGGTTGGTTTCTCTAAAGATATGATATTTATCAAATTGGTGAATTCAAATAATGTCCTGTCCTGAAATATGGCTACAGGTTAATAATTAAGTTTAAGCTGTTTTTAAATATACCATATTCGGGGTTTTATATTCTAAAGATAAATGTAATCTTACCTCATTGTATAATTTGATTGCATTTTTGGCCGTACGCTTGGCTTGGCCCAGGCCATCAAAAGTCTGGTCAAGGTAGAACTCGTCCTTTAGGATGCCGTTCACAAGTTCTGCCGGGGCGTTCTCGTAGCAATGGTTATCCTCTGTCAAACTGATCGCGATGTTGTTTCTTTTTTCCGTTGATAAGTTTGTCCAGAATTTTGAGTCTGACCAATTCTGCATACGTATGGTGAATTTGTCATTCTTATAAATAATGTTTGAAATTATATAGCCTTTATTCAGGGATTTTCAAAATTAACTACAGCGACCTGTTGAACGCAGTTTGGTGATTTTTATGGAAAAATAGCACAACCCTTCAACTATGAATGTGATAACGGACTACCATATTTATTACTTCCATAGTATTTCGACCGCGGTGCGCAGCGCCGCATCTGTTTTCGATTTTGCCGTATTGAAGTATAACTTGCCTTACCGAATTGATTTGAGCATTGAATTATGGTAGTTTGACAACTTAAGTGAACGGCTGAAAGCTGATTGGGGTAGGGGAAGACTGTATCTGGGTTATAGCGCTCTCCATACCAATCCTTTTCTAAATAGATGTTCTTGAATACTGGACCTGTGACTATCTTTCAGAGAAGTCATATAAATTAAGAAAGTTGGGGTAGCCTGCACTTTCGAAGTGTTTTTCTTCAATCAACTCAGCCTCCTCACTGAAAATACCCTGTATGTCCTTAGGTGATAAGGTTGGGTTCATTTCCGGTCTAAAACCAGTAAACAGGAACCACACTCGTTTATTTCCTTTTAACTGCTCCAAATCTTTTAAATATGCTCCAGTAGAAATATTATAATCGTATTGCCCCAAAATGTAATCTTGGACACCATACTTTGGGCCATAATAGTGCATGTACAAATCACCTGAACCTTGAACATAAAGCACATCCCCGGCTTGCTTGTGCTCATTGTAATAAGTGAGCATTTTCTTAACGGGTTCCGACTCGATCGGTAGACTGCTTACACCCAAAATAATGACCAAGACCGAAGGTAATACAATGATTACGCCTATGGCATTTGTCAACCATGGCTTTGCCCAACTAAAATTCTTTTCTAAAATCGATAAGCTGATCATCGGAAGCAATAAGAAGGGCCATAAACCATAATAGGCTGTTCTTCCAACCATGGGTAAAATGTAAAAACTCACTAGCCCTATCATCATAATAAAAGGAAGTACAAGTATAAAAAGATCGATTCTTTTATGCTTTATGATGGGATAAAAGGAGATTGAAGACAGTAGCAAAATAATAATACATAATAATACAATCATTGGATTATTACTTCCAATTACGGTGAGGAAGTCACCAAGGCCTAGTATGATTTGTTTGGGAAAGAACAAGACATATTCCATCACTTTGGAGGGTGGAAACATATTGCTATGATGCTCAGACATAGCTATGGCTACTTCAGGTGAAATTATAAATTTGGCGTAAATAATATTCCAAACTCCACCTAATAGCCATAAAATAAACATTGGCATATAGGACCTCAGTGGGATATCTTTTCTTTTTAGAAACAAGATGGATGTGATAGCCAACACAAAGACACTCGCCGGAAAAGAAGCAGAGGCCCCAAGGAAACCAATTAATCCAAAAATTAACCTCTCTTTCTTAGAGAGCGTTCGTTCCAGCATTGTGAGACTGGTCCAAACAAAGAACATTAAGAACAAAATGTCTCCAGTATAGGGTTTGGCATTGAATGACTGCCACCAGGAACCCAATACAGTAGCCATGAAAAACACGGCAAGGACTAACTTTGTTGAATTAACAAACTTTCTGGCAATCAAATAGAACAGCCATAAAGCCATGAGAGAGGCAATAAAGGGATAGAAGCGAAAAGCCATTTCCGTGCTACCTATAAGTGTATAGAAAAACTTCTGGATCATATAAAAGCCTACAGGTGCTACCTGATTGTATGCTGGTTGCTGTGTCATTAATTCCCAAAAGGACATATTTTCAATATTGACAACGGAGAAGAGTTCATCCTTCCACATACTGGGTTCCGCGAAGAACTGAATGGCACGTATTACAATACCCATTAAAAAAGCAATGAAAAGGAAAATTTTGACAAATAAAGATTGATGTTTCATAAGTTTTTTGAATCATGTAGTAACTCAAAAATACTCCTGCACACATCCTATTACATATTGATGACGTTGCATTCCATTGCAATCTCGTCTTATAATGTTGCAATCAGTATGAATTATGTTGTATCACAAAACGGACTCGTAATTTCCCAGATTCATCCTTCCTAGGAGTTGAAGAAATTCTGGGTTGTCGTGAAGAAATTCGAAATGGAAATCGTACTTGATTTTACTCAAATCCAAAAGCTTCTGGTCGTAAGCTTTGTTCAGCCATGTCATTGTTTGACCCTCATCCTCTAAAAGCGCATAGGCTTTCGCAATAAAATAAGCATCTGCCCACTCGTCCTGCTTGCTGACTATTTCGTCTATGATCAACTGATAGCTACGCTTAAGTCTTTCAGTCTGATTTGTTGACATTAGCTTAAATTCAATAGCCAGTCCCACTTTTTCGCTATAACTGGCCAATGCTTTCAAAGCGCTATCTATCTTGTTCTGTTTATAAAAAACTACAGATTCATACCAATAGCTATTGGCTTCATTCTTGTCGATTTCCTTAGCGGAGGCTAATTCAGAAAGTGCTTTTTCATACTCACCAAGTACTATGTATTGCTCTGCGGATAAGAGATAATGATAGATGAATATCGGACATTCAGCTTTCGCATTCTCTATCAGCGATCTTGCGGCCTGAAGATTTCCTGTCACGAATGTTTGAAAATGGCCGAAATAAAACTGGGTCATGCAATTGTTGGGATCATTCTTTAAGGACAATTGAAACTGTTCGCTAGCAGTTTCCCAGTGCCAGTCACATTGGTAATAGATCATGCCCAAAATGCGGTGAGCCTCTGAATAGTCGGAGTCGATGGCAAGTGCCTGACGGGCATGCTTTTCTGCTTTTAAAGAATTCTCTTTTGAGATTCTAGGGTAGCAGCTGTAATAGTTTATTTCAGCCAGGCCAATATAACTGGGCGTGTAGTTAGTGTCGGCAGCCAGGCTTTTGTAATAATAGTCCGCTGCTTTCTGAAAGCTTTCAGGCGTAAACTGGTACATTAGATGTTGCCCCTTAACATAGGCTACTTCTGCCTCTGTTTTAGGATTTTCATCTTCCAATTGTCTATAAGTGGACCCGCTAAAGTAGAAGGCCGAAACAAGCACCAATACTAAAAAGGTAGCGATGCCCAGCAGGATCGATTTACTGTATCGCTTTGGTTCTAGTTTAATAATAGGAGTATCATCCTGAGCGGAAGCGCGGGCTTCACCTGGAGTGCAGCCAAAACGATCTTTATAACAGGAATTAAAATAGGCAGGGCTCTTAAAGCCTACCTGGTACGCAATTTCAGCAATGGTTAATTCAGTGGAAACAAGCAGTTTTTGTGCATGGGATAAGCGGTGCTCTTTAATAAGCTGACTAGCCGATTTGCCAGTCTGCGCATGTATTTTTCGATGCAATTGTGACCTGCTCAGACATAGTTCGTCTGCCAATTCCGTAACACTGAAATTTTCATTTGAAGCTAGTTTATCCAGTATAGCCTCAACGCGCTTTAAAAAATTTGCCTCACCCATGCCCTAATAAAGTTAAACATATTCTCTATACTTACTTTTGTAGAGGATAAAAATCTGCTTAATTAACTGGAGCTAAGCATAGGGATACGCGTAACAGTGGTTGACTATTTCACCACCATATGAAGCATGGGGCAACTGGTATATCATTGTATTATTTTGATATTACCATGTCTCTTGAGGTTTCTATAACGAGACACCTAGTCCAAATCGGTTTATACAATCTACTTACCCTATCTTTCTAGCGTATTGTTTAAACACGGTTTTAGTTTTTTCAGTGCAAAGGATTCCTTTTAAGGAGTCCGACCACAATTAATGATACACCGCTTAAGTTTGATTCTCTTTTAATTGTTAGTGTAAATCAGAAAGAACAAAAGAGAGAATTAATTTTTTTATAATTAGTAACGTAGTTATTCTTATTGTTTTATCCAATCTGTATTAAATAGCTGTAACAAATCGATGTTTTCATTGTCATTAAAAAAAAACAATGGAAACATTTCGAAAAATAGGATTAATATCGATTCCCTTAACCTTTATATTTGCCGGTATTGGAATGATTTGGTTGCTTAACGTAGATAATGCATCGGGGCATTTTTTTGATAAACTAATAAGTCATCGAAATGATTGGCTGGGAGCGCATGTTATTTTATTATTAAGTACAGTTTTCTTGTTGCCTACAGCTATAAGCATCCGCCTTAGTTTACATCATAAGATAGTTGGAAAAATAGCCACAAGTTTAGTTGTTATAATTGCTCTAACAAGTATTTTATTAGCTGGACAATACGCTATTGATTTTGTTATGCCATTGCTAGCAGATGCCGGAGGAGAAGCTAGACAAGTCTATGGTATGCTTTACAATACTCTTTTAATAGACACTTTGTTTTATAAATTACCTAACATGGTTTTTTTAGCTTTATTTTTATTAACGTGTACTTTATTTTGGAAGAAAAATATGCCGAAGAAAATCAGTATTATTTTATTAATTAACTGGTTATTTGTATTAATAGGGAACTTAATAGACCCTTTATTTCAGCGAATAGCTATTGTATTTTTGGCTTTTTCTTTTGTACCTTATATGTATTTTATTTGGAAGTATGATAAGCTAGATGTCGGATAATGTGCTACAACGCCGCGCTATGTACGCCATCTGCGGAGGCAGTGGGCGAGTTGAAGTGCTGGTGGCGAATTTTAAGGAAATATAGCAAAATCCGATCAACAATGCTGTGTGAATCTGACTTCCTATTGATCACACGGCATTGTTCTTCAAGGACTCCGCGTTAGCGGAGGTACCCTTGTTGGATTTTAAGGTGTTTGGAATAAAATTAGTCGACTAGCTTTTGGTGCGGGAATTGCGCAGCAATGTAGCGACTTGGTTGAGGCCGGAGGCTTTCAAAATCCGTCCCAACGGTTTGAATATGGTGCGTTTGGCATTTTAACGCTCCACACTTTCTGTTTACTTATATGTTTCTTAAAAGCTATCATCCTTAATACTAGCACCATCTGCCAAATGCTCTATATTTTTTGTTGTGCTTAGTGTTTTATCATCAAGGTCAGTAAGTAAATCTGAAACATATTTAAGAAGTGAAATCACCTTCAAACTATTAATTTCTGTTCCATAATCAGTACTTATTCCGTGTAAAATTTCATGTCTATTTAATTTACAAGGAAACTTACCAATATCTTGTTCTCTTGCCATTATAGGTGTCTGATTTTGAAGTGGTGATAAATACAAACTCAAGAAATTTTCAGCCGATTTTTCTAATTCTGCTATTACTTCTGGTAAAAATTTATATTTCTTATTCTTTTTCTCCTTAATGAAGAACTTCTTTTTTGTGAAATCAAAGCAAATACCATCGACTTGTGTTAAAACAGAAGGAATTAAAAGAGAGTAATTACCATCTTCGAACGAGTTTTTTATACTTTTTAAGATTTCTTTTCTATTGTAGTGTCTTTTAATCAATTTTTCAAAAATATCGTCAATGTTGGTTTTATAGTAATCTACTAACATTTCATCTGCTAAATCTACTCGCTTGTCTTTTATGTTGTAAGCAACTTTTGATGGCAAATTCAATTCACTTTCTAAGTCAATAAACCAACCGTGTTGAGCAATAAGTAAAAAATACTCAGGTGTTTCTTTTGCGTATTCTTTTAGCCTTTCTCCAATTTTTTTAAAAGCTTCTAAATGCTCTAAAAATGGATTTTCAAATTTGGGTATGGAGGTATAAATCTTATTTATATTCTCAAAAGACTTTTGAAAATTCATTAATGGCTCAGCAAGTTTTTTTTGAAGTTCCAAAGTTGGTTCAATTGCCTTTTGTATCGCTTTAGATTGCTCAGCTAACTGCTCTTGAAATTTTCTCATCGGTTCTGTAATCTTGGCAATTTCCCGATAAGGCTTCATCATTCTTTCTATATGTTCTCTTAATTTATCCAATGTCTTTTTACATTAAGCACAACAATTGTATAAACTTACCTAGGTACGTTTATTTCTATTTTGTGTGTAACAAGATACTTCTTTTCAAATAGTGAACTAATACTGCATAACACTAGTTTATAATGTGTTATCAACAATTACATCAGAAAAAGGCTACTAATAATACCAAAACATTTTTTAAAAGTGTGTGTACCTCTTTTGCCCCAAAGCACGAGGATATTTTGTTCTCTGAGGTGAGGGGATGGGCTAACCCTTAAAAAACGACTCCCCAAACCGTTGGGCTGTGGGGAGTCGTTTTGCATAGCTATTTTTTTAGGGCATTCTGGTTAGTTGCGTTGCCGTACCTTGGAATCCCCGGTAAGGTGTTGGTGTACCACAGTCGCATTGCCCTGGTAGTTTAGAACGCTGTCGCCACTGGCTTCCACATCGATCGTTCCGCTTACGGAAAGGGACGCTTGGCTATCCCCGGTAAGGTCAATGATAAGGTCTGCCACCTGCAGGTCATAGTCCCTAAACGTACTATCACCGCTTAAACGGGCATTGACGTTTTCGGCATACCCAAACAGATCTGCTGTGGAATCGCCGCGAAGGTCCACCCGTAGTCGGTCAACATCCATTTCACCGGTAAAATGGCTATCCCCATAAACCGTAATGGAAGCATTATCGGCTAGGATAAGATCTTCCACATCCACAGAGGAGTCCCCATAAACTTCAAAATCGGTAATGTTCCTTGTGGTAATATACGCCCTTAGGGTAGGATTTCCCCGTAGGATAACCTTATTTTCCAGACCGATCTTCAAGGTATTGCCGCTCTTGAACACGTCAATTTTTCTATGTAGGTTATCGTTGGCCGTTATGGCTATGTTTTCCTCGGTTTCGGAAAAGCGAACGTACACCTCAAAATCGCCCGATATTTCCAATCTTTGGTAATCGGAAAAGGCATATTCTACCGTGGTTACTTCGTCCAATGCGGTAATGACCTGATGGTCACAGGAACTAAACAGGATGCTTGCGGCCATACAAAGGCCCATGATAATTTTTGTTTTCATTGTATTGCTGATTGATGAATTGATTATGATTTATGCGATAATCATGATTTAAATTCTCCGAGACTTGTCTCGAAATAAAAATGTCTTTTCTTTTAATGCCTCATCGGCTTGCCCCTAGGGAGTTTACTATGCCGATTGTACGGGCAACCAACGGAACGGAACGGGTGACCATTCTTGGTCTTTGTTCAACGTATAGACTTGGTTGTTCTGCGTAAACACCCGTACCGTGGCAATGGTTTCAGGCGTTGACGGATGTTCCTTTTCCATTAGTCCAGTTTTTTCTTGTACCGGTTGCGCCCCATATTAAAAACGCCCAGTTTTACGCCAATTCCTCCGGAGAAACCATTGATCCTGTCCAGGGGACTGTCCGCCAATTCGATTTCACTGGAGAATCTATATCGTACCCCGGCTTCCAACTGTACATATCTGGAAATATTAAAGAGAACGTTCATCCCCGGTTCCAGTATAAAGACGGCATCCAAATCGTCTTCGTTCAAATCCACATCCTCCTCATGTACAATGTCGTCATGGTTTACATAACCTACGGCCCCGCCGCCAATAAGTACGGGAAAAGAAAGGCTTACCTTGGATTTTCCAAAAAGAATGGGCTCTAAATGTAGGCCGCCATAAACGGCAATGATATCATCATTACTGCTGTTTCTGGGGTTGAATACATCCTGTTCAGAGTAAAGGACGTTGGCCATAAAACCCACCTCAAACTGTCTGTTGGCGACGTAGGCGACCTTTAGTCCGCCTATGTAGGTGTCCTTGTCGTCAATTTCGCCAAAATAGGTGGAAAGGCCTAGATATACGCCATGTACCACGTTTTTTCGATCATTAAAGGTGATGTATTCCTCGTCCTGATTCTGGGAAAATCCAAGGATACCGAATAAAAGAAAGAGTAGGAGTGCTGTTGTTTTTTGATTGTTCATTTTTTGATTGATTGAATGATTTATGTTTAAAGACAATTGTTAATTAAAAGGGTTGCATGGAACAAGACTTTTTTAATCGTTAATTGTTACAATTCCCTTACTACCGCTAATGGAAATGTGTCCGGTTTTGGAGTCTCCGTAGGTGGCTTCGATTTTTCTGAGTTTTTTTCCATTATCGAGCATATCAGATCGCACGTTTTCAAAACTTTTGGGAAGCCTTACCACGCCCTGCTCCAGGGTGGCATCGAACCGATGAGAAAACTCACCGACATTCAGGGTAATGTCCGATGATTCCTGTTCAATGATAATTTGGGCATCGGGTTGCCCAATACCGTAGATCACAAAATCGGCAATTTTTAAGTCGAGCCCCACATCGTCCATAAGTTTTTGCAACTTAAAGGTGGAAAATTTTAAACTCCCAAAAACGGAACCGACCTCGTTAATGGCAATCTCGTCCTTATTCGAGTCCAATTCCAAAGCATTGGCCTTACCGATTTTTATTTCGCTTCCTTCGGTGGTCAGGCGTAAATTTTTGGCTTCGTCCATGGTCAATTCCCCATTCTCCAACATAATAGTCGCATAGTCCAGGTTTTTGGCCCTGATTTTTCCAAAGGTCAGTTTAATATCCGCCTTGTTCAGGCCATCGTTCAACCATAGGTCACCATGCTCCAAAACCACGTGGAGCGGCCCGATCCAATCCTCGATAAAAATGTCCCCGAACCTGTTGGTGATATCCAGTTTGGCTTTATTGGGCAAAAACACTTCATAGTCTATTTGCACACGGCTTCGGTCCGTATCAATGGGATTGGCCTTGTTAAAGAAATCTGCGAACCAGCCAGAATTTCGGTTGGCGATGACGGAAACCACAGATATAAAACTACTGTTGGACTTTATTTCGGGGCGAATACGGTCCAACAACTCTTTCGCGTCTTCCCGCTTTCTGTGGTTCACCTTTACGTCCATGACCACTTTTACCTTGTTCTGGTCCCAACCGGTCAAGGTAATATTACCGTATTTGTTCTCCAATTGGAGTTCGCCGTTCTCCGATAACGAAAAACTTTTTTCAACGGTCTTGGATACCCTCTCCTGTGCCATGCCCACCATAGTGAGCAGCATTAGGGCCGTCCATAGGAAGCTTTTATAATGTGTATCCGTATTCATGGTTCGTTTTTTTAGATTCGTTAATCTGATGTAATAAGTTCTCAATGAGCTCAATACGTGTTTTATAGTTGGCCACGATGGCCGCTAGCACTTGCTCATTGTCCAGGTTGTTGTGCATTTCCTTGCGCAGTACCTCATATTCTGCGTCCAGTTCGTCCATAAAGGATAAAAATTCCGTTTTATCGGCTTCGCTTAAATATTGGTTCTTACGGACCAATTCCACTTGGTAGGCAACCAAATCCTGATAGTGCATATCTATTTCAAGCAATTCCTTGGACACATATTGTTCCTGCGGGTTATTCGTGTTGAAATATGCCAAACCAAAAATGGTGGCCAGTCCTATAATCAATGTCACACTTGCCGCAACATGAAACATAGGGCGTTTCCAAAGGGGAATGACCTTTGGGGTATCTTTTTCCAGTTCTGCCGATATGTGTGCCCATAACTTGGCCTTGTCCGCAGTGTGTTCATCGAAGGCACCGGCATTTTCCCTAATATGTTTTTCAAAATTGTCCATTACAATTCCTTTACGATTTCCAATAATTTTCTTTTGGCTCTGTGGTATTGTGATTTTGAGGTACTGGTGGTAATGTCCAGTATTTCTGCAATCTCCACATGGTCATATCCTTCAACTAGATACAGGTTGATAATTTGCTTATATCCGTCGGGCAATTGTGCAATGCCCTGTTTTACCTTTTTAATGTCCACCGCTTCGTTCTCCATCGTTTCTTCTTCCTGTGATAAGTGAAAGGCGTGTTGTTCCATCGGTACTAGGTCAATCCGCTTTGCCTTTAGATGGTTGATGCTTTTATTGATTACGATGCGCTTTAACCAGGCACCAAAACTGCTTTCATATTTAAAGCGTTCTAAATTTCTAAAGGCATCCACAAAACTGTCCTGCACAATATCCTCGGCATCTTCCTTATTTCCCAAAAACCGAAGCCCCACATTATACATGGCATCCACGTAAAGGCTATAGAGTTCGTACTGAGAACTGCTATGCCCCGCTTTGGAACGTTCCACTAGGGATTGATGTGTAAATCGAATATCGGTTTCCACGTAATTAGGTTGATGCCGTATGGTTGAATTAAAAGACAAAGGAAAAAAGAAAGGGTTGCACTTGGGACAAAAAAAATTAAAAAAAAGGTAAAGGGTGCAACCCATTTGTTTTCATACTGTCTATTGGTGGTGTAAAATGTAGTTCAACCATCAAAAACAAAATCAAAAAATGAACAGACAATTAAATGGAATCTCGGCCGTCTGGAGGAAAATGGGGGTGTTCTGGATACTCCTCATGGGTTCCTTCCTAACGATGGGACAGACATCCCATACCATAAGCGGTACCATTACCGACCATGCCAACGGCGAAACCCTTTTTGGGGCTTCGGTGTTTTTATCAGGCACCAGCATAGGCGGCATTACGAATGAATATGGATTTTATTCCATTACGGCTCCCGAGGGCGACTATGTACTTCATATTTCCTACATGGGTTATACCGATATCAATCTAAACATCCATTTGAATCAAGACCTTAAGCAGGATATTGAAATTTCCGAGTTTGCCACCGAGCTTAACGAAGTGGATGTTATTGCAGAGGAACCCGAAAAGGCCCTTCTCAGAAAACCGGAAATGAGCGTTCTTAAAATGAACGTGGGCACAGTGAAACAAATTCCCGTGGTCCTCGGCGAAGTGGATGTGCTAAAGTCACTTCAGATGTTGCCTGGGGTGACCAATAACGGCGAAGGCTCTGGAGGCTTCCATGTGCGTGGCGGGGCCCAGGACCAGAATTTGGTCTTATTGGACGAGGCCATTATCTACAATACCTCACATATGTTCGGTTTCTTTTCCGTGTTCAATGCCGATGCCATAAAAGATTTAAAACTTTACAAAGGAGGCATTCCAGCACGATTTGGGGGCAGGGTTTCCTCCGTGTTGGATATTCGCCAAAAAGATGGCAACAGCAAGAAATTTGCGCTTACGGGCGGCATAGGTGCCATTTCCAGTAGGCTCACTGCAGAAGGCCCCATGTTTGGCAACAAGGGTTCTTTTTTGGTCGCGGGCAGGCGTTCGTATATCGACTTATTTTTAAAGGCTGCAGGAGAGGAGAATAGTGCCATGTTCTACGACCTTAACCTAAAGACCAACTATAGCATCAATGCCAACAACCGACTCTTTTTAAGCGGGTATTTTGGTCGGGATAGTTTTGAACTGGGACAATCTTTTACCAGCAGTTATGGGAATGCATCAGGCAATCTACGGTGGAACCATATTTTTAATGACCGACTCTTCTCCAATCTTTCCGCCATCGTGAGTCGGTATGATTATGACCTGAATCTCGATTTTGAAAAGTTTGAATGGATTTCGTCCATCAACAACTACAACCTCAAATATGATTTTAAATATTATTTGAACGATGTCTTCACCCTTGATTTTGGGGCAAGCGGTCTCTTTTATGAGTTTGACCCCGGACAAATCCGACCAACTTCGGAAACCTCTTCAATTAACCCACTGTCCTTAGATCAAAAAAGGGCCTTTGAAAGTGGCCTGTACATAAACGCCGAACATAAATTGACCGATAGGCTTACGGCCCAATATGGTCTGCGATACAGTGCCTTTAGCCGATTGGGAGGCCAACCTATATCCAATTATGAAAACGACCTACCCGTGGTTTACAACTCCCGTTTGGGAATCTATGAGCGGGGAAGGGTCATGGGGGAGACCCAATATTCAAAAAGTGAGTCCATTAAAAGTTTCAACAATTTGGAACCTAGGGTTTCCTTGGCCTATTTACTTAATGAAAATACATCCGTAAAGGCCGGGTTTTCCCGTGCCGCGCAGTATATCCATTTATTGTCCAACACCTCTTCCGTGACCCCGTTGGATGTTTGGACGCCTAGCGGACCTTTTATCAAACCACAATTATCCAATCAATATGCCTTGGGCTATTTTCAGGATTTTAAGGATAAAAAGTACTCCTTGGAAGTGGAGGGGTATTACAAGACCGTGGATAATAGGATCGATTACATCGATGGGTCCGAGCTTATCGGACAAAACACCATTGAGACCGAAATATTAAATGGTGAAATGCGGGCCTACGGTTTGGAATTGCTGTTTCGCAAGAACGAAGGGAAATTGACAGGTTGGGTCGCCTATACCCTTTCCAAATCGGAACAACGAACGCCGGGAGGTTCTGCCGGTGGGCCGGGAATAAACAATGGGGATTGGTACAATACTTTTTTTGACCGCACACACGATATTTCGATTACAGGTACCTATGCCTTCAACGATCAATGGAGCGTAGGGGGTAATATGGTCTTTCAAACGGGAAGACCGGTGACCTATCCCAATGGACAATACGAATATGAGGGGATGTCCATTGCCAGCTACTCGGCAAGAAATTCGGACCGCTTGCCCGCGTACCATCGCATGGATGCATCCCTGACCTACAGACCAAAAAAATATGAAACCAAACGCTTTAAGGGGGAATGGGTCCTGAGCGTGTATAACCTATATCACCGTAAGAATGCGGCTTCCATATCCTTTGCCCAAAACTTTGAAACCGGGGCGAACGAAGCAACCCGAACTGCCATTTTTGGCATTTTACCCTCAATTACGTACAATTTTAAATTTTGATCATGAAAACATTGATAAAACTATATATACCACTAATACTATTCTTATTGGTGTCGTGCCAAGATGTAATTGACGTCGAGTTACAGAGCGGTCCCGAACGATTGGTCGTGGAAGCTTCTTTGGACTGGGAGAAAGGAACTACGGGAAACCGGCAGACCATTCGTTTGACAAAGTCTTCCACCTATTTTAAGACCAATTCCGTTGAAGAGGTCCAAGGAGCGATGGTTACCGTAACCAACACAAATACAGGCGATTCCTTCAATTTTGTGGACCAGAATAATGGTAATTACGTTACCACGAATTTTCAACCCATTATTGGTAATTCCTATGCCTTGCGGATTGAATATGGTGGACAGGTTTATTCGGCCTCAGAAACCATGACTTCCGTGGCGGAGATTACGGATATTTTCCAGACACGTGACGACGGTTTTAGTGATACCGATTTGGAAGTGCACATAAGCTTCACCGATCCTATTGAAGAAGGGAACAATTATCTTTTTAAGTTTCAAAAACAGGGCGACCTGTTACCCCTTTTTGAAAATGCCGAGGATGAATTTGTAAACGGTAACGAAATAGATTGGTGGTTTGAAATTGAAGAAGATGAAGTGGACGGGTTGGAACCCTTTCAGCCGGGTGATGTTGTATCTATTGAAATGTATGGCATATCCAGGGCTTACTACGATTACATTAAGATTCTTATTGATCAAATGGATGGGGCAGGTTTATTTTCTTCAACTCCCGTACCTGTACGTGGTAATTGTATCAATGAAACCAACCCAGAGGACTATGCCTATGGTTATTTTCGGTTGACGGAAGTTAACCGTGCTACCTATACCTTTACGGAAGATTAATTTGGTTGATGCTGGAAATGCCGGGTTTCTAGAGCCTGGCATTTTTTACCACCAAACCACAAAACACTTTTCAAAAGTGTCAGTCCCTTTTTTGACCCAAAGCATGGGCGCATTTTGCTTAAGGTGGTGCAAATTTATAGTAATGCGGCTTTAAAAAATGGGAATTCCCATACACATTTATTTGGAGAGGTCCCTGTTAACTGGCCAACTTTTGTTGTATAACTTTTATTTTTTCAGAAGTTAGGGGTTTTTCCAAATAAGCTATGACAGAGGGGTAACTTTCAGCTCTTTCCCTATCTTCATTACGGTTGGAAGACGTGAGCATTGCAATTTTTGCGCCCTGGCAAAGTGACCTGGATTCTTTTTCTTGTAAGAATTCCCACCCGTCCATAATGGGCATATTTATGTCTAGAAAAATCAGATCTGGGCAATCCTTTTCAAGAAAATGGAAGGCATCCAGGCCATTCAGTACTTCATGTACCTCTTCCAGTCCTTCTTTCCTCAATGCTATTTTATGTATGAAGTTAGTGGTCTCATCATCTTCAATTAATAGTACTTTACTATTCATGTATGTTGGTTTTAAAATGGATACGGAATAAGGCCCCTAGACCCGGCTTGCTCTCTACTTCAATCTTACCATCATGTGAATCTACGATGGATTTAACGATATACATTCCCACACCCATACCATTTATACCGGTGTGCAATCGCCTAAAGAGTCCAAATATTTTTTCTTTGTACTTGGCAGAATCAAACCCGATGCCATTATCCTTTACACTTAATATTACATTACCTTTCTCTTTGGTAGTTTTCACTTCGAGAATCAAGGGTTTGTTGGGGTCTTTGTACTTGACGGCATTGGTTAGCAGGTTTTGCATAATACTTTTTAAATGCAAGCTTGGATAGTCAATTTCAGGAGCTTCTGAAAAATCCTCGGATATCGTGGCATTGGCTTCATCCAGCTGTTGTGCTATACTTTCCTTAAGTTCAACAAAAATTTGAGCAAAATTTAAACGTTCGTTCTTATAAGCGAGGGTTGCCTTAAAATTAATGATATCATTTAAGGCGTTTACCTTTTTTGACAGAATTTCTACATTCTTTCGCAACTTGCCAAACACTTCTCTATCGTATTCGTCAGTTATAGCATCCACACTTATCATGTTTGATAAAGTAACGATATTGGTCACAGGTGCCTTTAAATCATGGGCGGACACATAGGAAAAATCGGCCAGTTCCTTATTCTTGGATTCAATTTCTTTGGTATACCGTTTTACTTGGGCCATCTGTGTCAACAAGGCTTGATTGGTTTCCTTTAGTTTACGTTCCGCCAGTTTACGCGGTGTAATATCCTTTATAAAGACATGCACCAGAGGTTGTCCATCCAAAATGTATTTACAGGGTGTCGCTTCCGCCTTAAAAACCGAACCATCCTTTCTCTTAAAACTGGTTTCAACACTTAGTTTGGTCACGTGTTTTATTTTCTCCAAAACCTCTCCAGAATGGTCGATTTCATCTTCGGTATGCAAATCAAGAACACTTTTTTCCAAGAGTTCTTTATGGGAATATCCGAACATTTCAACGGCACTATCATTTGCGTTTAGAATGTTCATTTCAATATCGTGCACGAGGATGGGAATTACAGCGTATTTGAATATTTGTTGATAAATATCCCCGTGGCTGTAAAGCTGTTTAAAGTCATTTAGAGGATTGTCCACACTTGGTGTAGGGGCCATCGTTTTTTTCTCTTTCTCCATGCATATTTCATTTAATAACTACGTCCCTTACAAGAATCCGTTTGAAGTTCTTGATAATAAGCTTTCAGACCCGATAATAATAAGCTTCTTAAATTTTGACCTATTACAATAAATGTAAGAAAACTTCCTGTTAATTAAAACGACTAAACATTGAATATTTTGAAAATAGGCGTCAGAGGATTCAAAACTCACCTATTCGGAATAGCCAAAACCAGTTGCTTGCCTACAGTTTGTAACCAGTAAGCTGGTTTTTTTGATAGATTTTAGAAAGTATAAGGCAGTACTAAATATTTAGTACCCAAGATCACCACCATACCACAAAACATTTTTCAAACGTGTCAGTCCCTTTTTTGATCCAGAGCATGGGCGCATTTTGTTTGAGCAGGCGCAGGTTTACCTCCAAGAGGGTTTCGAAATGGGAGGCCCAAGGAACGTCTTCATGGGGTGCCACCACCCATTCCGTTTTATAGGGAATATAGAATTCAAAGGCTTTAAAAATATCAGCTTGTAAATCGGCCAATCTAAGCCAATACCCCGAGATACATTGCGGGTTGAGGGGCCGTATGTTTATGGGGTTGCTATTATAAGGTTCAAATAATTGGGCCTTATAACAGGCCTGGTGGCCAATTTCTTGAGTGGAAATGCCCTGTTCGGCCAGTATTTGCCGCCCAACTTGGGAGTGGAGCAGGGTAAACTGCTCGTTTTTTATTTTTTCCATTTTAGTAAAGAACATGTCCCGCCGGTTGGGACCCATGAGTTGATGTATGGGTTCTGAAATCTTTGGGTCGATGATATAGAACTTATAGGTTAGTTCTACATGAATAAGTTGACCTGTAGTTTTGTTCTTAAAGATATAATCGATTTCCCCAAGGGTCTGTTTTCCCTTGCGTACAGGTAAATTGAACAATAAAATCTCGTAGTCCAAAGAATGATCGAGCAATTGTTTGCACACCTGTTCCATTTGATGGCCCAGACGTAGGTTTTGGGGAATGGGAGTAGGGGTAAAGTCGGACAAATCTACCTGTGGAAACTCAAATTGGCGAATACCGAATTGCGTTTTGGTCCATAGGGGCGGAGTGTTTAGAAATCCGGTGAATTGTCTGGCTAGGTGGGAGGACACGGAGGTTAGTTAAAAGTTTTAAGTTACTCGTTATAAGTGAAAAACTGAAAATGAAAAATGAAAAGTATCAATTAGCAATAAACCAAATTCCAAAATCTCAATTTTCCTATCTCAAATTACAAATTCTAAAAGCAACTGCCAACCACCAACCGCCAACTAACAACCAACCCCCAATAGCCAACCGAGTGCACCCAAATTGCCCAGAAAGGAATTACTATTTAATTATAATTTTCCTTGATTTCTTTAAGAAGGGAAGCGACTACTGCGGTATTGCCTTCATGGTTTCTGCGCATCCAAAAGGAATAGGACCATAACTTTCGGTGGTAAGAGGCCGTGTCGTCCTGCATAATTTCCTGTAAAAAGGGATGTTGGTCCTGTGCGGAAGTTCCATAGGCGCCTGGCTCATAATCCGACGCTATTTTTTGTTGGTTTAGACTATCCGTTAATTGGTAGGCCTTTACCAATAAAAGTTCGTGATCCGGATTTTTCTTAAGGTGGTCATAGCTATGTAGTAAATCGTTTACGGTCCGGTCCAACTTTAAATTTTTGTAGGTGTCCATGTCCACCATATCAAAAAAATGAGCCTTATATAAATTCCAAATAGCGAAAATGTTCTCCGACGACCTATCCACGCGGTAAACGAGGTATGGTATCAATTTACTTTCCAATGATTGGTCTGCAAGTAGGTCCCTGTAATACCCATCATGTCTTTCCTTAGCAGAAACAAAATCCGGCAAGGCCAAATAGATATCGTTAAAATATTTGGTCACAATATCGCCATAATCAGAATCGATATAATTATTGAAATAGTGTTCCTTTTGCCGAACAAAATAATACTGGAGGAAATCCATAATCTTCATTTCAGCCCCACTGCCCCAGGGAATAGGGTCAATTTGGTTGCTGCCCAGAACTTCTTCGACCGAATTCATATGCGTTTTGGGAAAGTCAAAATAGTTCGTTTTGATTTTTTGGTGATAAATTTCCGGTATCCGCTGTGGTAGACCTTGCAAAATGGTTCCATCTATGGCCTTATAGGATTCTGATGGCCTGAGTTCAAAGGGTAATTCCTTGGTCTTATCCGCATTGAACCACGAACCTGAAATACTACCGTCCGCCGAAAAGGTGCCCGTAAAATGGCCAGTAACTTCATTGGTCTCGGGATTGGTTTCCCGCAACTGAACTGACCCATCAGAAACCTCACCATAAATGGATAAGGACCTATTCGTATTTTCATAATGATATTGTCCATGGATGGAACTATCGTAGAGTCTTAGATTTGCCTGAATCGCGTATTTTTCCGCAATCGTGCCGACATAATACCGACTTCCAAAAGTGGCCTCGTTCTTTTCTAGGGCCGCATTCAGAAGCTTCTTGGCAGTTGCCACGATGGTATTGTAATCGTCCGTTCCCAAAGTCCCCGAAGCTGCAATCCGCTTGTCATAAGATGCTCCCGAAAAGGTTTGTTTGCCATTTTTGGGAAACTCGCCCATGTAGGTAAAAGGAACAATGTTTGAATTCCAGGGTATATAGTAGGTGGCCATACAGGTTTGGCCGTCATGGTTAAAACCCTCTATCAATACAACTTCTGAATTTTCATCGAAATAGCACTGATACGACCCATTTAGACCCAAAGCTTCATCGTGCCAAGAGACCAAAGATACCTTGGCATTATGAAAATAGACATCCCCGTAGATATCCCCTGACTCCGCGTAGCGCTGGTAAAGAAAGTTTTTATGGTCCAATTCGGAATAGCGTCCGCAGATTTGTATAAAATGATTCTGAATTTCCCGCAAAGTATTTGTATCAGTGATAATCTCATGCTCCCCTGTAGCTATATTGGAAATCAATTGCGCTTCCTCGGCAAAATTATCCATGGATGAATCCTTCTTTCCATGGGAATTACAGGCATATAGTATACACACTAGTACTAGGGCCACAGCTGACTGAAAAGTGTTCCCGCAACGTATTGATGCTTTCAAAGTAATCATTTTTGAATTTTGGGTAAGTTGAATCCATCTAACGTTATTTGTAGGAAAAGTATTGCTTTTTCTGGAATGTTTTTGAAAATTCAGGCTATTTTAAAACTGTATTACTCCCTTTGTTTATCCAATCTTAAAATCGAGGAAGATCTTTTAACGAGTATAACCAACCAAAAGCAATCGCTATAATAGTTCAGAGTTAAAAGTTTCTAGTTAATAGTTGGTTTACAATTTACAATAGACAATTACTAGAAAACCAAAATCCCAAATCCCAAAAGCCAATAGCTAATCGCCAACAGCCAATCAACGTTAACATTTCCTAAAAAGCATTCACATCACGTTCAAATATGTTAATTTTATAATATGGCTATGAATACAAGAAAAGGATTTCGGTTTGTGCCTTATGAAGCACCGGAACAATCTCCTTTTGAAAAACTATTTGATATTTTTCAGGAACTCATCACCCATACTTCGGGCGATTTTGACGAGGCCATAGATTGGCTACGCGAATTAGATAAGGAGTATGAGCTCACCGATGAGAACTATACCATTGATGACTTTATAGAAGATTTGAAGGCCAAAGGGTACATTCAGGAAGAATTTGAGGACGGCGGCGGTGAAATGGGGGAAGAAGGTGAGAATGGAGAAGGCTCTGGCGGTGGAAATATCTCCATCACGGCAAAAATGGAACGTATAATTCGTCAGCGCGCTTTGGACCAAATCTTCGGAAAACTAAAACGCAGCGGGGCTGGGAATCACAAAACGGGAAAATCTGGACAGGGAGATGAACATACCGGCGATTTCAGGGAATACCGATATGGAGACGGACTGGAACACATTTCCATGACCGAAAGCCTTAAAAATGCCCAGGTGAACCATGGCATAGGTAGTTTTAATTTAAGCGAGGAAGACCTCGTCGTGGAGGATACCCAATACAAGGCACAAATGAGTACCATTCTGATGATCGACATCAGTCACAGTATGATTCTCTATGGGGAAGACAGGATAACCCCGGCGAAAAAGGTGGCCATGGCCTTATCGGAACTCATTACCACCCGATATCCGAAGGATACCTTGGATATTTTGGTCTTTGGGAACGATGCTTGGCCCATTCCCATAAAGGATTTGCCGTATTTGAAAGTCGGTCCCTATCATACGAACACGGTGGCCGGATTGCAATTGGCCATGGATATGCTTCGGCGAAAGCGGAACACGAACAAACAGATTTTTATGATTACCGATGGAAAGCCCAGTTGCCTGCGGCTGCCGGATGGTACCTATTATAAAAACAGCGTAGGCTTGGACGACTATATTGTGGAAAAGTGTTACAATATGGCCCGTCAGGCCCGAAAACTACATATTCCCATTACCACGTTTATGATAGCCCAAGACCCGTATTTAATGCAGTTTATCCGTCATTTTACGGAAGCCAATAAAGGGAAGGCCTTCTTTACCGGATTAAAGGGATTGGGAGAAATGATTTTCGAGGATTATGAAGCAAACAGGAGAAAAAGATTAAAATAGGTACGTAGCTGAACGTAATCGAAACTAGTAAAGCATACTTAAAACAATATGACAGACCACAAGGAGTATTCGGACTTTGACTTTGTAGCGGCTTTTCGGCAGTGTACGTTACTCCCAGGCCAATTCTGTCACGAGGCGCATTTGCGCTTGGCATGGCTCTACCTTGGGGAATTTGGCTTGGACATTACCCTTGTGCGTCTACAAGATGATTTGAAAAAGTATGTGGACTATTGGGGAGCTTCGGATAAGTATAATACAACATTGACCATTGCATCCATCCGTGCGGTACATCATTTTATATTAAAGTCTAAATCCCATACCTTTTTGGAATTCATTGCCGAATTCCCAAGGTTAAAATATCAATTCAAGGAAGTATTGGGGTGTCATTACACCACCGACATCTTTAATTCCGAAACGGCAAAACACGTTTTTCTAGAACCAGAATTACTACCATTTGATTAAAAAAATATGCAATTGAACTATAAAGAAATTACAACTTTAGGAGCCTTAAAAAAGGCAGGATATCAATCTAAAAGTATCAAGGACGAACTCAGGGACAATCTTCGTGAAAGGATAAAAACAGGAGGAGAGAACTTTACCGGGGTTTGGGGCTATGAGGATTCCGTAATCCCGGAACTGGAACGGGCGATTCTCTCGAGACATAATATCAACCTATTGGGATTAAGGGGACAGGCGAAAACACGACTGGCGCGATTGATGGTGAATTTGTTGGACGATTACATTCCCATCGTGGAAGGTTCGGAAATCAATGATGATCCCATGTCACCTATGTCCCGCTACGCCAAGGAATTAATAGCCGAAAAAGGAGATGATACGCCTATTGATTGGTTGCCCAAGACTGAAAGGTTCTATGAGAAACTGGCCACACCGGACGTTACCGTGGCCGATTTAATCGGGGACGTGGACCCAATCAAAGCTGCAAATTTGAAATTGTCCTATGCGGATGATCGAGTAATTCATTTTGGAATGATACCCAGGGCCAATCGCTGTATTTTCGTCATCAATGAATTACCCGATTTACAGGCACGAATTCAAGTTTCACTTTTCAATATTTTGGAAGAGGGAGACATTCAGATTAGAGGTTTTAAACTTCGTCTTCCCTTGGATATACAATTTGTATTTACGGCCAATCCAGAGGATTACACCAATAGAGGGAGTATCGTTACGCCATTGAAGGATAGGATTGGTTCACAAATTTTGACCCATTATCCGGATGATATTGAAACGGCCAGAAAGATTACCGAGCAAGAGGCCAATTTGGATGAACGACAGTCCGATGCGGTGTATGTACCGGATTTGGCCAAGGACTTATTGGAGCAGATCAGTTTTGAGGCTAGGAACAGTGAGTATGTAGATGCCAAGAGTGGGGTTAGTGCCCGTACGAGCATTACCGCTTTCGAGAATTTGTTGAGTACGGCGGAACGAAGGGCCCTATTGACCGGTGCGGACAAAACAGCGGTACGGTTAAGTGATTTTTTAGGGGTGATTCCGGCAATTACCGGTAAAATTGAATTGGTCTATGAAGGCGAACAGGAAGGTGCCGATGTGGTTGCGGAAATCTTGATAGACGAAGCGGTAAAATCCCTATTCTCGGAGTATTTCCCCAAAATTAACAAGCTGCAACGCAAGGATGAGGAAACTCCTTATGATGAACTGTTACATTGGTTTTTTCAGGGCGAAGGTTTTGAATTATTGGACGATTTTACGGATGAGGAATATAAGCGTGCCTTGGATGGCATTCCTGCACTAAATGCTTTGATAAAAACCTATCAGCCCGACTATCCAGAAGAGGATGTCTATTTTCTAAAGGAACTGTTGCTATGGGGTCTGGTTTCCCATAAAAAACTGAACAAGCAACGCTTTGCAGAAGGGTACCAATTCAAGGATCTTTACAGTAGTTTTCTAAAGGATATATAAAAAAATCCCTTCCGTAACGGAAGGGATTTTTTGTTTGGTTGGGTATTATCTCTATACTAAGAATTCCAATTATCTACATGTTGGTTCATATCGTCAAAAACATAGGTCCCCACAATTTCCCTTCGATAACTAAAGGCCAGAAATGTAAGTCCTAGCAACAACGTATACAGTGTCATCATTAATATTCCTATAGGTAAAAATGTGCCCGGAATCAAATGGTTCTCGTAGTCCCCATAGGACAAAAGCGTAATTAAGGTGTCAATAATTTTAAAGAGGTAGACCAAGCTTACCACATAGAGTCCGTATTCCAAATTACGCATGGGAACATCGCTGAGCTCCCGTTCCTTTATTTTAAACCACATCACATATAGAAACACGAGATGTACCAACGAAAGGATGGGGAAAATGTAATTGTCTACCTTAAAAAAGTAGAACTTATTGGTATACAGTCCGTAAAAACTGAACACATTTAACATAAGAATGCTGATCAGGGATAATAAAAGCGTACGCTTCCATGTCAAAATTCTTTTTATGGATTTTAGCATGTTTGGATTGCGGTTATAAATATATTGACTCCTTTCTAAAACGGGCCCAACTTTCTTTTATTCTAAAAATTCGATAAACGGTCTTACAAAATAGGGAAAAAACAACTTTAAAATCCCAACCATAGCAATTTCAACGGTTTATATTAGCCATTGTTTTGCAATTGCCTTGTTGGAGAATAGAATCAGGGCAATGGAAATAACAAGTATCATAACGGACATAACCATGTCGATCATTTCGAATGTTTCAAATGCCTCACTTAAAAAATAATTATAACTCAATTGGCCCAAAAGACCAACTAAGGAAATAACGAATACGGGTTTGGCCCAACGTTTTCGTAATAAAAGAAAAATGCATCCTAATGCGCCACCCCAAACGGCAATCGCAAAAGCACCCGTAACCCAAGCTGGTTGGTTTTCGTAGAGACTTCGTTCCGCTTCGCTCATTGCGGCGAGTACTTCATCGGATATATAGGCCTGTCCAATATAGGCCATTACACCGGCCAAATTCCACAAAAGGGCCAAAACGCTTACGATCCAAAACCACACAGGTGGTTTAACTTTAGTTTCTGTTATCATAATTGTTGGTTTTGATTAGTTGTGATTAAATTACAAAAAAGTTAAACGCCTAGACCAAAACATAAACTTTTTAAAGTAAGTGCAGCATGCAAAGAACCCGATATTATTATCTGATAAGAATCCAATACCTGGGATTTAGATACAGCGGTTGGCAAAAGCAACCCGGGCATAAGACCGTGGAGGGCATGTTGTCCAAAACATTTAAGCATGTTCTTCCCGATACCAAGTTCAAAATCTTAGGCTCTGGCCGGACAGACGCCAAGGTTTCCGCATTGGATGGGGTTTTTGAACTGTTCTTGGAAAATACACCTTTGTCGGATTTGGATGCCTTTCTAGGTGTTTTCAATAGGAATCTTCCTCCGGACATTCGGGTTACTGAAATTAAACCTACCACGGAGGATTTCAATATTATAAAGAACAGCAAATCCAAGGAGTATGTCTATTTGTTTTCCTATGGCGAAAAAAACCACCCTTATTGTGCACCATTTCTTTATAATGTTATTGAGCCTTTGGATATTGAACTTATGCAGGAAGTAGCCCAACTATTTGTGGGGACCTACGACTTTTCTTCTTATACCGCTCGTTTAAAACCCAATACCCAAGTCGTTCGGGCCATTGATTATTGTGAAATTCGAGAAAATACATTCATTACGGCCAATTTTTTGCCTGAAAAAAGTTATGCCATGGTGGTTAGGGGCAAGGGTTTTATGCGATATCAAATACGGATGATGATGGGCGCGTTGATACAAGTGGGCAAGGGAGAACTAGGAAAGCAGGATATTTTGGACTCTTTGAATCCTGAAAAGAAAATAACGCTTACCTCAGTGGCCCCAGGGTCGGGACTTCTTTTGAATGAAGTAGTTTTTGATTGAATCGGCAACAGGCTTTTGGTTATCTTTAAGTAAAGTTTTTACATGGCAAGAAGAAAATTAGGACTACCCAAGCGAAAGAAAAAAGCATCCCGAGTCCAAGGCAAATTAGGTTCGGCCCCTGGAACGGTTAGTTATTTGGGGAACAAGGAAAAATCCGACAGTGAGGTCTTTGTGATTTCCTATGATGAGGAGGAGTCAACTACCAAAACACATCTTAAAGTCGATGAAATCCTAAATTATAGGAAAGGCCCAAAGACTGCTTGGATTAATGTCATCGGAATTACGGACGAGGTTTTTATCGAAGAATTGGGAAAAGGATTCGAACTGAACAATTTGATTTTGGAGGATGCCGTAAATACGGACCAAAGACCAAAAATAGATGAATATGAAGGATATATTTTTGGAGTATTCAAAATGCTGTACCTCAACGAAAATGATGAAATTGTCCCAGAACATATGGCCATGGTCCTTATGGAGAACACCGTGCTGGTCTTTCAAGAAGTAAAGGAAGACGTTTTCCATGGGGTAAGAAATAGGATTGAGGCAAAATCCGGACGTATACGAACTAGGGGAGCGGATTACCTGTTCTTTGCCCTTTTGGATGCGATAATCGATAATTATTTTTTGGTTTTAGAGCAAATAAACCACCGTATTGAACTTTTGGAGGACGAAGTCTATGCCAATCCAAAACCCATAGTGGCCCAGCATATCCAACAATTGAAGAAAGAAGTCCTTAAAATACGTCGTTGGATTTACCCGGTCAAGGAGTTGGTAAGCAGATTGATAGATTCTGAAAGTCCGTTAATTAAGCATGATACCAAATTATTTCTTCGGGATGCCTTGGATCACTCCTTAGAAATCAACGAAAGCCTTCAAATATACAGGGAAATGAGTATGAGCCTTATGGAAATGTATATGAGCAATATGAGCAACAAAATGAACGAGGTCATGAAGGTGCTTACTATAATGGCATCGATTTTTATTCCGTTAACCTTTATTGCCGGAGTTTACGGAATGAACTTTGAAAATATGCCCGAATTGCATTACGAATACGGTTACTATGTAGTATGGGTGGTTATGATTCTTCTCTTTGTAGGGATGCTAATTTATTTTAAAAGAAAGGACTGGCTTTAAACATTTGTTGAACATCCCTCAACTTATGGTCAGAATTGGTTTTGGTTGTTATTTTTATTGAACCAACAAAAGTTAATCGCTTTTGCGTCAGTCATTTGGGTAAATTCAATGTATATTAAAATTAGGAAAGATGTAATGATAAGAGATACATTACATACTATTTATGAATCTTAAAATTTTAGTATAATGAATAAGATAAAGATAATAATGGTCGGTTTACTTTTTGTAAGCGGGGTTGTGTTGGCACAGGAAAATAATTCCGAAGTTTTACAAACCACGACTTCCAAAACCTATAATGTAAACATGGGAGACAAAATGGTAAAGAGATCGGTTGAAATTACCACAGAAAGAGAAAACGCCATTATGCATGATGAAAAGGATGCCGACAAGGTGGATCAGACTAGAATCATGGACAGTGTTGCTACTATTACCAAAACAGTAAAAATAGACAATGATGAAGATGACGCTTTTGACGAAAAAATAGTTTTCAGTTATGAATCGGATGATTCGGAAGACTTTGTTTTGGTAAGCAATGCCGATGAACTCGTTGTTGCTATAGATGAAGGAAGCAGCCTTGAAATACTGGAGAGTATGAACTTGAAATCCAAAGAAACTATGGGAACGAAGGCGACTTATGTTTTCACTGATGAAAGAGGTAAGGAAATTGAGTTTTACGTAGAAGAATACAACAAGGCTTGGGACATGAACGATTCCAAATAAGCAGACTAAATAAATTGCTTGAAAAAGATAAAGGAGCCAAATTAATGGCTCCTTTATTATTTCTGTGAAGGTTGTTGGACTAATCAAATAAATCCGAAGAGAGATATCGGTCTCCCCGGTCGCAGACTATGGAAACAATGACACCGTTATCCAACTGTTCTGCTAGTCTTAAAGCCGCGGTAGCTGCTCCCCCAGAGCTCATACCCGAAAAAATCCCTTCTTCCTTGGCCAAACGTTTGGCCATTTCTATTGCCTCTTTCTCATTCACTTCCATAACCCTATCTACCTTGGAAGCATCGAATATTTTAGGCAAATATTCCTTGGGCCATTTGCGAATTCCCGGGATTTTAGCATTGTCCGAAGGTTGTACGCCTACAATCTGTACCTCTTTATTTTTTTCCTTTAAATAGGTAGAGGTACCCATGATGGTCCCTGTGGTTCCCATAGCAGAAACAAAATGTGTAACTTTTCCTTCGGTATCCTTCCAAATTTCTGGTCCTGTTGTCTTATAATGCGCCTTCCAATTATCATCGTTGGCAAATTGATTGACCATTACAAAACCTTCTTCCTTTACCTTATTTTCCGCATAATCCCGGGCACCTTCTATACCCACATCGGATGGTGTCAGGGTTACTTTTGCGCCATAGGCCCTCATGGTCTGTACTCGTTCCTTGGTAGAATTCTCTGGCATGACCAACTCAATATCCAACCCAAATACGCCCGCAATCATGGCCAAGGCAATCCCGGTATTACCGCTAGTCGCTTCTATAAGTTTGTCAGAAGGCTTTAAGCTGCCGCGCTCCAAGCCGCTTTTGATCATATTAAAGGCAGCACGATCCTTGACACTTCCGCCAGGGTTATGACCCTCCATCTTAAAAAACAATTTCACATTGGGATTTGTATTTAAGACTCGGGATTCTACCAAAGGGGTATTACCTATAAGGTCGATAATCGATTTAGACATCTGTCTGGGTTTTAATTTTTATTTCAGGTGAATGGTATACGGTACTATTGGCAGGAACCGATGCTGTTAACCAAGCATTTCCCCCAATAACACTATTGGCGCCGATTACCGTATCCCCACCCAAAATGGTGGCATTGGCATAGATCGTAACGTTGTTCTCAATGGTAGGGTGTCTTTTGGTCTTTTGTAAATGCTTGGCCACGTAAAGGCCTCCTAGGGTAACTCCTTGATAAATTTTCACATGGTTTTTTATGATAGCGGTCTCACCGATCACAATCCCCGTTCCATGATCAATATGAAATGAATCCCCAATCTGCGCTCCAGGATTGATATCCACACCTGTCTGACGGTGGGCATACTCTGTCATTAATCTAGGTACTAGGGGAAAACCAATGGTATAGAGTTCATGGGCGAGCCGGTAAATCGCAATTGCATAAAAACCGGGATAGGCCATATAAACTTCCTCAATGGACAGTGAGGCCGGGTCACAATTGACCGTGGCTTCGGCATCCAGATTTAATTTTTCCAAAATGCCCGGTAATTTTTCTACATAATTGGCCCAAACTTTTTTACATGGTTTTTGGCACTCCCAACAGGCCAGATTTACCAAATTATCAAATTGGGACTCTAGTTTTTTCAAATTGTCCGCTACCGGTGTTTCAATATCAAATAGGGTGTAGAACAACAAATCCGTAAAAGTTTCCGTGTCTTTTTTAAGACGGAAACGTAAGTTGGGCTGTTTTTTATGAAGGTTGATCTTCTCAACAATGGATAGGTGGCTCATCGGTTTGGTTTATATTTCAAAATTAACCATTAATTTAAAAGGTCTTTCTTGCAAATGGTTAACTTTAGCTTAAAATCACAAAGCATAAGTCGCATGTCTCACCCTATAATTACCGAGAAGACCCTAGAATTTTTAACTGAATTGAAGAATAACAATAACAGGGATTGGTTTGGTGATCACAAAAGTAGATTTACAACCCATAAAAAAGAAGCGAAAGAGTTTTTTCAAGCCGTGATGGAAAAACTAAACACACATGATAAAATAGAGAAACTAAAAGTGTTTAGAATCTATAGGGACATTCGGTTTTCCAAGGACAAGACACCGTATAAATATAATTTCTCCGCATCTTTCACCAGAATGGGTGCCGAAAGAAGGGGTGGTTACTATGTACATATTCAGCCCGAGGGCAGTTTTATCGCCACTGGTTTTTGGAATCCAGAAAAGGAAGATTTATTACGGATCCGGAAGGAGTGGGAGATAGATGCCACCGAAGTCAGGCGAATAATGGAAAACTATGATTTTCAAAAAATATGGGGCCAAATGGAAGGTGAAGAATTGAAAACAGCCCCCAAAGGATTCGATAAAGAGGACCCAAACATTGATTTGATCAGAAAAAAACAATTTATCTTCATTAGAAGATTTTCGGATAAGGAGGTTGTGGACCCGAATTTTTTGGACACCATAAACGATTCCTTTATGGCAATCCGCCCTTACTTTGATTTAATGAGCAACATATTGACCACGAATCTCAATGGAGAGTCCTTACTAGACTAAAACGCCTTCCTCAAAATATTGAATCTGGTCCTGAAGTCTTTTGATGACCATATTCATCATCCTTTTATTCAGGGCCGATGAGTTCTTTATGTACTCCGTATATTCCTCAAAGGTAAATTGGCCAATGATCATCCCCTTTAGGGAATTTCTGAATTTAATGTCCTTTTGAATAGCGTTGGTAATATAGTTTAACCGATTTTCTATGGTTAGACTATAAAATGAGTTTTTCCCCTTTACGATATAATTTTGAAAGGATGCCAGCAGTAAATCGTTCTGAAGTTTAATGATCGGGCGCAATGTCTCATTCTGAAAGCGCTCTTCATCACTCATGTTCGGAAGAATTTTTGCTGAAGGAATTTCTGGACGAATCTGAAGCAACTTTTGGGACCTGTCGTTCATTTTGTGCGGTTTTTATAAAGATAGATATAAACACCAAAGGCTTGGGAACGGAATTTATTAGTTTTTAACGGGGTTATAAACAATGAACCTTTGGATATGCCCTCACCATTATTTATTATTTTTAAGGATAATTTGAACCATGAAATTCGGAAAAACAGACCACCCAGAACTGATAGACTTTAGCTTGCCCAAGGACCATAGGGATACGGAAGTGCTATTAAAAAAGATAGATGACCCAGACACTTTTACCGTTCATATAGGCTGCGCCAAATGGAATAAACAGGATTTGAAAAACTTTTATCCCAAGGGTACGAAGGATGAATTGGCCTATTATTCCAGACAGTTTAATTGTATTGAGTTGAATGCCACTTTCTATCGAATTTTCCCTGCAGAAACGTATCAGAAATGGAAAGAAAAGACCCCTGAAAACTTTATATTTTTTCCTAAGGTAATACAGAACGTAAGTCATTTAAGGCGGTTGAACGACCAAGCTTACCCAGTTTTGGAGTCTTATTTAGAAGTTACATCTCTCCTTGAAGAAAAATTAGGCACCATCTTTTTACAAATGCACAATAATTTTAGCCCAAAGGACTGGAACAGGGTGGTATACTTTGTAGAAAATTGGCCCAAGGAATTTAGGCTTGCCATGGAATTTAGACATACGGATTGGTTCAATGAGGAAAGTGTGGCACAAGAACTTTATCATTTGTTGGAGGAGAACAATATTGCCAATACTCTGGTGGATACCGCCGGAAGAAGGGATATAATGCATATGAGGCTTACCAATGATGAAGCTTTCATTCGCTTTGTAGGGGCAAATCATAAGAGTGATTATTCAAGATTGGACGACTGGATTGAACGATTGGATACGTGGAAGTCCATGGGGCTAAAGAAAATAAATTTCTTTGTACATCAAAATATGGAATTGGAATCTCCTTTGTTATCCGCCTATTTCATTAAGCAAATCAACTCAAAATTAGGATGTAACCTAAAGATTCCCAATACTTTGATTGATCCACCTTCACTATTTTAAAACAACGACGCCACCTTTGTCATAACAAAGCGTTAAAAAACGGGAAATACCTTCTGGGTAAACTAATGTAAAGCTAAATTTTACCCTGCTATTTTGAGAATAATGAAGTCTGCCTAACCCTCTTTTTAGATGTTCATAAATCCGATTGTTAAATAAAAAAAGGATAATTGAAACCTTTTTTTTTCGTTTTAATTTTGTGCAATAAAATCAAAATACAATGAGATTCCATACTAGAAAATTAGTGAAGCCGGAGGATTTGAATTCTAACGGAACTTTATTTGGTGGAAAGGTATTGGCTTGGATCGATGAGGAAGCCGCCCTATATAGTATCATACAATTGGAGAATAGCAAGATAGTCACCAAATACATGTCGGAAATCAATTTCATGAGCGCTGCCAAACAGGGAGACGTTGTAGAAATAGGAATTCAGGTCGTAAAATTTGGTAAAACCTCCTTAACACTTAATTGTGAAGTCCGTAATAAAATGAACCACGAAACTATTGTTACTGTGGACAACATCATTATGGTAAACCTGGGAGAAAATGGCAAACCTGCCCCACATGGTAAAACCAAAGTGGAATTCGTAAAGGACAGATTAGCGGCTTCGGAAATGTCTTAATCCTTTAGGACATACTTTTGGCGATGTCCTGAACCTCGTCCAACACACGAAGAAGGTTTCCGCTCCATAATTTTGCAATTTCCTCTTCCGTATACCCACGCTTAACAAGTTCCAAGGTAACATTAAAGGTCTCCGAAGCATCTGACCAACCTTCTATGCCGCCACCGCCATCAAAATCGGAGCTAATACCTACATGATCGATTCCGATTAATTTGACCATATAGTCTATGTGATCCACAAAATCGGATACGTTCACAGGCTCAGGGGCATCCTTTCTTCCTTCGGCCACGGTTTGTCCCAGTTTGGTAACTTTAGGGTAATTTTCCATAAATGCTTCTTTTTGGGCATCTGTCAGACTTCGGAATTGGGAACGTTCAAACCATTCAATCCCCAAGGAATCGGCCACCTGTTGGTATATGTTTTTCATGTACTCGGCCCTGGCGTTATGCTTTTCCGTATTGAGGTAAGAACTAAAGGCTACGGTCTGTACCACGCCCCCATTGTCTTTCATCAAAAGCAACTGCTCATCGTCCAGATTCCGGCTATGGTCACATAATGCCCTAGCGGATGAATGAGAGGCGATTATCGGTGCTTTTGAAAGCGATATCATTTGTTTCATAGCTTCTTTGGACGGATGCGAGACATCTATCATTATTCCAAGTCTATTCATCTCTTTTACAGCCTGTTTACCCAAATCACTTAAACCATTATGTAACCACACGGAATCCCTTTCCCCCGTATTGGAATCGCTAAATTGGCTATGCCCATTGTGCGCTAAGGAAATATATCTGGCGCCTAAATCATGGTAACGTTCAAACTCCGACAAATCTTCGCCCATGGGATAGGCGTTCTCAACCCCGATCATGGCCACTTTTTTTCCTTCTGAATGAATTCTTCTTACATCATCTGGAGTAAGGGCAAGGTTAATTTTATCCGGGGCTATTTCCTCGCAAAGTCTATGGATGGCATCAAATTTGGCCATGGCATTTTCCTTTCCTTTTGCATACCCTTCCGGGGTTAGGGTATCTTGGCCCGTATATACGATTAACCAAGCCACATCCAGACCACCCTCTTCCATATTGGGCAGGTTTACTTGTGTTTCCAACTTTTGAGTGTAGTTGATGCTATCTGTAAAATTGGCCACATTAATGTCGTCATGGGTATCCAGGGTAATGACCTTTTCATGGATTCTTAAGGCTTTTTGTTCAATGGATTCCGTGACTTGTGACTCCTTTTCTTTACAGGCAACAATTGCCAAAATGCTTAAAATATAGGTGTATCGCTTCATTCTGTAGAAATTAATACCTACAAATAAAGGCTATTCACAACAAAAAAAGAAGCCTAGGGAACATTTAATTGTGGGTAGAACTCTAATGGGGCATTTTAGTGCCTGATAATAATAACTAAGCCTAAAAAATACCAACCAGTTCATGAACGGAGTAAAAACAGAAAATTTACAGAATCAGTTAAAGCATTTGGAATCAACATTATCCAGCTTTTCATTTGAATCCCTAAATGCAACTGAGGCAATTACGCTTAAAAGTTCATTTAAGGCATTTAAAGGCCTTATGGAGGCCAAAATATACAATCCTGAAATGCCATTGGATATGGATGCAACACATAAAGTTTCCAATGAAGTAAAAGAGGAGGGGAATGTCTTATCCAAAGAAACAAGTTTTATTGCCCACATCAGTCATGAAATACGTACACCCCTAAATGGTATTATAGGTTTCACCAATCTTTTGAGGGAGGATAATCTGAACGAGAGTCAAACCAAAAAAGTTAATGCTATCCATATAGCCTCCCAAAATTTGTTGGAGATTATCAACGAAGTATTGGAATACTCCAAATTATCCTCTGGGATAGAGGATTTTATAGAGATTGACTTCAATTTATCCGGCCTGATCAATGATGTTGTTTTTTTATGTCAAACATTGTTGGTAGACCGTAAAATAGACCTACAATTAAAAATTGACAAAAGAATACCCGCAACCTTAATAGGTGATCCTTCAAAATTATCCCAAATTCTGTTGAACCTTCTTGGGAACTCGATAAAATTTGTGGAAAAAGGGTTTATTCGACTCGAAATATTTTTAAAAGATGTTAGTCAGGACCAACATATTATTGAATTTATTGTAAAGGACTCCGGTATAGGTATTTCAGAAGAACAATTGAAGGGAATTTTTCAATGCTTTAAACAAGTTGACCCATACACATCCTCAAAATATGGAGGAACGGGGCTTGGCCTATGCATCGTAAAGAAACTGGTTGAAAAACAAGGTGGCGAAATTTCCGCGGAAAGTGAATTGGGTTCAGGGTCTACATTTACCTTCACCATTCCCTATAAGAAAGGAGTTTCAAGGAATATTCCCAAACAAACCCTAGGTACCATAAATATTCTAAAAGGAAAGGAATTATTGAATGGTACCAAGATTTTGGTATTTGAGGATAATCATATGAATCAGCACTTGATCAAAGAGCAATTGCAAAAATGGGGTTGTAAAATATATGTAACCTCTGATGCGGACAAAGGTATGGGCATCTTAAAAACCCAGACCGTTGATTTGATCTTAATGGACTTGAGGATGCCAGGTTTAAATGGTTTTCAAATCTCCCGATTGATTCGAGAAGACAGGCAAATTGGAGAAATACCAATAATAGCCGTGAGTGCCGATTTTACAGCACAAGATGAAGAAAATTGTATTGCCTCTGGAATCAATGATTTTTTGTTGAAACCCTACACTTTGGATGAATTATTAAAAAAACTCCTGAAGGCCAAGAAGCAAACACCTCTTTCTATGGATAGCAAAGTTTTGTTAGGTACGGAAATAATTACAGGAAAACCGAACGCAATTTTGGATTTGGAAAGCGTGTTGGAAGATTGTTGCGGTGAAGTGGACGTTTTGGAGGAACTAATACGATTATTCAAGCAAAATGTATACGAGTTTATTGGTTCAGTAAAAATAAATCTCAAGCAGGGCACTTTTCATGAAATAGGTTTTGCTGCACATAAGCTCAAGGCAGGTCTTAAAATGTTAAAACTGGAGAAGCTAGCAAGTTTAATGGTGAATATGCAACAATCTGGTGAAGCAGGGGAGGAACTTAAGTTGCGCTCTATGTTTCAGGATTTTCTAACCCAATACCCGAAATATGAAAGGGAAATAGACAAGGCTTTTGCCAAGATAAAGAATGAAAAAGGAAAATAACTATGGAGGTACTATTGGCAGATGATGATGATTTATTGGCTTCCCTATTGAGTTTTCGGCTTAAAAAGGGAGGGTATAAGGTGCGCCATACTTGCAATGGAAAGGAAGTGATAGAGTATCTAGAAACACATGAACCGGATTTCATCGTAAGCGATATCATGATGCCCTATTTTTCAGGAATAGAATTGATCAATTATGTTAGAAATGACCTTTCGTTAAATACACCAATTATCATTATTTCCTCCGCAGGGAACGAAGAAAACGTATTAAGCGCCTTTGAAATGGGTGCGAACGATTTTATAACGAAACCTTTCAGTCCCACGGAACTCTTGGTGCGATTGGAACGTGAACTTAAGAAAACTTAAAAAATTTGTCAATAGTCCCCCAGACGTATAACATAACGACGCTTATTACAAGCCCCAAAATCCCAACGGATTTTCTATGGGGTTTGTCCGCTTTTTTTGTAGGCCTGGCTATGGTATACTTTGTATCTGTCTTTTATTTTAGAAACAGGATTACGAAGGAGGCCCAAAAAATCAAGGAAAAGAAAAAGGAGCTATCTCCCATAGTCAGTGAATTTCTTTTCTATGATGAAAATGGGGACAAGATTGAAAAAATAAATTATATAGGGCTCAAAATTGAGGTAAGGGAATTGATAAAAAGTCCGTTCGACCGCAAGGTACTAACCGAAATTTTGATGGATTTACGAAAGGATGTTTCCGGCACTACAAGAAATGAACTTTTTCATATTTATCAGGATTTAGGGCTACACGAGGATGCCTTCAAAAAACTAAAAAGTTGGCGTTGGGAAGTTATTTCCAAAGGAATATTCGAGCTTACGCAGATGCACGTAGAAGAAGCCTACAAGCCTATTACTCGTTTTATAAACGATAAACGCCCAACGGTTCGAAAACAAGCTGAAATTGCCGTGGTCACCCTTAATAGGGAAGGGATAATCTACTTTTTGGACCATACCACTTACAGAATCTCCGAGTGGCAACAATTGAAACTTTTAGATGTAGTAAGAAACAAGGAGGATTATTTGGCACCGCCTTTTAGGTTATGGTTGACCTCCAAGAATAACTATGTGGTCCTTTTTGCCCTTAGGCTCATAAAACATTACAATCAAAATGACGCCAATATTTCCCTCATTACCTTGATTAAACATAAGAGTAATCAGATAAAGCGTGAAGCCATACATTGTATTAAGGAATTTTATGTTACGGAAGCCCTACCTGTTTTAAAACAGACTTTTGGGAGCAATAACACGGACATTAAAATGCATATTCTGGATACGATAGCGGAAATTGGAAGTGATGAGGATATTCCTTTTTTGCAATCCATTTCTGAAAGCAACGATACCTTTATGGTCAAAAATAAAGCGGTTAGGGCCATAAATACCATTAGTCCAGAATCCATACTTCCCACTAAAGATATTGAACCCTTGTCTGGGTTAAATAATTCTGAAAACCTAGAAAATGGATTTGTTGCGAAAGATGTCGAAAGTAACAATCAGGGGGAATTGACCCATGATAGTCATATCAAGGAATTAAGCTCGGTAGAAAGGAATTCTTCGGATGAAAATTTTGAAGACATATCAGATGACTATCATAGTCCTTTGGAAACTGAATCTGTAAAAGACCTTGAAATAGATGAAGTAGAAGGCATTGAAAAGGATAGCTCTGTAGTGTTGACTGAGACTGAAATTGCATTTTTACCATACATAGTCGACTCTGAAACAGAAAGGCTTGATGATTCAGGGGTTATAGAAAAATCGCTTAATGAAATTATTGTTGATTTTGAGGTGGTAAAAGCCGAAAAAATTACCCCTTTATTGGATTTTAACTTTCTTCCATTGGTCATTGAAGGTCAAAACGAAAGAAAAAAAGATGTACTGGAATTTCCTGTAATCTATGAAGAGGTCATTGCCATCCAAAAGGAAGACTCATTGAATATAGGGGATCTAGAGGTATTCTATGAAGAGATAATACCTGTCCAATCAACGGATCTAAATAAAGATATCGATTTTGATTTGCTTGATTTTTCAGAAATCAATCCTTCGGAAGTAATAGGGAAGGGGGATACAAATATGCAAGCTGATGAAGGCGACTACATGCAGTGGCCAATCGATTTTGAGGTTAAATTTTCAGATGATGAAAATCATCAAGAAAAGAACTTTGAAGAGCAGCTTTCCCATCCGGACATATCCTCGGACCTCATAATTCCTAAGCCAAAATTTCATGAAGATTTGGATACTATGGCTTTGTTAGAAAATATTGAAGAATTGGGGGATGAAAGGGAGATTCCTTTTCTGCGCTCCATGATGGAGACCGAAACCTCGCCCGATATTTTGGAAAAAATTAAAGATATTCTTGATCATTTTATTTCAAAATATAGTTCCAAGGAGGCTCCGAAAAAGGGTGAAACAGAAAAGGGATACAGTGTTTTCGAGGAATTGATCATTAAGGGGGATTTGGAGTCCAAACTATTTTTGTTGAACCAAATCGCGGAACTAGGTGATACCAAGGAACTTTATTTGTTGAATGTATTGGTTTCCGACGAGAATAAGACTATTAGTGAAACTGCAGCGCAAGTCCTTAAGGTGTTGAAAAAACGATTGGAGGATGATGCCATGGAATTAGTGGACCAAAATATTGACTCCTCCGTTTCCATTGAAGAATTGATAAAAAAGGATTATCCGGATTTCTTTACGTTGAATTTTGAACCCAGTGGAAATTCTGAGTTTCCAGAAAAAAAAGAAGTTCCTGCTCGTATGAATTCTTCGGAAAAAGGAACCTTGTTTGACCACCTGTGCAATATGTCCACCAAATTTTACAACAAGAAGAATGGCTAACGGTTTCCTGGACATACTAATGGAGTATATAAACATCGTCTTCTTTGTATTTACGGTGGTGCTATTTACTATGTTTACCTTAATGGGATACTTGTCCACAAGGAACTCCATTCACTATCGGAATAAAAATAGTTTTGGGGATATGTCCAAGCTCATGGCCTCCCCATTGGCTCCTAGTATTACTATTATCGCTCCAGCATATAATGAAGGGCTTACCATTGTTGAAAATATACGATCGCTCATGTCGCTACGATATGTGAATTATGAGGTCATGGTGGTCAACGATGGAAGTAAGGATGATACCTTACAGAAAATGATCGATGCCTACGACCTAGTGAAAATAGATCAGGAAATAGATCCGGATTGGAGGAACAAGCCCATCCGTGGTATCTATAAGTCTCCTCATAAAGCATTTTCCAAATTAACGGTAATTGATAAGGAAAATGGTGGAAAATCCGATGCATTGAATACGGGTATGGCCCTGTCAACCAATCAGTATGTTGGGTGCATAGATGTGGATTGTCTTTTGCTTCCGGACGCTTTGTTGCATGTTGTAAAATCATTTTTTCAACGCTCTGAAAAAAAGGTTATCGCCGTAGGAGGGGTAATTCGGGTGGCTAATTCCTGTATTATTCAGGGTGGCCAATTGGAGGAAATTCGCCTTCCGACCAATTGGTTGGCCCGTTTCCAATTATTGGAATACACCCGATCGTTTATTTTGGGAAGAATGGCCTGGGGAAGGATCGATAGCCTGTTGATTATCTCCGGTGCCTTTGGTTTCTTCGATCGTGAAATCGCTCTGGAAGTAGGGGGATATGATACCAATACGGTTGGAGAGGATATGGAAATAGTGTTTAAGATGAGGCGCTATATGCATGAACGTAAACTACCATATACCGTTGAATATATCCCCGATCCCTTATGCTGGACCGAAGTCCCCGAAGATCGAAAGATTCTGGTGAATCAAAGAGATCGTTGGGCCAGGGGTAATCTGGAAACATTGTTTAAACATAAGGATATGTTCTTTAACCCCAAGTTTGGTAGGTTGGGGATGTTAAGTTATCCCTATTGGTTCTTTTACGAATGGTTGGCTCCCCTGTTGGAGTTTTTCGGCTTTTTTACAATTATTCTATTTTATTGGTTGGGAATTTTGAATTGGGATTTCTTTTTGGCCATTACAGCAACGGTTTATGTGTTTTCGATCATGTTTTCCTTTTACGCCATTCTTTGGGATGTTTATTCTTATAACGAATACAAAAAAACCAAGGACATACTCATTTTGATGCTGTGTGCCATTATAGAGCCCATTACCTTCCATCCATTGGTGGTATGGTCCGCGGTCCGCGGAAACTATAAAAAATTGTTCAAAATTAAATCAGGGTGGGGCTCACAGGTCCGTAAAGGATTCGCAAAAGCTAGTTAACCATGTTGGAATACAAGGAAGACCATATAGAAACAAAAGAGAAGACACTGCGGGATTTTATCCCCATGGTGCTTACCTTCTTTGTGGGACTGACCTTTCTTTCCATATATCAAAATACCATTTTGTATTCCAAGGGTGTGTTGGACAGCGTTTTCAATAGCAGTTTTTTGCTGTACTTATTGCATCATTTAGGGTATACGGCCGTGATTTCACTTTTTTTAGCCTTTATTTTCAATATTTTGGAAAACAAAAGGTACGGGCTCGGACTCAGGGTATCTAAGATTATTTTAATTCTTTTGTTGATAATCGAGGCCAGCCTTATTACCTATTATGTTCAGAATTTTGAACCTTTGGGTTCGGATTTCCTGGGGTTATTCGGAAATAAGGAAATTCACTTTTCCATATCCCAAGTATTGGTAGCATCGTTATTGACGTTAACCATTTGCTTTTTTAGCTATAAGTATATTGCTCCTGTATATACGATTATCAGTAGGATGTACCCTCTAACAATCGTATTCTTTAGCATCTTTCTGGCTACCTTATATTCCGATAAAAAACCGGTAAATGAAAACAAGACCCAACACTTGGCACAGCATGTGACCCGGAGCTTATTTCAATCACATAGTTATGAAGGTAAGGAAGAATACCCATTATTGTCTCCATTTCAAAGCACCACAGGGCTTTCCAAATATTTTCAAGGAATGGATTCATTACCAAATATTAAGATCATAGTAATCGATGGCTTGGGAAATGACTTTGTGAACGGTCAATTCAATGATTTTATGCCCTACCTCCAAAAACTCAAAAAACAATCTTTGAACTGGAAGAATTTCTTGAGCAATACAGGGGAAAGCCATGCCTCCTTTCCTAGTATCATTGGATCTCTACCTTTTGGAGAGGCAGGATTTACCAACCTTCCAAATTTCACTTATAGAAATACGCTATATAGTATTTTAAATAAGAATGGGTATACTACAAGCTTTAACTACGGTGGAAATACCGCACTTTACAATTTAGACAGGTTTTTGGAGGAAGAAAAAGTGGACCTAATTTTTGATCGAAACAATTTTGGAAGGGAGTTTAATTTACAAGAGGAAGATGCAGCCGGCATTAGTTTGGGATATCCCGATAAGTCACTCTTCAGTAATTTCCATAAAAATAACATGACGACCAATGGTCCAAAATTCGATGTATTCCTAACCTTAAGCACCAAAGCTCCGTTTCAAATCCCTAATCCGGACGATTACTCGAATAAGGTGGAACGAATAGCGGAGAAATCCAATTTGGATGGATCCACTAAAAGATTTGTAAAGCGAAACGACGAATTATTTGCCAGTTTCACCTATACTGATGATGCCTTGGCAGAATTCATGGAAAACGAGAGAAATCGGCCAAACTTTTCCAATACCATTTATCTGATTACGGGAAGTCATCAACTTTCAGAAATTTCGCAGAACAATGCCCTTTCCAAATATCGGGTGCCCCTTTTAATTTTTAGTCCTTTATTAAAGAAGCCTGATGAAATTGAAAAAATGGCCTCACATTTTGATATAGTTCCGAGTTTATTGGCGTTGTTATCCGAAAATCAAACATTTCAAGTACCGGAACAATTGGGATTCTTGGGAGGAGATTTAATACAGGCCCCCAACTTGAATGAATTTAGGGAAATACCACTGCTAAGAAGTTCTTATAATATTCAGGATTATATCCTAAACGATATCTATTATTCCGATGGTAAAATGTATCGGCTAGACCAAAATCTAAACCTTACCGAAATGGAGGATGAGGAAAAAGAGAATACCATTGAACGTAGGTTTGACCTATTCAAATCTTTCAATAGCTATGTGACATTAAAAAATAGAATCATTCCGTCTTCCATATCCTTGATTGAGGATAAAAAGCCTAAATTTTCCAAGGAGGAATTGATTTGGATCGAAAGTGTCTTTAATGGAAAGGATATTGATAATGCCTATACAACGGCCAAGAACATGGCCTTCGACAAGGACTATGGCAGGGCTCAACTACTTTGTAAATATATTTTGAGCATTATTCCGCGTCATGCTGATACGGAAATTCTTATGGGAAGAATCCATTCTTGGCAGGGGGAATATGACGAGGCCATTGAAATATTAATGGATGTCATCCATAAGTACCCCAAGTATGAGGATGGATATTGTGCTTTAATGGATGCTTTTTATTGGTCCGGGCAAAACGAAAAGACCTATGATATTCAAGGATTGGCCAGAAAGAATGGCGTTACCGATAAAATATTGACGGAAAAATTCGAAAGGTCCATTGACTTGATTTTACCTGAAGATAAAATGGATGGAGGACAGGCAATTGAACAAAAAACCGCGGGAATAAGTACCAAACTAAAATGATTCAAAAAATAGTCTTCGCTTTTCTCCTATTGGTTTCTGTACGGATGGTTGGTCAGGATACCGCTTATTCGGGTGATCCGGATGCTTCTTATTTTGCGGCTAGGGAACTGGCATTTGCAGGAAAGAGGAAAACCGCAAGAGATACCTTAAAAAAAATACTTATTGAATATCCAGAGTATACGGATGTTAGAAGTCTTTTGGCAAAAACCTATAGCTGGGACCAGGAATACGATACGGCCAGATTGGAATTTAATAGAATTACAAGTAAGGAACGAGAAAATCTAGAGGCTTGGATAGGATCTATTAAGAATGAACAATATGCCAAAAATTACCTCATCGCCTTGGGACTTACCAACAAGGCCCTAAGCTATCTACCGGAAAACGAGTCATTATCCAACCTTAAGGAAGAGATTCTTCAACAGATTGCCGACCAACAACTTTTACAGAATGTTCTAAAGAAAACTAAAATTGAGGAAGAACGGAATCAATCCATGACCGTTTATACCCAAGCTGAGGTCTTTGACAAGGAATTGGATGCCATGTATTACGGTGCGATGGAATACCAAAAGAAGACTAAATGGGGGGGGCTCCTATCCAGATTAAACTATCAGCGTCGTTTTAATATCAATGGTATACAAGGAGAAGTGGATGCTTATCCAAGATTTTCCAAAACCCTAAGCGGTTATTTTAATTATGGTTATTCCGGAGCCCCAATTTTCCCAAAACACAGAATAGGAGGGGAGCTGGTAAAGGAACTGCCAAAGGCTATGGAAGCCTCATTGGGTTTTAGACATTTGATATTTGATCAGGACGATGCCACGATCCTTACAGGGACTTTTGGGTTATACCGCGGAAATTATTATGCCGTTCTTAGGCCCTATGTGATACCCTCGGCAAAAAAAGGGCTAGGTCTTTCCGGAAATATGTTGCTACGAAAGTATTTAAGGGACGGAAACAATTTCTGGGGCGTTAATCTAGTGTATGGCTTTGATACCGAATTGAATCAATTCATCATAAACGGACAACTATTGGCAGAAACGCTCCTGTACCTAGAATCACAAAGACTTCGATTGGAATATCAGTTTACTAATAAAAAGGGGAATAATCAATATAAGGTCAATATAGGTGCAAACCGTCAGGAATTGGCTTTCAGTACTGGTAATTTCTTTTTTTCGGTTACGGCGGGACTTGCATACCAAGTGAAATTCCGTTGAAAGATTATAAATAATCGATGAAAGGTATAAACCTAATCGTTTATAAAACAAAGGAATACCTCAACCTGGAATTCAATACCTATAATAACTGTATTTTTTACAACATAAATGAACGAGTTTACCACAATTTGTTGTCAAAAGCATAATGAGAATATACTTTTAGGGCATACTTTATAAGTAACCAAATCGAATTATAAACCTAAAACCCCTAATACATGCTTTACGATACCTACGGTGAAGAATACTTGGTTTTTCTTCAAGAACTAAATGAAATTCTTAGCCTTAACGAATTAGCGGAATTGGACTATATGTAATTGAAATCATCTTAACCTAAAATAAAGTAGTATGGCAAATCAAAGTAATGACAATGCGTCCTATCATAATTTTATTGAGGACTTGAACAACATACTTGTTGACATTAATATCAACAAACTAACCTATTCTTAGTGTCTAGTGTGTACTACCAAAAAAGCGCCTTTAGAATCTAAAGGCGCTTTTTTATTTGAGGCTGTTCAATCTTTATCCCAAGTATGTCTTTAACAACTTACTTCTGGAATTATGGCGTAGCTTTCTAATTGCTTTTTCCCTTATTTGCCTTACGCGTTCCCTTGTCAAATCAAAGGTATGACCTATTTCGGCCAAGGTCATGGACTGTTGGTCTCCTATACCATAATATAATTTCACTACGTCGGCTTCCCTAGGGGAAAGGGTTTCCAAAGCGCGATTGATTTCCGTATTCAAGGATTGTTGTAATAAATGGTTGTCCGGTTTTGGGGACTCTCCCGATCTTAGTACATCGTAAAGATTGGAGTCCTCGCCTTCCCTTAAGGGAGCATCCATGGAAACATGCCTGCCGGAATTCTTTAAGGATTGCTTTACCTCCGTAACCGTCATTTCCAATTCCTTGGCAATTTCTTCTGCGGATGGCGGACGTTCATGAGTCTGCTCCAAATAGGAAAAGGTTTTTTTGATTTTATTGATAGAACCTATTTTGTTCAATGGCAATCTTACTACCCTGGATTGTTCTGCCAAGGCCTGTAAAATAGATTGTCTGATCCACCAAACGGCGTAGGAAATAAATTTAAATCCTCTGGTCTCGTCAAACCGTTTCGCAGCTTTTACCAAACCTAAATTACCTTCGTTGATTAAATCGGGTAATTTCAAACCTTGATTTTGGTACTGTTTTGCTACGGATACCACGAACCTAAGATTGGCCGTGGTCAATTTTTCAAGGGCCACTTGATCGCCCTCTCTTATCCTTTGCGCCAGTTCTACTTCCTCGTTTGCTGTGATTAAATCTATTTTACTGATATCTTGCAGATATTTGTCCAATGATTTTGATTCACGATTGGTTACCTGCTTGATAATCTTTAGTTGCCTCATATATATTTTTTTATGTTAAGTTACTACAAGTTCTCATTATACATTTTTATTACGTCTTTTCCAAAGGGAAACCTATAATGTTTTCCAAAATTTATAAGCTATTTCATAAATTATTAAGGATTTAGGTGATTGCCCCACCAAAGCTTATTTTTGTGCCAAGCATATCTCCATGAGCAAAAGAGCCCTAAAAACATACTTGGCAGAATTAAATAAAAAAGCCCTGGAAGCACAGGTGATGGAACTATATGAAAAGTTCCCGGATGTAAAGACCTATTACAACTTTGCCTTTAATCCCAAAGAGGACAAATTAGTGCAAGAGGCAAAGAGCAAAATATCAAATGAATACTTTCCTTTAAAAAGAAAACGGCCCAAGGCGAGAAGGTCCGTAGCCCAAAAATATATCAAGCACTTTATAAAGCTCGGTGTGGAAAGCACCATGGTAGCCGATGTCATGTGTTTTAATTTGGAAATTGCCCAGACCTTTGCACTGGAACGCAATGTGCCCGATGCTTTTTACAAGAGTATGTTGAATTCCTTCACAGAAATGACGACTTTTATTTCTCAACATGGTATTTTGGAAGAATTTAAGTACCGTATCGTAAAGATTTACGAACACGTTCAAAATGAGGATTGGCTTTATAAGGAAGAATTCTCAAGATCATTGGATATTTTAGAATAAAAAAGGGAAAATGGCTATAGTAATTATAAGACAGGATGGTAAAATCGATGCATGGAAAAAGGCTTTAAAGGAAAGGAACCCTTCCATTGAAGTGTATAGTTATTTAGAGGAGCATCCCAAAGAGTCGATTACCATGGCTTTGATATGGAAGCATCCAAAGGGTACCTTGGCCCAATATCCCAATTTAAAGTGCATAGCCTCGGCCGGCGCGGGTGTGGATTATATTTTTGATGATTCCACCGCACCTACAAATACACCCATTACCCGGGTCGTTGACCCGTATTTGGCCAGTGATATGTCAGAACATGTTCTGGCTGTTATTTTAGCTGAATTAAAAAATTTCAATACGTATAAACTTCAGCAGGTGGACCATAATTGGAATCCCAAAGAGTATCGGCGTATCCAGGATGTAACAATCGGTATAATGGGCCTGGGTGAGTTAGGAGCACTAACTGCTAAGAATCTTGTCAAATACGGTTTTCAAGTCCAAGGTTGGTCCCGAAGTAAGAAGGAAATTGAAGGTGTACAGGCATTCGCCGGCCAGGAACAGCTGGACCCATTTCTCAATTCCACTGAATTTTTGGTATGCCTTTTACCCTTAACACCGCAGACCGAAGGTATTCTGAATAGGTCCTTGTTTTTAAAGCTTCCAAAGAATGCCTATATCATTAATGTGGCCCGAGGAGGCCATATGGTGGACGAAGATTTGTTACACGCTTTGGACAGTGGTCATTTGTCCGGTGCCAGTTTGGATGTGTACCATGAGGAACCATTGCCCGGGGACCATCCCTTTTGGCAACACCCCAAAATATTTATGACCCCGCACTACGCAAGTGTATCGGATACCCATTCCGTGGTGCCCCAAATTTTAGAAAATTACGAAAGACTGGGAAATAACAGAGAACTCCTTAATAAGGTAAACCGAACCAAGGGCTATTAACAATGTCGGTTCATAACTATTCCCCTTAAATTAAGGGGTGGTGGTGTTTATATTTTAATTACCGATAAAAATCCGCTAATTTTAAGGTTTCAAAATTTTTACCTAACTAAAATTTTCTTGCCTTTTTGGAATCCACAAAAGACACTACGGAAAAAACATTGTACGGTTATCAGGAAGAAGACCTTAAGAAGATTTTTGAATATCTCGAGGACAATAAGGACAATTCCAATCTTCTGTACCAGTTGCCAACAGGTGGGGGGAAGACCGTTGTTTTTTCAGAAATAGCAAGAAGGTATATAGAAAAAACCGGGAAAAAGGTAGTAGTACTTACCCATCGTATTGAACTTAGTGTACAGACCTCCAAAATGCTGGACGGTTTTGGGGTAAACAATAAAATTATAAATAGTGATGTCAAGGAACTGAGGGACCAGAACGAGTTCAAATGTTTCGTGGCCATGGTGGAAACCCTTAACAATCGACTTCAGGAGGACAAGGTAGAAATCAATAATATTGGCCTGGTCATTATAGATGAGGCCCATTACAATTCCTTTAGAAAACTCTTTAAGTATTTTGAAAAGGCTGTAATTCTTGGGGTCACCGCAACTCCTTTAAGTTCTAACATTAAGCTTCCCATGAAGGACAACTATAAAAAGTTGATCATAGGGGAATCCATTGGGTCCTTAATCGAGAAGAAGTTTTTGGCAAGAGCCAATATGTACAACTACGATGTAAGTCTACAAAGTCTAAAGCTTGGAATCAACGGGGATTACACCGTAAAATCCTCGGACGAACTTTATGGCAACCACAGCATGTTGGGCAAGTTGATGAATGCATATAACGAGATTGCAAAAGGGACAAAAACGCTCATTTTCAATAATGGGATAAACACCTCCCGTTATGTCTACGACATTTTTAAAAAGGCCGGCTACAACATTCGCCATTTGGATAATAAAAACAACGCTTCGGAAAGAAGGGAAATCCTAAAGTGGTTCAAAGAGACCCCTGATGCTATATTGACCTCGGTAAGTATTCTTACGACCGGTTTTGATGAGCCTTCGGTAGAAACCATAATTTTGAATAGGGCCACACGTTCGTTGACGCTTTATTTCCAAATGATAGGCCGTGGATCAAGATACTTGCCGCATAAGGAGGAATTCAACGTCATCGATATGGGTAATAATATCGCGCGTTTTGGGATGTGGGATGCCAAGGTAGACTGGCAGGAAATATTTCATTTTCCAGATTTCTTTTTGGAAAACATCAAGAACGATGAAGATATTGAAAGGGAGTTCGTATATGAAATGCCTCAAGAATTGAGGGACGAGTTCTCAAAATCCGATAATATAGAGTTTGATATCAAGGCTGAATACAAGAAAAGTTTTGCCAATGGTGAAAAGTCCAAACTGGTGTTGGAAAAAAGTATTGAACAACATGCCAAAATCTGTGTGGAAAATGCCGAGGATGTTTTTGATGCCAGAATTTTGGCCAAAAAATTAAAGGAGGAAATACAGTATCGGGTCCGACAGTATTCCTATTGTATTATGAACAATACAAAAAATTACAAGGAATGGCTGGAAGAGGATTATGAGCGAAAGCTTCGTTCCAAGATATCCAAAATGTTCGCCGCTAAAATGTAAATATATCACGGAATTGGTTCCTGCTATTGCAAATCCCACTTTTTTACGATTCTTTACTTACCATTTTAAGCTTTAGCACTCCGAATTTTATGGTATTCCGAAAAATAAGGACAATCCTGTAAAAATTGGTCAGAGATGGTTAATTTAAGGGCTGTAATAACTCCAACTTGCTGAAAATGAAAAACCGCTCACTGGCCCTAACCTATATACCCACACTACTACTCACAGGGATTTATGGCTATCATTTTTTAACGGGACTTTCTCCCATACTCATGATGCTTTTGGCCATGGTCATAGGTGTAGTGGTCCAAACCTTGTTCTTATTGCTTTTTAAATTGATTCAGTTCCTTTTTAAGGGGATTGATTCCATATATATTTTGGCCGCAGTAAGCGGTGTTTCTACCTTGGTTTCATTAAAATTATTTGGTTTTGGATGGCCGGTAAACGTCTACTATCCAATTGCTTTGGGTGCGCTTTGCTGTATTTTGTTCCTTATTTGGTTTTTTAAGACAAGGTCTTTGCTTTCATTTTTGGTCCTGGTATTTGGGTTCATCGGCCTGGGATACGGTATTTATATTTTGTTTGATCCGGGTTCGGATCCATATAAGGCGGATGTTCCTAGATTTACTTTAGGCACCGGACAGGTCCCATTGAACGAATTGGGTATGGATAACCCTTCGCAATTAGGGAAATATCAGGTCCTGACATTTACTTATGGAAGTGGGACGGATAAAAATAGAAAGGAATATAGAGAGGACATACGCTTTAAAACGGCAACGGTAGATGCTAGCCTCTTGTTACCGGAGTGGAAGGGTAAAAAGAAAAAATGGAGAGAAAAATTCTGGGGGTTCGGAGTTTCTGAATTTCCGCTCAACGGACGTGTGTATATGCCCGAAGGCGATGGACCTTTTCCTTTGGCACTTATCGTACATGGCAATCATAGTATGATAGATTATTCGGATGATGGCTATGGCTATCTTGGTAATCTTCTGGCGAGCAGGGGCATCATTACGGTTTCGGTCGATGAAAATTTTGTCAACGCCCATTGGTCAGGCGATTTTAGGGGTAAGGAAATGCCCGTTAGGGCTTGGCTACTTTTGAAACATCTTGAGCTTTGGCAGGATTGGAACAAGAATCCAGAACATGAGCTTTCAGGAAAGATAGATATGGAAAATATTATGCTCATGGGTCATTCCCGTGGGGGAGAGGCGGTAACCATTGCAGGGGGGTATAATAGATTGCCCTATTTCCCGGATAATGCCAAAGTGCCCTTCGATTTCAATTTCAATATTAAGGGGATTGTGTCCATAGCACCTACAGATTACAGGTATGATAGGAAAATCGTTTTAAGAAATTTGGATTATCTCAGTATTCAGGGCTCCTATGATTCCGATGAAGTGAGTTTCTGGGGATTAAGACCTTACCGCAGATTGCAATTTACGGACTCCCTTAGCCACTTTAAGGCCGGTGTTTATGTGCACCATGCCAACCATGGTCAGTTCAACACCACTTGGGGCAATTCTGATTTTGGAGCTCCTATGAAATGGTTATTGAACCTAAAGCCGCTTCTAGCAGAAGAGGAACAACAAGAAATTGCCAAGGTTTTTATTAGCGCTTTTGCCGAAGCCTCGCTCAAAGGGAATACGGATTATCTCCCACTATTTAAAAATGTGGCTCTGGGAGAGGAATGGTTGCCGGATGAATACCTATTGACCCACTTTGAAACCTCGAACTTTAGTGGCTTGGTCGATTTTGAAGAGGATATCGATATAACCACGGCTGGCGACAGTCTTCAGGTCAAGGGAAAAAACCTCTCGCTTTGGAAGGAAATTGTATTGAAGACCCGGGATAACGGCAAGCAGGATAATAATGCCGTGGTATTGGGATGGAACAATGGTGATAGTACTACGGTGGACCAAGACCCTACGTACGAAATCAATGCTTACTCCACTTTATGGGCACAAGGAGCCAGTAGTGTTCAAATGTCCATTGCCAGTGGGGATATGAAATGGCTTGAAAGTGGGGGAGAGGATAAAACCGAAACGGAAAAGACAAATAAAACAGAAAGTGAGGATGAATTTTTTGCCGATTTCAGAATCGAATTGATAGATAGTGTGGGACATGTAGCCGATTTAAAGGTATCCGATGCCAAACGCATCATGAAGCCCTTAAAGACCAGGTTCACCAAGTTAAAGTCCCTTGACAAGGAAATGATAGGGGACGAGTGGGAAGTACAGCTGCAGACCTTCCATTTTCCCATATCCTTGTTCAAACAGAAGCAAACTGAATTTGACCCAAAATCGGTTTCTAAAATACGCTTTGTGTTTGACCAAACCCCAAAAGGAGTAGTGGTTATGGATGATATTGGATATGTTCCAACAGAATGAATCTTTGTCTTCCCTTAAATTGAAGTAAACATGCAATCCAAAAAACTTTTGGTTATTGGACTTACGTGGCCGGAACCCACCGCCACGGCTGCGGGGGTACGCATGATGCAATTACTTGAAATGTTTCAAGAGTATGATTTTGAGACTATTTTCGTTTCCTCGGCATCAAAAACAGATGCTTCGGAAGATTTGGAAGCGTTGGGAATTACATGTCAACATGTTTCATTGAACAGTTCGTCATTTGATGAATTCATAAAAGATTTGGACCCGAATGTAGTGCTGTTCGACCGTTTTTTGACGGAAGAACAATTCGGTTGGCGGGTAGCGGAACACTGTCCCAAGGCTTTAAGGATTCTGGATACCGAAGACTTGCACTCCCTGCGAGACATGCGAGAACAGTGCCAGAAGAATAAAGTCTTATTTTCCAATGAACTATGGATGCAAAGCGATAAAACGAAGAGGGAGGTCGCCAGTATTCTTCGATCAGATGTATCCCTGATTATTTCAACTCATGAGATGGAGTTGTTACAGCAAGTACTAAAAATAGATTCCTCATTACTGTGGTACCTTCCCTTTATGTTCGATGAAATTCCCAAGGATGTTGATTGGCCGGACTTTGACACAAGAAGCGATTTTATTTTCATAGGCGGAGGGAAACACCATCCCAATGTGGATGCCATAAAGTACCTAAAACGGGATATTTGGCCAAAGATTCATGAACGCTTATCTAATGCAAAATGCTACATCTATGGAGCCTATCTTCCAGAATCCATATTACAACTGCACCAGCCAAAAAATGGTTTCTATGTGCGAGGTAAGGCCAGAAAAGTGTCCGAGGTTCTTAGTATTGCCCGGGTATGTTTGGCTCCATTGAGGTTTGGAGCAGGAATAAAAGGTAAACTTGTGGATGCCATGCGATACGGAACTCCCAGTGTCACTACACAAATAGGTGCGGAAGGAATGCACGGGACTATGGAATGGAATGGTTTTGTTACCGATGATGAGCATGTTTTTGTAGAAAAGGCCATACAACTCTATACCGATAAAACGGTATGGCAAAAGGCCCAAAACAACGGCTTGAATATTGTCAATAAGCTGTACCACAAACCTCAATTGGAAAAGCTTCTAATGGCTCGAATAATAGAACTTATAGAGGATTTGGAACCACATCGCACCCAAAATTTTATGGGGCGACTTTTGGAACACCACACCCTACAAAGTACCAAGTTTATGTCCAAATGGATTGAAGAGAAGAACAAAAAACCGAGTAACTAGTTTGAAGAATTTAGTGTCTCAGCAATAATCGCCTTGAACATATCCATTCCGGTGGTTAAAAGCTCATCCGGGAAATCATAATCTGAATGATGCAAAGCGGGTGTATGCATTCCCGCCCCTAAACCAAACATGGCAACTTTATAGGATCGGGAATACCATCCAAAGTCCTCACCAAATCTAAAGGGATATGTTCGTGCTATGGCCTTTAGTTTATTATTTTTAATGGCACTTTGAACAAGAGTATTGCAGTGATCATTATTAATAGAAGCAGGGAAATATTCAAACCAATCAATTTTATATTCTAGGGAATTGGAATGGCATATCTGCTTACAAACATTCTCTATTTCCAATTTTAATTTCTGCATCCGTTCCGGACTCCATGTTCTAATCGTATAATGTATTTCCCCATTGGCTGGTGAAATCCCATAGGATTTTTGTCCCATAAGAATATGAATCGGTGTGAGAATAGCAAAATTATCTTCGTTGGGGTCGTCCAAGCCTAATTCTTTCAACTTGGTAGTGATTTCTGCAATTGCGGTGGAAGGATTTATACCATTTTCAGGTTCCGAAGCATGTGACTCCTTCCCTTTTAAATATACGGCTAGGCTTTGCACTTCGGCAGAAAACCCCTGTTTTGTGTAGATTATGGTATGCAATGGAACACCTGGAATATTGTGCAAGGCGAATATATAGTCAATTTTTAATTCACTGAATCTACTATCTGCAAGTACTTTTGCAGCTCCCTTGCCCGTTTCTTCCGCGGGTTGAAACAGTAACACAATTTTTCCGGATATGAAATTCTGTTCTTTGATCCAAAATATAAGACCCGCAACAATGGCCATATGTCCGTCATGTCCACATTTGTGGGACACTCCATTATTTCTAGATCGATGTGCAAACCGATTCTTCTCTACAATGGGCAACGCGTCCAATTCACAACGAATTGCAATGGTAGGTCCTTGATCGGAATACTCATAAATAGCAGCCAGTCCATTACCTCCAAGGTTGTCCAAAATTTTGGTAGGGTGATATTTGGAAATAAAGGATTTTATGCGACTTGCAGTTTCAATTTCCGCACCGGAACATTCTGGGTGTTGATGAAGTTCCTTTCTCAATTCCTTGACCTTTGCAATCATGAGTTGATAATGTTTAACTTTATTAAAGGTTGAATTATAATTCAAGAAAGCCTTAGCTCACATTAGGATCCTTCCTAAACAATTCGATCAAATCAAAAACGAGTACGCAAAATACCACCCAGATAAAACCTGCTATAAATCCACCGGCAATATCGGAAGGAAAGTGTACGCCTAAATAAATTCTACTAATTCCAATACTTAGAATTAAAAGGCCGAAAATTAAAATCAAAAAGTATTTTAATGCCCTGTGAATATCGAGTTTGGAAATCAAATAAATTAAAAAGCCAAAGAACGCCATGGCACTCATAGCATGCCCGCTCGGGTAGCTTAAGGTCTTTACCGAAACCAAGTGTTCTATACCCGGTCTCGCACGGTCTATAAATCGCTTTAAGGCCATATTGGAAACGGTAGCCAAGGCTAAAACAATAGTGGCTTGCAGGACATATTTCCATCGTTTTAAAACAAACCAAGAAATAATGGCAAAAAGTGTCAAAACTATAAGATAGCCATTGACATCACCAATATCGGTGACAAAAACAAAGTACTTGGTGAGCATAGGATTTCGAAAAGATAGTACGTAATCGGTAATTGCCGTATCATAACTGGCCAGCATCTCGGTTTTCAAGGTTTCCGTTAATTCAATAAATAGATTGATACCCCCAACAACAATTATCAAAGAAACTATAACGGTAATAAAATAAGGCAACCTCGAATCTTCCTGATGAAACTTTTCAGATAAAAAGGTTCGAATTGATTTTATTATTTCGTAGAGTGTTTTCTTCATACTTATGAAATACAGGCGGTATAAACTTAAAACAAAAAATGAATATTTATAGACTAATAACCTGTAGAAGCTAACTCATTTGCCCAGTTCTTGGTAGACTTGAAAAGGAACATTTATCTTTATAGCTCAAAATTTAAAGATTACAAGATGAAATCACCCAACTGGCGTACTGCCCTGGAATTTGAAGATATAACCTATAAAAAGAGTGATGGCGTAGCTAGAATTGCTTTTAACCGACCTGATGTTAGAAATGCCTTTAGGCCAAACACGACGAGTGAACTGATTAAAGCCTTTTATGATGCGCAGGAAGATACATCCATTGGAGTAGTGCTACTTTCCGCTGAAGGGCCTTCGACCAAAGATGGTATTTGGTCATTTTGCAGTGGAGGAGACCAAAAGGCGCGGGGGCATAAGGGATATGTAGGTCAAGATGGACAACATCGGCTGAACATTCTTGAGGTTCAACGTATGATTCGTTTTATGCCCAAGGTCGTTATCGCCGTGGTTCCGGGTTGGGCCGTTGGTGGCGGTCACAGCCTTCATGTGGTATGTGATATGACCCTTGCCAGTAAGGAACACGCCATTTTTAAACAGACGGATGCGGACGTGACGAGTTTTGACGGAGGCTATGGATCTGCCTATTTGGCCAAAATGGTAGGACAGAAAAAGGCGCGTGAAATTTTCTTTTTAGGCCGAAACTATTCCGCCCAGGAAGCTTTTGAGATGGGTATGGTTAATGCCGTGGTAACCCATTCCGAGTTGGAGGATACCGCCTATGAATGGGCACAGGAAGTTCTTCAAAAATCCCCTACGTCTATTAAAATGCTAAAATTTGCCATGAACCTGACCGATGACGGTATGGTTGGACAACAGGTATTTGCCGGGGAGGCTACCCGTTTGGCTTATATGACGGATGAAGCCAAAGAAGGAAGGAACGCCTTTTTGGAAAAGCGAAAACCTAATTTTGGTAAGGACAATTGGCTTCCTTGATTCAGAACTTATTTCCAAAAATCGGATTTTCTTTGAAGTTATGGACGAACGGATTATTGGTTACAAACTAAAAAGAGCCCGATCAACCAAGACCAGACTCTTTTACGAGAACACTATATGAAAATGAAAAAAATTAATTCGTTTTTGTAACACTGTAAAAGTAGGTAGGATGTGCATTTTGACGAAACTATTGTTGTCTCCCAAGGCAGAATTGTGGTCAACTTGGAAAAAATTGTAGGCTAGAGGAAAAAACCTACATTATTTTTGGAAAAATAGGCTTATTTAAGGGTTTCCAGGATATCCCGTATCAAGGTGTTGAATTGCTCATCGGATTGTTCTTCAAGGCCCGTTCTTACGATAACTACTTCCTTTGAAGGAATGATGAACACACGTTGTCCCTGAAATCCATTGGCAGAATAAAGGTCCCTCGGCACATCTGCATACTTTCCTTTTTCGTTTAACCAAAAATGTGCACCGTAGGTACCATTTGAGTTTACTGTGGGTTTTGAAATGTAGCCTACCCAATCCTCTGAGAAAACCTGATCACCGTTCCAATTGCCCTTATGTAGGTAGAGAAGGCCAAATTTTGCCCAATCCCGTGTAGTGGCCCATCCATAAGAAGAACCCACATAATTTCCCTCCAAATCGGTTTCCAGGAGCATGGAATTCATACCGATTCTATCAATTAATTTGGCATAGGGAAAGTCCAGATATTCCTGATGTGTATCGAACTGTTTTCTTAAAATCCCGGAGAGTAGGTTGCTTGTCCCTGAGGAATAGTTCCAAATTTCAGTAGGTTTGGCAATAATGTCATTGAGGGCTTGGGCCTTCGACATATCGGAATCCAGAAAAAGCATTTTGGTCACATCTGATATCTTAAAATAATCCTCGTCCCATGCCAGACCGCTTTGCATCCGAAGCAAATGGTTCAGCGTTATATCCTTTTTGGGTCCCTCGGTGATATTCAAAACCTCGGGAAAAGGCTTATACTCCATATTTATTTTGCCCTCATACTGTAAAATGCCATACAACGTGGCCAGAATACTCTTTGTCATTGACCAGCCCAAGATTCGGGTATCCTTTGTAAAGCCTTTGCTGTACTTTTCCCCAATGATTTGATCCTTGTAAACGACCAATAAACTTCTTGTCTTTTGCAAGGAATCGTTCATGGCCGTGGTGAGAACATACCCCAGTTTATCATAGTCCACATCGGGCAAAAGGGTATCCACAATTCCTTGATTACCAAATGGAAACTGCAACGTATCTATTTTTTGGATTCTATGGGGTATGAGGGAAAAATTATGGGCAGCGTAAGTTTCATTGGTCAGTACGGCACCCAAACCCTCCTTATATACCGCTTTTCGCTCCATGAGTCCAAATACGGAGGCAGTAGCCGATTTACTTTCGGTTTGTACTTCCCCTTTGGCCAATTTTATCAAAGGCATATCGTGGTCAATGGTATTCACCAAATAAGCATCCCGATGTGCCAAGAATACATTGGAAGCCAAGTTTTTACTGGCGTAACCAGAAATCAGATTAAGTTTGGGATAATTGAAATAACCTGCAAGGAGCAGACCGACCAATAAGACGGCCAAGGTCCATTTTATTTTTTTCATAGAAGAATTATTACCTCTAAAATAGGCAAAAGGAAGATAATTCATAGACTAAAACACCTTCAATTGAAGAGGCCCAAAAAATATTCGGATTATTACTATATTGAATCTCATTTAGCAGTGATGTATCGATTTATATGTTTTCTGTTGTTTATTATAATAAGTCATGGGTGCAGCGAACCTAAAAAGCTGGATCCTATGTATGAATGGGTACCCCTTACGGTCACCGCAACGGCCTACAATTCCTTTCCGGGTCAAACATCCTATGAGCATCCGGAGATAACGGCCTGGGGAGATTCTATAAAGCCTGGGGTCAAATGGATTGCCGTATCACGCGATTTAATTAGAAAAGGGCTCAGGCATAATACCTTGGTTAAAATTGATACTTTTGAGGGTATTTATATCGTGAAGGATAAAATGCATCCAAGATGGAGAAACCGAATTGACATCTATATGGGAGAGGATAGGAGTAAGGCCAAGGAATGGGGCAGACGGAAGATTGAAATAAAATATGCGGTAAAAAAAGAAATGGACTCTCTAAGCGACAGCAAAAAATGAAAAGAATATTGGTGCTTGTTCTATTGATAGCTCTAAGCTCTTGCGGTGCTGTCAATTCCATTGTTGACCAACCCATTACCTTTGATGAAGAACGGAAGATATTGACGTTGGAATATCTATCGGAAAGATATGGTCTGATAAAAGATTCTCCGGAAATCGAACCTAAAATGATTGTTTTGCATTGGACGGTAATATCCACTTTTGAAGAATCCTTTGAAGCATTCGACCCTCCCACCTTACCTAATTCCAGGCCCGATATTAATTCGGCCGGAGCGTTGAACGTATCTTCCCAATTTATGGTAGATCGCGATGGCACGATTTACAGATTATTACCGGAAACGACTATGGCCAGACATGTCATCGGATTAAACCATTGTGCCATTGGGGTGGAAAATGTAGGAGGGGACAAGAACCAACCATTGACCAAGGCACAGGTAAAGGCGAATATTTGGTTGGTGCGCTATTTAGCGGAAAAATATGATATCGATTATTTAATCGGACATTATGAATATACAAAATTT